>CAZXSI010000119.1:0-3857 GCA_964643215.1 uncultured Klebsiella sp. | reverse complement strand
CGACGCCGTCGATCACCTTGGTCTCCTTCGACTTCATGGTCGAACGAGCCGGGAATTCGCGGTTCGTGGAGACATCCACGAAGACGACGGGATTATATTCAGGATGGCCTTCCTTCTTCATAAAATACGGGGGTTTGCTAGGGGTTAGCCCTGACGCGCCTTGTAGCGGGGGTGCGTCTTGTTGATCACGTAGATACGGCCCTTGCGGCGAACTACCTGGCAATTCGGGTGACGCTTCTTCAGCGACTTGAGGGAGGAGGAGACTTTCATGGTCGGGAGAGCCGTTTGAGCAACGGCAGGTCGGCCAACAAAGGTAACCTGGGAGCGACTGTCAACGGGATTTCCTGTGCTTGTTTAAGCTTTCGTTCGGGTTATCTCTGGGACCCATGGAAACACGCGTCCGCCCCGCCTTGCCGGCCGACATCCGGGCGATCAACGCCATCTACAACCACTACGTCCGGACCAGCACCTGCACCTGGCACCTGACCGAGGAAACCGACGAAGCCCGGGCCGCCTGGCTAAGGAACCGAGGGCCGGCCCACCCGGTCTTGGTCATCGAATCCGAGGGTAAAGTGGTCGGTTGGGGCTCTCTTTCGACCTATAATACCCGCCAAGGATGGTCGGCGACGGTCGAGGACTCCATCTTCATCGACCACGCCCGCCATGGCCAAGGCTTCGGCAAACTGATGCTCCAGGAGCTGCTCCGCCGCGCCGAAGCCATCGGCCATAGCTCCGTGATCGCCCGCATCTCCGGCGAACAGACCCCTAGCCTGCGCCTGCACGCCTCGCTGGGCTTCGAACAAGCCGGGCTCCTACGCGGCGTGGGACGGAAATTCGGCCAGAAACTCGATTGTGTCTACCTGCTGAAGACCTTGCGCCAGCCCTGACCTTGACAGAGCGGGGGCTAACCCTTTGCTCAACTGTCCGCTTTAATGCTCAGGTGGTGGAATGGCAGACACGCTGGATTCAGGTTCCAGTGCCCCTAAAGCGTAAGGGTTCAAGTCCCTTCCTGAGCACCAAAAGCAAGACACGACCCCGGCGACCCCGGGGTCGTCCGATCGGCTTCATTTAAGGCGTATCCAATAATTAACTACGGTTCCAACCCCCACCCCAACCCCCACCCCTACCCCTACCCCTCTCCGTTAGTGCCTTCCCCCCATCACTTGGAGGATTGTCCCGGCCGTCCGGGCCGTCCATGCTCACCGGAGACCGATGGCGGAACTCTCCACATTGCCCGACCTCCTGCCCTGGCCGTTCCTGGTCTGCAGCCGCAAGGGCGAGATCCTGTTCGCCAACCCGCTCGTCGACCGGGCGGTCGGCCGCAAGGTCCAAGCGGGCATGAACATCGACAAGCTGTTCCTCGAGCTGGAGAACGGCCTGCCCGCCTCCACCCTCCTCCACTCCGCCGCCCGGTGGTCCGCCTGGAGCGGCATGCTGGAACTTCGCAACGCCGGCCAGGGCGAGCCTATCCGGGCCTCGAAGATCATCCTCCAGCCCGACCCCAAGTTCGACCGCCAGGTCTGGCTGATCTTCGCCGAAGACCCGCAGGTCAACGGCGCCCCCATCCTCACGCCGCGCTCCGGCATGAGCCTCGCCCGCACGCTCATCGAGAACTCGCCCGACTTCATCATCTTCCGCGACCTGCAGGGGCGCATCCTCCACACCAGCCGCAGCCTCGACGAGTTCCTCGCCCTGCCCTACCGCGGGTACGTCGCCGACCTCACCCTGGCCGACATCCTTTCCGCGAAGACCGCCGACCAGTTCCGCCAGTTCGACGAGGAAGTGATCCGCACGGGCCAGCGCGTGCTCCATGCGGTCATGCACTTCGAGACGCAGGACAGCCGTTCCCGCCTCGTCCGCGTCGTCCACGAACGCATCAAGGGGGGCGGGGGCCTGCCGAACGGGCTCCTGACCTTCGCGGTCAACATCACCGAGTCGGTCGACGAACATAACCGCCTGCGCATCGCGCTCGAGAAGGCCGAGGAGGTCGCCGCCGCGAAATGGCAGTTCGTCGCCAACGTCACCCACGAGATCCGCAACCCGATCAACGCCATCCAAGGCCTCTGCGAGACCAACCTCGAGACCCCCGCGCCGATCCCGCCCGAAGTCCTCACGAAGATCCAGTCCTGCGCCCGCGAGCTCGAGGACACCGTCCGCGACGTGCTCGACTTCTCCCGCCTCGACCGCGGCAACGTCACGATCGAGAGCATCCCCTTCAACCCGGTCCGCGCCCTCGAGGAGGTCACCGCCCAGTTCCAGCACCAGGCCGGCCGCAAAGGCGTCGAGCTCGCCGCCCTCGTCAAGGCCGACTCGCCCCAGTCCGTGCTCGGCGACCCCATCAAGTTCCGCCGCATCATCGCCAACCTCGTCGGCAACGCCGTGAAGTTCACCGAGAACGGCCATGTCCACGCGGAACTCGAGTTCGAGGAGCGCAACGGACGCCTCCGCGCCCAGCTGACGATCCGCGACACGGGCATCGGCATCCCGCAGGACCGGCTCGAAAGCATCTTCGAACCGTTCACGCAGGCCGACGCGACGACGACACGCCGCTTCGGCGGCACCGGCCTCGGCCTGACCATCGTCCGCAGCCTCACCCAGGCGATGGACGGCTACATGAAGGTGACGAGCGAGGTCGGCGTGGGCTCGGTCTTCGCGGCGACGGTGATGGTCGAGCCCAACCCCGCCTTCGTGCCGCCGCCTCCGCCGAAGCTGGCCGGCCAACGCATCCTGCTCGTGGCCGGCGACCCCGCCGTGCGACGCTGGTTCGCCGATTCGCTCGCGTTCTGGGGCGCCGAATGCGTCCAGACGGAGACCTATGAAGACGCCGAAGCCCTCTGGGCCGCGGCCGCCGCCGCCCAGAACCCGTTCAGTCGGGCGATCATCGACCTGCCCGAAGACGTCAGCCCCCGGCTCCCCGCCTTCCCCCGCGAGCAGATCATCCTGGTGACTTCCTCCGAGGTCGAGTTCCGCAGCCAAGCCCAGCTCTTCCGGCCGGTGACGCTCACGGCCCTCTGGACCCGCTTCAACACCGAGGCCCCGGCCCACGACGACCACGAGCCGGCCCACGGCGCCCCCCGCGCCTCCCGCCATCTCCGCGTCCTCCTCGCCGAGGACAACGAGGTCAATCGCGAGGTCGCCAGCGCCCGCCTTCGCCGGGCCGGCCACGTCGTCAGCGCCACGGTCGACGGCTCCGCCGCCTTGGACCTCTGGCGCACCAAGGAGTTCGATGTCGCGATCCTCGACATCCAGATGCCGATCATGGACGGGCTGTCCGTGGCCGCCGCCATCCGCGCCGAAGAGCAGGCCCGGGGCCGCCGGCGCACCTCGCTCCTGGCCCTGACCGCCATGACCCAGGAACTGGACCGCGCCCGCTGCGAGGCCGCCGGCTTCGACGCCTACCTGGCCAAACCGGTGCGGGGCGCGGAACTGCTCGAAAAACTCGACCAGCTCGCCGCCAGCCAGGAAGCCGCCCTCGGACGGGTCCGGGACGACGAGTTCGCCGCCAACCTCGAGGCCGCCGAGACCGAGGACGCCGAAGACCTCCGGGCCGCGGCCCGCGCCTTCCTCCGGCACGCCGACGACATCATCGCCCGCCTGTGCCGCGCCCGCGATTCCGGGGTGCCGGACACCCTCAGCCGCGAAGCCCACGGCGCCAAGGGCATGCTGTCCCTGATGGCCTGCGCCGGCCTCGCCCGCCTGGCCAACCAGATCGAACGCCAGCCGACCGAGACCTCGGCCCGCGCCCGGACGGATGAGCTCATCGACGGCTTGCGGAAACTGCGCGAGACGCTACAGTCTCGTTCAGACCTGAGCCCTGATGGCCAAGCCGAAACTCAAACCCGAGATCAAGACTGAGT
>CAZXSI010000118.1:0-3893 GCA_964643215.1 uncultured Klebsiella sp. | reverse complement strand
TCGACTACCTCGAGGCGTACGCGCCCATCTACAACTACGTCTCTCCGGACAAGCCCGAGCTGTGGCGCAGGAGCGTCTACCGCTTCATCGTGCGCACCACCCCGCACACGTTCATGTCGGCCCTTGACTGTCCCGACCCCGCGAACCTCACCCCTGCGCGCAACCGCACCACCACCGCCCTGCAGGCGCTGGCGCTGTCCAACAACGAGTTCATGCTGCGTCAGGCGCGGCATCTCTCCTTGCGGGTCGAGAACGAGGGAGGACCCGGGACTGCGGGCGTGGACCGCGCGTTCGCGCTCGCCTTCCAACGGCCGCCCAGCGCCGCCGAACGCCAGGCCGCCGTCGCGCTCGTGAACGAACAGGGCCTCTTCGCCCTCTGCCGCGCCCTCCTCAACGCCAACGAGTTCGCCTACCTCGACTGACCGTGAAACCCGCCCTCCCCCTGCTCGCCACCCTCCTGCTCGCGCCGCCGGCGTCGTTCGCCGCCGAACGAGCCGCCGAAGCCCCAACGGCCCCGACCGTCCTCGATTATCTGGGCGTGGACCTGTCGAAGGGCGGCGTACAGTCCGATCTCGCCGACCTCGCGCCGTTCCCTAACATGAAGATCGGAGGCGCTCCGGCGTCACCTGACAAACTCCCCAAAGGACTCAGTCACTTCGCCGACCTGGGAGTCGTGATGCCGGAATGGGTGGACGTCAGGGTCATTCACAGGCTCCCGCAGCCGCGCGAGGAGGACATCCCGAAAATCAAGGGAGGAAAAAACAAATCCGTCGCCTATGTCGATTGTCCGCGTCCTCTCATCACCCCTCGGGGCGACTATCTGCTCACCATGGTCTCGGGCAAGATGCACTACGCCAGCAACGATCCACGCCAGAAGGTGAACGACATTCTGCTGTACCGGTCGAAGGACAAGGGGCGGACATGGACCGGCCCGACCGTCGCCACGCCCGTGCCATACAACCAGCACGCCTGGGTTCCGCTGGTTCCACGCGGCAGCAAACGGATCTACATGTTCAGCACGGAGCCGGCTTCAGGCGATTTCGACGGTCAGGAGAACGCGGGCATCGGGTTCAGATTCTCCGACGACGATGGCTACACCTGGTCGGCCATGACCCGCATCAGCCCTCAGAACGACCCGGGGTTTCAGGGGATGTGGTGCATCAACGCCACCGAGACGCAGGACGGAACCTGGCTGATAGCTCCCCATGCTGCAGATTGGGCTCACAAGCCTCTCACCACCCGGCTTTACGTCCTGCGGAGCGAGAATCGCGGCGCGTCCTGGGAGGCGGTCCCCGGAGGCCGCCCGAACGGCTGGCAATGGGAGCCGGGCAGGAGGATGGACGAAGGCCGGCCGCTGGCTCTCGATGGGCAAAACGTGGTGGTGTTCGCACGAACCATGGAGGGGCATATCTGGCAGATTCGTAGCCACGACGACGGAAAGACCTGGTCTCGGCCGCAACCGACGGCGCTGGTCCACCCTGATGCCCCGCCGATGATCCAAAAGCTGTCGGACGGGAAGACGCTGATCGCGCTTCACCATAACCGTCGAGGCGACAGGACGGCCTTCAATCATGAGGAACGGAGCGAACTCTGGGTGTCGCTGTCCCGCGATGACGGCGTCACCTGGAGCGAACCCCGTTTCCTGGCGGCCACAAGCCGCCAGACAACGAGGCCCTTCTTCTCGGTCACAATCCGCTCGCTGACTTATTGCGACGTCCTTGCCGACCAGGGGCGGCTGCACATCTTCATCCCGCACCTTTGGCGGCAGGTCCTCCATGTGCGCATGAGCGAGCAGGACCTCGACCGGCTTCCCACGCGGGCCGACCTGAAGCTGCAATGAGCAAGCCGCCAGCCCCCTTTCTCGTCCATGTCGGTGTCTTGAAGCCGGCCCGCCCGGGCAGGGTCGAAGGCTGCTCGCCGGGCGGGGTCCGCAGGAGCGACGGGCGCCGCCGGCTCCCGAAGGGCGTGGTGTCCACCATCGAGACGCACGACCTCGACGATGCCAAGCAAGTCGCGAGAACTCCCCTGAAACTTGAAAGGAAACATTCGACATGAAACCCGCTCTCCCCCTCCTCGCCGCCCTGCTGCTCGCGCCGCTGGCCGCGCTGCATGCGGACGATGCACCGAAGCCCAATATCGTCTTCATCCTCGTGGATGACATGCCCTATGCGGGGCCGAGCGCGACGGGGAACAAGCTGCTGCAGACGCCGCACATGGACCGCATCGCGAAGGAGGGCATGCTCTTCTCCCGCGCTTACACCGAGCCTCTGTGCGGACCGAGCCGGGCCACGCTCATGACAGGGCAGTTCGCGGGCAGACACGGGCGCACGGACAATGTGCCCGGCGTGCATCCCTACGCGCTCATGCAGGAGCCTCTTGCGCCTCTGCCGAATGGAACGTCTGCCGATGGCTTCGCCGGCGAGGCGGTGGCAGGTGCGCGGCTGCCCGATCCCGTGCAGCCCGGTGGTTATTCACTCGTGCAGGCGCTGAAGGCGGGCGGTTATCGCACCGCCCTTTGCGGGAAGTGGCATCTGCCGCTCCAGCACCTCACGCCTAAGCTCGCCCCGCGCTATGGCTTCGACTTCTGCACCGACAAACCGGACCGCAGCCAGCCCTATCGCGACACGAAACACTTCACCGACGACGCGATCCAGTTCATCCGCGACAACCGCCAGCAGAGCTTCTTCCTGTATGTGCCCTACGTCGCCGTGCATGGAGGTCATGTCGTGCCGCCTGAGGATCAGGCGCGGTGGCAGGAACGGCTGAAGGGCAAGAAAGACCTCATCGCTCCCGAGATGCTCGCCTCGCTGGAGTTCGTCGATCGCTCCGTGGGCCGCATCCTCGATGCGCTCGACGAGTTGAAGCTGGCCGACAACACGATCGTCATCTTCGCCAGCGACAACGGCGGCGTGGGCAAGGACCTCTATTCGGTGGAGAACGCCCCCTTCCGGCTCGGCAAAGGCACGCTCTACGAAGGCGGCGTGCGCGTGCCGCTCTTCATCCGCTGGCCCGGCCAAATCCGGCCCGGCAGCCATTGCGACGTGCCCGTGCATTTCGCCGACATGCTTCCCACGCTCTGCGATGCCGCCGGAGTGAAGCCCGATCCCGCCCACAAGCTCGATGGCGCCAATCTCCGCCCGCTCTTCACCGGCGGCCTGCTGCCGGAGCGCACCTTGTTCGTCAGCTATCCACACTACCTCGCCGAACACGGCACCACGCCTGTTCGCGCCGCCATCCAGGGCCGCTACAAGCTCGTCTGGCATCCCTACGACCATATCGAGATCGCAGGCGCTCGCGTCACCGAGTCCACCATCCGCTACATGCCCCAGCCGCGCACGGAGTTGTTCGACATGGAATCCGATCCCGGCGAACACGAGAACCTCGCGGACAAATATCCCGAAAAGGTGAGCGAGCTGAAATCGCTCCTCGAAACCTGGATGAAACAAACCGGCGCGAAAGCCCTCACGCCCAACCCCGCCTACGACGCCAGCCGCCCGCTCTTCAACACGCGTGACGAATCGCTCAAGCAGGCGTCGGAGCAGAAGAAGGCGAAGAAATGAAACGCCGGAATTACCAACTGAAACGGATAACTATGAAACCCGCCCTCCCCCTCCTCACCGCCCTGCTGCTCGCGCCGTGGGCGGCCTTCGCCCAGGCCGACGCGCAGATCGGCAACGCGATCAAGGGCCCGGCCCGCGCCTGGGAGAACGCCCCGGCCGAGAAGAAGGCCGCCTGGGCCGCCCAGCGCGACGCGCTGCGCACCATCGACCTGTCGGATGACGTGAAGCGTCAGGTGGTGGTCGCGCAGGGCTCGCCCGCTACGGACGCCTACCACGCGCACCCGACCACGGCGATGCTCGCCGACGGCCGCACGATCTTCTGCGTCTGGAACA
>CAZXSI010000117.1:0-3987 GCA_964643215.1 uncultured Klebsiella sp. | reverse complement strand
CTGGGCGCCGTCGCCCTTTCCGGCTGCGCCGGTGGCGGCGGTGGCGGCGGCTCCGTCACCAGCGTCGATGAACCAATGGGGATTTCCGTGCGTGGCGCGCCGTCGGCCCGGTCCAATCCACCCGCGCCGTCCGCGCCGCCCTCTCCCGCGACGCCCCCTTCTTCTCATTCGGGCGGGACCTTCAACGCCAAGGTCATGCTCGGCATCGACGTCCTTGCGGCCGAAGGCTTCGCGCGGATCAAAGGCCTCCGGTGCGGACTGGTGACGCATCGCGCCGGCGTCAACGGCCTCGGTCAACGCACGGCCGACGTGCTGGCGCGGGCGCCCGGCGTCCGGCTCGTGAAGCTCTTCGGACCGGAGCACGGCATCGACGGCGCGGTCAAGGCCGACGCGACGGTCGGCCATGGGAAGGACGCGCGGACCGGGCTCCCCGTCTTTTCGCTCTATGGAGCGACGCGGAAGCCCACGCCGGAGATGCTGTCCGGGCTCGACGTCATCCTCATCGACTTCCAGGACGTCGGCGCGCGTTCCTACACGTACATCAGCTGCATGCGGTACGTCATCGAAGCGTGCTTCTCGCTGCCGCGCCCGGTGCGCGTCCTCGTCCTCGACCGGCCCAATCCGCTCGGCGGCGAGAAGGTCGACGGACCCTTCCTGGACCGCAAGTGGCGGAGCTACGTGGGGGCGTACGAGACGCCGTATGTCCATGGCCTGACCATCGGCGAGATCGCCCGCTGGGCGGTCGCCACCCCGGGAGTCCTCGAGCTCGACGAGGCGACGCGCCGGCGCGGCACGCTCGACGTCGTCGCGCTGCGCGGCTGGCGGCGCTCGATGACCTGGAACCTCACCGGCCTCGCCTGGACGCCGACCTCGCCGATGATCAACAACGCCAAGGCCGCGCTCGGCTACGCGATGAGCGGCCTCGGCTGCATGGATTCCGGCTTCAGCCACAGCTCCGCGGCGGACCAGAACTTCCGCTTCCTGAGCTACCCCCGGCGCAAGGCCGCGGACCTCGTCGCCGCCTTCGGCAACGCCGTGCCCGGCCTCGTGCTGCAGCCGCAGCAGCAGGCGGACGGCACGCAGGGCGTCTACCTCGCCGTCGGCGACTGGCCGGCGTTGCGCCCCACCGCGATCTCCCTGCACATGCTGCGGCAGGCTTGCGCGTGGGCCCCGAACCCGTTCGCCGGCCTGAGCGCCGGCAAACGCGAGCTCTTCGTCAAGCATCTCGGCAGCGAGGTGTTCTTCGACGAGCTCCGCACGCAGGGCGCGCGGATCGACCTCGCCCGCTGGATGAAGCGCTGGGACGGCGACGCCGCCGCCTTCCGCGCGCGCACCGCGCCGTTCCGCCTCTACGCCTGATCAGTAGGAGCGGCCTTCGCGCTTCTCCCAGTAGTTGATGTACGCCTGGTTGAGCACGCCGAGTCCGCCCGGGGTCGGGTAGTCGCCGGTGAAATACCAGTCGCCGCGGCTCTTCGGGCAGGCCTGGTGCAGCGACGCGATCTTCTGGAAGACCAGGACCAGCTCGCCCTTCCAGGCGCTCTTCGAAGGGTAGACGAGCTCGGCCGCCTTCGCGGCGATCTCGGCCTCGGTGAAGGCGTCGTAGATGCGCTTCACGTGGTTGCGCATCTCCTTCGTCGGCTTCTTCGACTGGGCGACGCAGTCCTCGTAGACCTCGCGGAGCAGGTCGGTCATGCCGCGTTCCTTGCAGAGCGCGACGGCCGCCTGGAAGGCCAGGAACTTGCCCATCTCGGACATGTCGATGCCGTAGCAGTCCGGGTAGCGGATCTGCGGGGCCGTCGAGGCGATCACGATGCGCTTCGGGTTCGGGCGGGCGAGGATGCGGAGGATCGACTGGCGCAGCGTCGTGCCGCGGACGATCGAGTCGTCGACGCAGACGAGCGTGTCGCCGTCGCGGACCGTGCCGTAGGAGATGTCGTAGACGTGCGAGGCCATCTGCATGCGGTTCTTCTCCTGGGAGATGAACGTGCGCAGCTTGACGTCCTTGTGGGCGACCTTCTCGCCGCGCGGCCAGCCGCCGAGGACGAGCTTGTCGATGAGGGCCTCGTCGAGCTGGCCGGCGCGCTGGGCGTCGACGAGCTTCTGGCGCACCTGCGAGCGGCGGCGCTTGCGCAGCTCCTCCATCAGGCCGTACCAGGCGATCTCGGCCGTGTTCGGGATATAGGAGAAGACCGCGTTGTCATGGTCGTCGCGGATCTGCGCGAGGACGTCGTCCGCGAGGGCGGCGCCGAGGGCCTTGCGTTCGGCGTAGATCTCCGGGTCGTTGCCGCGGGAGAAGTAGATGCGCTCGAAGGAGCAATGCCGGGGGTCGCCGGGGGCGTGGAAGGACTCGATCGCATGGCGGCCGTCGGCCTTCATGATCAGCGCCGAGCCCGGGGGCAGCTCGTGCACGTCCTCCTGGTTGACGCCGACGATGGTCATCAGCGCGACGCGCTCGGAGGCGACCGCGATCAGGTCCTCGGTGCGGGCGTACCAGCAGGGCCGGATCCCGTTGGGGTCGCGGATGACGAAGCTGTCGCCGTTGCCGACGAGGCCGGCGATCGCGTAGCCGCCGTCCCAGTTCTTGGCGGCCTTGCGCAGGACGTTGCCGATGTCCATGTGCTTGGAGATCTCGGACTGCACCGCGGCGCCCTCGAGCCCCTGGTCCTTGAACGCCTTGAAGAGGCGGTCGTGCTCCTCGTCGAGCCAGAAGCCGATCTCCTCGAGGATCGACTGGGTGTCGGTCGAGTAGATGACGTGCGCGCCGCGCTGCGTGAGCGAGGCGTTGAGCTCGTTGGTGTTGGTGAGGTTGAAGTTGCCGGCGACGAGCAGGTTGCGGGTCGGCCAGATGGACTTGCGGGCGTACGGATGGCAGGAGACCGAGTCGAAGTTGCCGGAGGTGCCGTAGCGGAGGTGGCCCAGGAGGAGCTCGCCGCCGAAGTCGAAATGCCGCTTCACCGTTTCCGGGAATTCGGGGACGATGACCCCTTCGCGCATCTTGTCGGAGTAGGTCTTGATCTGGCGGGTGAAGATCTGGGTCAGGCCTTGGGCGCCGATCTCGCGGTCGCGGAAGAGGAAGGCCTCGCCGTTCTCGGCGCCGATCTTGACGCAGCCGATGCCCGCGCCGTCCTGGCCGCGGTTGTGCTGCTTCTCCATCAGGAGGAAGAGCTGGTTGAAGCCGTGGAGCGGGGTGCCGTACTTTTCCTGGTACCACTTCAGGTCCTTGGTCAGCCGGACAAGGGCAATGCCGCATTCGTGCCTTAAGGAGTCGCTCATCGCAGGCCTCGGAGTTTGCCCACTCGGCGCGCGACCTGTCCAGCGCTTACTATCAGGAGCGCAGGACCCGGTCGAGCCGGGCGAGGCTTTCGCCGATCAGGCCGGCCATGTCGGCATGCTGGCGGAAGGCGGGGTCGCGATGGTATTCGGCCAGACCGTCGGCCAGTTCCCTCGCCTTTTCGCTGCTGGTGAGGGGGTTGGACCGCATGGCGGCCAGGAGGTCCTTGACCCGGTCGGGCGCCGCGAGGTGGCGGCGGTGGATGAGCGACTGCTCTTCGCGCCGGTACTGGGCGGCGGAGGCGGCGTTGATGTGCTTGGCGCAGAGCTGGGCGAAGGGGCGGTTCTCCTTGAACGACCCGGGCAGGTAGAAGCGCAGGCGACCGTCGTAGCTCTGCTGGTCGAAATCCATGGCGCGGACGCGGATGGCGGTGGCGTCGAAGTCCGGCGTGACGGCGATGACGAAGTTGTACGCGCGCATGTCCCCGAGGAGGCGCACCAGGCAGCGCTCCTCGAACTTGATCAGCTCCTTGGCGAGGCGCACCGGATGGTGCCCGTCGGCGTTCAGCCATTTCTCGGCGAAGATGTCGCCCGGGATGCCGGTGACATGTTCCTCGACCAAGGTCTCGCCCCATGTGAGGTAGAGCATGCGGTTGGGCGACAGCAGGTGCTCGAGCTCGAGGCCGCACACGCGCGAGGCGTCGCCGACCTTCACGT
>CAZXSI010000116.1:0-3991 GCA_964643215.1 uncultured Klebsiella sp. | reverse complement strand
TCCAGGACGGGAGGGCCGCCGAAACTGACATAGACGTCGAGGAGACTGAGAAGGGCCATTGCCCGGAGATGTGGGGAAAGGGAAGGGCGGAGGCGAGGAAAATGGCCGACCGGTCCCATTCGTGTCGTTATCTCGCTAGAAGGAACTCTTGTCGGTCAGGTGGGTCGTAGTCTACATCTTGGGCACCCCGCATCGGCTTGCCCTTGGCCGAAGTTTTCCTCCCTCCCCCATGCGCTCCATCCTGCTCCTTTCTCTTTGCGCCGCCGCGGTCCTGGCCGACGGTCCGAAGGATAACATTCCCGCCGCCGTCCGGCCGATCCCGCCGACCGACAAGGCCGTGGCCCTGCCCGAGGCCGACAAGGTCTCTTTGGTCAAGGAACTTGCCGAGCTGCGCGCGGCCATCGATGCCGCCGCGAAGGCCCAGGCGAAGAACCCTCGCCTCGAGGAGTTCCTGGCCGACATCGAGATCTTCCACAAGGCGGTCGATTGGGCGGGCAAGTACAACGAGTACTTCAACAAAGCCGAATTCAAGACCGCCCACGAACTCGTCGCCGAAGGCAAGGCCCGCGCCGCCTCCTTCCTCAAGGGCGAGACGCCCTGGACCCGCCAGACCGGCCTGGTCGTCCGTGGCTACAAGTCGAAGATCGACGGCTCGGTCCAGCCTTACGGCATGGTCATCCCGGACAACTACGCCGGCTCGCTGATGCGTCTCGACTTCTGGTGCCACGGCCGCGGCGAGACCCTCACGGAGCTGGCCTTCCTCAAGGACCGTCGTGCCAACGTCGGGCAGGTCCCGGCGAACAACCGCCTCGTGCTCCATCTCTATGGTCGTTACTGCTGCGCCAACAAGATGGCCGGCGAGGTCGATCTGTGGGAGGCCTACGCCCACGCCCGCAAGAGCTACAACATCGACGACGACCGACTGTTCATCCGTGGCTTCTCGATGGGCGGCGCCGCGGTCTGGCAGTTCGGCGCCCACTTCACCGACCGCTGGTGTGGCATCAATCCGGGCGCCGGCTTCTCCGAGACCCCGGAATTCCTGAACGTCTTCCAGAACGAGGACGTCTCCAAGATCCCGTCCTGGCAGAAGACCCTCTGGGCTTGGTATAACGCCACCGACGTCGCCATCAATTTCCGCAACGCCCCGACGGTCGCCTACAGCGGCGAGATCGACAAGCAGAAGCAGGCCGCCGACGTCATGGCCCGCGAGATGGGCAAGGTCGGCCTCGAACTCACGCACATCATCGGACCGCAGACCGCCCATAAGATCCACCCGGATTCCATGGTCGAGATCGAGCGCCGCCTCGCCGCCATCGCCGCGAGCGGTCGCGTGCGCACGCCGAAGGAAGTCTCCTTCGCCACTTACTTCCTCCGCTATGACCGCATGCACTGGGTCCAGGTCGATCGCATGGTCGAGCACTGGAAGCAGGCCCGGGTCGACGCCAAGCTCGTCGACGAACGCGCCATCGAAGTCAAGACGACCAACGTCGCCGGTCTGACGCTCGACTTCGCCCCAGGCGACTCCGTCCAGTCGCAGTTCGCCCCGACCGCCGTGACCATCGACGGCCACAAGGTCCTGACCTCGGTCAAGGCCGCCTCGGACCGTTCGTGGAAGGCCACCTTCGCCCGTGACCCTAGAAACGGCGAATGGACGCAGGTCTCCGCGCATGCCGACCAGGGCGCCCACAAGCGTCACGGCCTTTCCGGTCCGATCGACGACGCGTTCATGGACTCCTTCCTCTATGTCGCCCCGACCGGCCAGCCGTTCAACGCCAAGGTCGGCGGCTGGGCCAAGTCCGAGATGGAGCGTGGCGCCCGGGAATGGCGTCGTCAGTTCCGCGGCGATGCGCCGACGAAGAACGACACGCAGGTCAAGGACGAGGACATCGCCAAGCACAACCTCATCCTCTGGGGCGATCCTGCTTCGAACGCCGTCCTCGCCAAGATCGTCGCCAAGCTCCCGATCCAGTGGACCGCCGATAAGCTGGTCGTCGACGGCAAGTCCTACTCGTCCGCCGACCATGCGCCGATCCTCATCTACCCGAACCCGCTGAACCCGCAGAAGTACGTCGTGATCAACAGCAGCTTCACCTATCGCGAATACGACTACCTGAACAACGCCCGCCAGGTCGCCAAGCTGCCGGACTGGGCCGTGGTGGACCTCAAGGTAGCCCCGGACGCCGTCGCGCCAGGGGCCATCCCCGCCGCCGGTTTCTTCGACGAGGCTTGGCAGTTCCGCGCTTCCCGCTAACTTATCCTCCATGGCCATCATCACCGAAAAAGACCTGCAGCCCACCTACGACGTGATCGTCGTCGGCTCCGGCGCGGGCGGCGGCCAGTCCGCCTACACGCTCACCATGAACGGCGTGAAGGTCCTCATGCTCGAGGCCGGGCGCAATTACGACCCGATCACCGAGACCCCGATGTTCCAGTCCAAGGCCGACGCCCCCCTGCTCGGCATGGGCACGCGCGAGAAGCCCTTCGGTTTCCATGACGCCACCGTCGACGGCGGCTGGGAGGTCCCCGGCGAGCCCTATACGCAGGCGTCGACCGACCCCAAGCAACGTTTCGACTGGTGGCGCGCCCGCATGCTCGGCGGCCGCACCAATCATTGGGGACGCATCTCGCTCCGCAACGGACCTTACGACTTCAAGCCGTATTCCCGGGACGGCCTCGGTTTCGACTGGCCGTTCGGCTACGAGGACGTCGCCCCCTATTACGACAAGGTCGAGATGCTCGTCGGCGTCTATGGTTCCAACGAAGGCCTCGAGAACACCCCTGACTCCCCGAACGGCACGCTGCTGCCGCCGCCCAAGGCGCGCGCCGGCGAACTGTACGTCAAGAAGCACGTCGCCAAGTTCGGCATCCCCGTGATCCCGATCCACCGCGCGATCCTTTCCACCCGCCAGGACCACGTGAATTTCCCGGCGCGACTGCACCCGAACAATCCCAAGGCGCAGAAGATCATCGCCAAGGCCATGCAGGAGCGGGCCGCCTGCTTCTGGGCGACCGACTGCGGCCGCGGCTGCGCGATCAAGGCCAACTACCAGTCGACCACCGTGCACCTGCCTCCGGCGCTCGCGACCGGCAATCTCGACATCCTCTGCAATGCGCACGCCCGCGAGGTCACCGTCGGCGCCGACGGCAAGGCCAACGGCGTCATCTACATCGACAAGGTCACCGGCCAGGAACGCGCGGTGAAGGGCCGGGCGGTCATCCTCGCCGCCAGCTCCGGCGAGACCGCCCGCATCCTGCTCAACTCGAAGTCGAACCGTTTCCCGAACGGCCTGGCCAACGGCTCCGGCCTCGTCGGCAAGTACATCATGGACACCGTGGGCGCGAAGCTCGGCGGCAGCGTCCCGGCCTTCGAGAACCTTCCGGTCCACAATGAAGAAGGGGCCGGCACCCACGTCTACATCCCCTGGTGGTTGTACAAGGACGCCAGCAAGCTCGGCTTCGCCCGCGGCTACCACATCGAATTCGGGACCGGTCGCCGCATGCCCGGCCTCGGCACGGGCGGCGCCGGCCCCGGCTACGGTCGGAGCTACAAGGACGAAGTCCGCCAGAAGTATGGCGCCGGCATCGGTTTCGCCGGCCGCGGCGAGATGATCCCGAACGAGAACTCCTTCTGCGAACTCGATCCGACGGTGAAGGACAAGTGGGGCATCCCGGTGCTCCGCTTCCATTGGAAATGGTCCGAACACGAACTCAAGCAGGCCGCGCATATGGAGGCCACGTTCGCGATGATCATCGACGCCATCGGCGGCAAGACGCGGAAGCCCGAGCCCGACGGCGCCAAGGCCATCGAGCCCGGCGGTTCGATCATCCACGAGGTCGGCGGCGCCATCATGGGCGCCGACGCCAAGAAGTCCGTCACCAACCAGTGGAACCAGTGCTGGGAGGTCCCGAACCTGCTCCTCAACGACGGCTCGGCGTTCTGCAGCAACGCCGACAAGAACCCCACGCTCACCATCATGGCGCTCGCGTGGCG
>CAZXSI010000115.1:0-3999 GCA_964643215.1 uncultured Klebsiella sp. | reverse complement strand
TCGTCGGCGCCGAGAACGAGGAGACGCTCTGCAGCTTCACCACCCCGCCCCTCTCGAGCGTCCGCTTCGACGGGCACGCGGTGGGCTTCGCCGCCGCCGAGCTCCTCGACCGGATGATGCGCGGCAAGGCCGGCCGGACGAAGCCGGTCCTGCTCGCGCCGAAGGGCATCGTCGTCCGCGGCTCTTCCGGCGAACTGGTGATCGGGGACCGGCTCGTGGCCCGGGCGGTCGCGCTCATCCGCGAAGGCGCGGCCCGCGGGCTCGACGTCAACGAACTGGCGGCGAAGCTGGGCGCCTCGCGCAGCACGCTCGACCGCCGCATGAAGAGCGTGCTCAAGCGCTCGCCGAAGGACGAGATCCTCCGCGTGCGTTTCCGCGAAGTGGAACGCCTGCTGCGCCAGACCAACCTCACGATCGACCTGATCGCCGAGCAGACCGGCTTCACGCACAGCCACTACCTGCAGGCCGCCTTCAAGGCCCGCTACCAGCAGACTCCCGGCAAGTTCCGGCGCGCGAAGGCCTGATCAACGGTCCAGGCCGACGACGTCCTCGGGCTCGGCCCAGGCGAAGACGGTGGCCTTGGAGCCGACCCGCTGGCGCGGATTGGCCTCGGCGACCTTGAGCACCACGCCCTGCCTGGTCTTGAAGTCGTGCAGGGAGACGTCGCCTTGGAAGAGCGACGCCGTGATCGCGCCCGCGAAGGCGTTCTCGTCCGGCGCCATGAAGTCGAGCTTGAGGCATTCCGGGCGGACGCAGACGACGATCTTGCCGCCGGGACCCGGCGCGCTGTCCGGCGTGGCGAGCGCGCCGCGCACCTCGCCGACCGCGGTCTCGGCCACGAACTCGCCCGCGCCGACGTGCGTGACCTTGCCCGGGATGAGGTTGGCGGAACCGAGGAACGTCGCGATCCAGCTGTCGGCCGGGCGGCGGTAGAGGTCGATCGGCGACCCCGCCTGGACGATGCGGCCCTCGCGCATGATCGCGAGGCGGTCCGCCATCGCGAAGGCGTCCTTCTGGTCGTGCAGCACGCAGAGCACCGTCACGCCGGTGGCGCGCACGAGCCGGCGGACGACCTCGCGGACCTCGAGCCGCGAGGCGGCGTCGAGATTGCTCAGCGGCTCGTCGAGCAGGAGCAGCGCGGGACGCAGGGCCAGCACGCGGGCGAGGGCGACGCGCTGCTGCTGGCCGCCGGAGAGCTCCTGCGGCCGACGCGCGGCCCAGCCGTCGGCGCCGACGAGCTTGAGCGCCTCGAGCGCGCGGGCCTTGGTCTCGGCGGCGGACAGCTGGGCGGCGTCCAGCGAGAACGCCGCGTTCTCGAGCACGGTGAGGTGCGGGAAGAGCGCGTAGTTCTGGTGCACGAAGCCGAAGCCGCGCTCGCCGGACTCGGCGTAGGTGATGTCCCGATGGTCGAGCAGCACGGTCCCGCCCTGGGCTTCGAGCTGCCCGGCGAGCACCTTGAGCAGGGTCGTCTTGCCGCTGCCCGACGGACCCAGCAGGCAGCAGAGCGTGCCCGACTCCACGACGAGGTCGACCCCGGCGAGGACGGGCGTCGCGCCGAGCTGGCGGCGCAGGCCGGTGAGGCGGAGGGTGGGCACGGCCGGAACCTAGGCCGAAGCCCCTCCGGGGCGCAAGGTCGCCCGCCGACTGTGAATGATTTCTCCGGGCGCTTCGCCTTCCCACGCTTGCCACGGGGCCGGTTTCGGGCAATTTGACGACTCCCATGCGCAACGACGACGAAGACGAGGACGAGAAGACCGCGGCGGCCCCCAAGGACGGCGGCCCGAGCTCCTTGCTCATCCAGAAGAAGTTCCTCGAACAGCGGAAGATCTTCCTCTGGGGCGCCGTCGAAGACGCCTCGGCCCGCGACATCGTGGAGAAGCTCCTCTACCTGGACGGCATCGATCCCGGCAAGGAGATCACCTTCTACATCAACACCCCGGGCGGCTCCATCACCTCCGGCATGGCCGTCTATGACACCATCCGCATGATCGCCTCCCCGGTGAAGGTCGTCGTGACCGGCATGGCCGCCTCGATGGGCTCCATCCTCCTCCAGGCGCCCAAGCAGAAGGGCAACCGCCTCCTCTTCCCCCACTCCCGCGTGATGATCCACCAGCCGCTCATCATGGGCCGCATCCAGGCCACCGCCGTGGACATCCACATCCAGGCCCAGGAAATGGAACGCCTCCGCTCCGAGCTCAACGAGATCCTCGCCACGGCTTCGAAGCAGAAGATCGAGAAAGTCACCAAGGACACCGACCGCGACTTCTACATGACCGCCGAGGAGGCCATCGAGTACGGCCTCGCCGACGCGATCGTGAAGAAGCTCTGACGTCGCCCCACGCGCATGGGCATCGGCGACCGGGCCTATATGCGATCGACCCGCGCGCCGCGCGAGCCGGTCTCCCTGACCGCCTGGACCGTCGGCGTGCTGGTGGGGTTCTTCGTCCTCAACCTGATCCAGGAATCCGCGCACGCGGATTTCCTCGGCTGGATGGAGCTCGACGAAAGCCGGCCCCGCCTCTGGCAGTGGCTCACGCACGCGCTCCTGCATGAAGGCTTCTGGCACCTGCTCGGCAACGGGCTCGTGCTCTGGTGGACCGGCGCGACGGTCGAACAGGAACACGGGGCGGGGACGTTCCTCAAGGTCCTCGTCGGCGGCGCGCTCATCGGCGCCCTCGCCTGGTATCTCACCGGCCTGGGCGGCCGGGCGGACGGCGTCCTCGTCGGCATCTCCGCCGGCGTCTACGCGCTCATGCTGGTCGCGCTGCTCGACAAGCTCGACCACCAGATCACGCTGCTGCTCTTCTTCTTCCTGCCGGTCACGCTCAAGGTGCGCTGGCTGCTCGTCGTGGTCTCGCTCTTCACGCTCCTCGGCTGGGCCTTCTCCGAGTTCCCCGGCCGCCACGACTGGCTCGGCTGGAAGCCCGCCTGGGGCGATTCCATCGCCCATTCGGCCCATCTCGGGGGCCTGCTCTTCGGCTGGCTGGTTTGGCGCTACCTGAACCGGACAATTTCGGCGCCCGGCTACGCTCAAGCGCAGGAACCCATGCCGTCCGACGCCCCGAGCCCCGCTTTCGAGCCCGAGACTGAGGTATTTCCCTCGAGCATCCCGCCCTCGCCGGCCCAGGCCCGCGCGGAAATGGACCGGCTGCTGGACAAGATCTCCGCGGGGGGATTCGGCTCGCTCACTGCCGCCGAGAAACGTAGGCTCGAAGAACTCAGCGCCCGCCTACGCTGAGCTCCCCACCCCACCCTTTATGCGCCTCAGACTTTTCCTGCTGCCGATCCTGCTGGCAGCGCTGGCCTCCGCCCAGACGGCCGGCTTCACGACCACGCAGTCCATGCAGAACGAGACGCGCGCGACCGCCGCCCTCCTCGAGAAGCTGCACATCAGCAAGAAGGACATGAGCTCGGTCGACATGAACTCGGTGGTGAAGACCTACTGCGAGAACCTCGACGGCGCGAAGATGTACTTCACGGCCGAGGAGGTCGACGAGTTCGTCAACCGCTACGGCAAGACCCTCGACCTCTACCTGCAGCGCGGCAACCTGACCCCGGCCTTCGAGATCTACGCCCTCTTCAAGAAGAAGGTCAACGAACGCACGACCGCCAACCTGGCCGCCCTCGACCAGCCGATCGACCTCACCCAGCCGGGCACCTTCCCGATCGACCGCAAGAAGTCCGACTGGCCGGCCAACCAGGAGGCCGCCGACGCCCTCTGGGGCCGCCGCCTGCGCCTCGACATGCTGTCCGAACTGCTCGGCGAAGACCGCACGGGCAATGCCAAGGTCCCCAAGGACCATGCCCTGCCGGAAATCACGCCGGCAAAGACCAAGGAAGCCGCCGAACGCCTCAAGAAGCGCTACGACAAGGGCCGCACCTACCTCAACTTCGACCAGCACGAGGTCGAGGAGCTCTTCCTGAACTCCTACTCGAGCCAGTACGACCCGCACTCGACCTTCTTCTCCCAGCAGTCGCTGGAGGAGTTCGAGATCGCGA
>CAZXSI010000114.1:0-4073 GCA_964643215.1 uncultured Klebsiella sp. | reverse complement strand
GGGCGGCTTGCTGGTCGTGGCCGCCGTCGCGGACCATGATCTCGGCGCTGGCGCCGTTGTCGGACGCGAAGAGGATGACGGTGTTCTCGTAGGCGCCCATGGCTTTGAGCTGGGCGATGATGCGGCCGATCTCTTGGTCCATGCGGTCGACCATCGCGGCGTGGATGGCCATCTTGGTGGCCTGGAAGCGGCGCTGCTCGTCGGTGAGTTCAGCCCATGGCAGCGGGCGGTTGACTTCGCCGGAGCCGAGCTTGGCGATGGCGTCCGGGAAGGCGTAGGGCGGCCCGACTTCGCGTTCGAGGGCGGAGAGGGTGGTGTTCGTGATGCCCAGGCTCTTCTGGCGCTCGTAACGAGCGGTGCGGAGGGCTTCCCAGCCGGCGAGATACTTGTCGCGATACTTGGCGATATCCTGCGGCAGGGCCTGCAGCGGGAAGTGCGGGGCGATGAACGGGATGTAATGGAAGAACGGTTTGTCTTTGTGGTTAGTCGCGTGGTCCTTGAGGCAGTCGATGGCGTGGTCGGCCGTCGCGATCGTGGCGTAGTAGCCTTGCTCATCGGCGGGGGTCTTCACCGCGACGTCGTCGATGAAGTTGCCCTTTGAGCTGAAGTAGTTGCCGTGGTTGCGCATGTCCAGCGAGCGGTCGAAGCCGGCGGCGAGGACGGGGCCGTCGATGTGCCACTTGCCGCTATGGTAGCTACGGTACCCGGCGGACTTGAGGAAGTCCGGGAGCAGGCGCGCCCAGGACTGGCGGACGCCTTGGCCGCCGCCGCTGATACCCGGGAGGGCGTCGCGGTGGATCTGTTGGGCGTAGTAGCCCGAGAGCAGGGCGCTACGGGAGGGCCAGCAGCGGGCGGTGTTGTAGAACTGCGTGAAGCGGACGCCATTATTCGCGAGGCCATCGAGGTTCGGCGTGGCGATCTCGCTGCCGTAGCAGCCGAGGTCGGAGTAGCCGAGGTCATCGGCCAGGATCAGTACGACATTGGGTCGCGATGGCGTGGCGGCAAAGGCCGTCAGGGTGGCGAGCATCAGGGCGAACAGGGGGCGCATGGGGGTAGGGAGAAACTACGGGGCAAAAGAGCCGAAGGGCAAAGACGGAAATGGGGTCAGACCCCATTAAGAGGGTCTGACCCCATCGGGTCCGAAGGGTTCGTCGCTTACTTCTTGGCCGGAGCCTTCTTGCCGGGCGGGTTCTTGCCTTGGGCGCTGACGACCTTGGGCTTGTCGATCTTCTTGGCGCCGGCGGGCAGGGCGGCCTGGTCGAAGGGCAGGACGGGGCCGTCGGCGAGCACCTTGAGCAGGACCTGCTTCACGTAGGTCTTGTGCGGATTGCCGGCGTGGAGCTGGATGGCGATGAGGCCTTCGAGGGCGCGGCCCTTCTCGTCGTGGTCGATGAAGACCGAGGTCGTCTGGCCGTTGACCTTGTGCTCGAGGCGGTTGCCGCGGGCGATGACCGTGAACTCGTTGTATTGGGAGATGTCGGCCTGCACGCGCGGGCGTTCGCCGACCTGCCAGCGCTGGCCCGTCGGGTCCATCACCACGTCGACGCCGTTGTAGCCGAAGATGCCGCGGCCGCGTTCCTCGTAGGTCATCGCCGTATGCACGTCGGTCGGATGGACGTCGCACTGGTAGCCGAGGATCGTCCAAGGGGTCACTTCGGGGAGGCGGCGGCTGCGATACTGCACGCCGGAGTTGTTGTCGCCGACGACCTTGACCGTCGCGCGGAGTTCGAAGTCCTTCACCTTGCCGTTCCAGATGAGGAAGGAGTTCGTCTTCGGCTTGCCGACTTCGCTCGTGCCGACGATCACGCCGTCCTCGACGGACCAGAGGCCCGGTTCGCCGTCCCAGCCGGAGAGGTCCTTGCCGTTGAAGAGCGGCGTGAAGCCGTCCTGGGCGAAGACGGGCAGGGCGAGCGCGAGGGCGAGGAGGGAGAGCAGGGGTTTCATGGGGGTGACATCTCAATACAGTGCAAAGGCGTAAAAGTGCAAAGACGAAGAAAGGGACAGGGCAAGCCCGGTCCCTTTCTTGGTACCTGACCCTGGTCGGCTTAGAGCGCGAGGAAGACCAGCTCACCGGCCTTGCTGTCGGGAACGATGAGTACGCCGGCTTTCTCGTCGAGGAAGTGGTCGGCGGCGGCCTTGAGGCCCTGGCCGAGTTCCTTGGGGGCGGAGCCGTCGGCTTCGTAGCGGGTGACGCGGCCGGTCATGACTTCGGAGACGTAGAAGCGGCCCTTGGAGTCATGGACGATGCCGTCGCCGGAGCGGTGGCCCTTGGCGAGGGTCTTCCACTTGCCCTTGTTGTATTCGAGCACGTCGCCGGTGAAGAACTCGGCGATGCGGATGCGGCCGTTGGCCATGACGTCGATGCCGTTCGGGTTGAGCATCTTCGGGGTCGGGGCGATGACTTCGGTGACCTTGCCTTCGAGCGTGACCTGGAAGACGCGGGCGATGACCGGGATCGCCTTGTGCTCGGGGCTGTTGATTTCAAAGAGCTTGCCGTCGGCGCCGCGCATCTTGGTGACCGCGCCCATGTCGGTGATGAGGACGCTCTTCTTGTCGGGCGAGACGACGACGTCGTTGAGGAAGGTCGGCGGCGTCGGGAAGGCGGCCGGGCCGGCGAGCAGGGTCTTCTTGCCCTTGGCGTCGATGGACCAGACCTTGTCGAAGTCGGCGGTGATGAGCTGGTTGGCGACGAAGACGATGCCCTTGGGGTCGTCGAGGCCTTCGGTGAGGACGGTGACCTTGTCGCCGTCGACCTTCACGATCTTGCCGTCGCCGTCGCCGGCCTTGCGCGAGGCGCCCATGAGCGTGACGAAATACTTGCCGCCGAAACCTTTGGTCACGCTCTCGGGCGTGGCGCCGACGGCGAGGTTGCGCTGGGTCGGCACGGCCTTGGCCGGAGCGGCGACGGGCGCGCCCTTGGCGGGGGCGGTTTCCGAGGTCTGGCAGCCGACGAGGGCGAAGCCGGCGAGGAGGGCGAGCAGCGGGGTCTTCATGAGGCCCTTATTTCCGCTTTCCCGCCGAGCGGAGTCAAGCGGTCAGCCGAAGATCAGCCAGACCGCCGCGAAGGCCGTCAGCCAGGCCAGGACGGACTCGAAGGCGTCCTGCTTGATGCGCTTCAGGATCTGCCAGCCGAGCACGATGCCCGCGATCACGCCGGGAAGCAGCACCACGTTGGTCATCAGTGACTTTTCGGTGACAAGTCCGAGGCTCCCGCTGAAGGGCAGCTTGAAGAGGTTGATGAAGAGAAAGAAGCGGCAGAACACGCCGAGGTGCTCCTTCTTCTCGAGCCGTTGCGCCAGCAGGTAGACCGTCATCACCGGGCCGGCCGCGTTGGCGAGCATCGTGGAGACGCCGGCGACCCAGCCCATGCCCCAGGTGAAGGTGCGGTGGCGGGTGAGCGCCAGGAGCTGTTCGCGCCGATGGTGCAGGACGACGTTGAAGGCGAGCAGGGCGAGGATGAGGACGCCGATGACGATGCGGGCGGAACCGTTGTCGACCCGGTCGAGCAGGAACCAGCCGGCGAAGACGCCGACGACGGCGGCAGGGATCATCGGCACGATCTGCCGCCAGCTGCCGCCTTGGCGGTTGATGAGGTAGCCCATCAGGTCGGCGACGATGAGCATCGGCAGGACGATCCCCACCGAGGGCTTGGCGTCGAAGATCTTGGCCATGATGACGACGTTGAGCGTCGCGGTGCCGGCGAGGCCGGACTTCGAGAGCCCGATGCACATCGCCCCGAAGAGCGCGAGCAGCAGGATCCACCCGTCGGCGGGCAGCAGGGTGTGGCCATGGATCCAGTCGAGCATCGCCGCAGTGAGTCGGAAACGGACTCAGCGGGCGAGCGTCTTAATCCGCAGGCGGCGGTATTCCATCTGGCCGCGGTCGCCTTCGAGTCCGATCGGTCCGGCCGCGGGCAGCTTGAGCGCGGCTTCCAGGACTTCGCCGTTGCAGGTGGCGTGCGCGACGCCGCCCTTCACGATGACGACGAGTTCGTTCCAGTCCTGGGCCTTATACTTCCTGAGGTCCTTGTAGGGGCCGGCCACGAGGAAGTCGCGGCACTGGAGCTGCGGCTT
>CAZXSI010000113.1:0-4123 GCA_964643215.1 uncultured Klebsiella sp. | reverse complement strand
AACTGCTGCGAAGCAGAAGGTAGGGACGGCTCTCCGAGCCGTCCTTTTTGTTTGGTAGGGATGCGATGACATCGCATCCGCCTGTATCGAGGTAGGGGCAGCACCGCGTGCTGCCCTAGTTGCTTTCGTTTTCTGGTAGCGGGGTAGGGGGGCCACTGCGTGGCGTCCGTGGGCGAACGGACGCGACGCCGTCGCGCCCCTACCTCCTTGCCTCTCCTACCCCAACCCCTATCCCTACCCCTACCCCAAGTTACAACCATGCGCTCCCTCCTCGCCCTGTTCTTCGCCGCTTCGCTGCTCGCCGCCGAACGTCCGGCCGTCGATCACGCCGCCTACACGGCCGCGCTGAAGGATTTCCGCAAAGGCGCCGCGAAGTCCATCGAGGCGTTGAAGAAGTCCGATGCTCCGGCCGCCGTGCGCCTCGCCGCGGTCGATGACGTGCGCGAACGCCTCGTCGATGAGCCGAGCTCGCCGCTGACCGGCGAAGTCGCCGCGCTGCTCGGTTCCACCGACGTCGCCACCGCCAAGCTCCTGCTCTCCGCGCTCGCCGAAGCGAAGGCCTCCGGCGCCACCGCGCAGGTCGCCGCGCTGGCCTCCAAGGCGGATTCGCCTCTCCGCATCCCGGCCGCGCTCGCGCTCGCCGAGGTCGGTGGCGCCAAGGCCGTGCCGGTGCTCGCCGCGCTGGCCAAGGACCCCGCCCTCGCCGAGAACATCCAGGACGCGCTGGTGAAGGTCGCCGGCCCCGGCGTGACGGATGCGTTCGTCGGCGGTATCGCCGACCCGAAGGCCGACGTCTCCGCCCGCAACGCGCTCATCAAGGCCGCGGTCGGCCGCAACCTCCGTTCCGTCGCCGGCGCCCTGTGCGTCGCGATCAAAGAAGAGGCCATGCGCCTCGAGTGCCAGAAGGCGCTGCTCAAGCTCGCCCAGCCTTCGGATCTCGCCGCCCTGCGCGACGCCGAGAAAACCGTCACGAACGAGACCACCAAGGGCGCCCTCGGCCGCCTGATCAAGAAGCTTGAAGCGGCGAAGTGAGCGCACGTATGTCCGCCGAAGCCGGCATCAAGGTAGTGCTTGTCCATGGATTCCTGGACACCGGCTGGGTCTTCCGACGGATGAAGCTAAGGCTTGAGCGACAGGGTGCCGTCTGCCTGGTCCCGCGACTGAGGCCGAATGACGGCCGAGACGGACTTGTGGCTTTGGCAGAAAACTTGAAGCGCGATATCGACGCGAATTTCGGGCCGTCCGTGAAGATCCGGATCGTGGCCTTCAGCATGGGCGGATTGGTATCCCGCCACTATCTCCAGTTTCTTGGCGGAGCCGCCCGTTGCGAGAAGCTCCTCACGATTTCCTCGCCGCACCATGGTACCGCCACAGCACGGTTTTATCCCAGCAAGGGAGCGCGTGATATGCGTCCCGGCAGCGCCTTTCTCCGCCAACTGCAGTCGACCGAGGCGACTCTCCGCGGAGTCCAGCTCGTCTCCTACCGTACGCCGATGGACCTGATGATCGTCCCCGCGGTCAGTTCGGTCTGGCCCAGGGCGCTCAACCTCGATTTTCCGGTCCTGTTGCACCCGTTGATGCTTTCCGACGAAGACGTCCTTAGCGACGTCGAGCGACGCGTGCTGAGGTAGAGACAGCGCAGCGCGGCGCCCCTACCCAAACAAAAAGGACGGCTCGTAGGGCCGTCCCTACCATCTGCTTCGCAGCAGATCACCATGCCAGCAGGCCCCCGCGGAGCGGCTTAGCCGCGACGCTTACTTCTTCAGCGCCCACAGCAGGCCGCCGTTGAGGTGCTGGATGAAGTCGGGCTCGGCGAAGGATTCCTTGGTGTGGCCGAGGGCGGTGTAGAACATGCGGCCCTTGCCGACATCCTTGCACCAGGTCATCGGATGATGGTCGCCCATCTCCTTGCCCTTCTGCGGGGTGTAGGACTTCTCATCGATCTCGAGGAGGACATGGTTGTCCGCGGCGAGATTGCGGAACGCATACCACTCGTCCTTGCGCTTCCATTCGGCGCCGAGGTGCTTGTTGGCGGGGTGATCCTTGTCGAGGGGGCGCAGGATCGCGACCTGCTGGGCGGGATGGCCGTTGAAGAGGCCGCCGATCATGTTGGCGAACCAGGGCCAGTATTTGTCGGCCGCGCCGGCGTCGGAAGCGGCATGCACGCCGACGAACGCGCCGCCGTTCTCGAGCCAGGACTGGAAGGCGGCGCGACGGGGCAGGGCGGCCTTCGCGGCCGCCTCCTTGGCTTCCTTGGAAGCATCCTTGGCGACGACGTCGCTCATCACGTCGCCGGTGGTGCTCATGAAGGCGACCGCGCGATACTTCGCGAGGTTCTCAGCGGTGAAGACGGACGCGTCCTCGGTGATGTCGACCTCGAGGCCGGCGGCCTTGAACTGCTTCGCGAGCAGCTCGTTGCCGAGCGGGATCGAATCCTTGTGACGGAAGCCGGCGGTCTTCGAGAAGACCAGGGCGCGGTTAGGCTCGGCGGCGAGGGCGACCACCGAGGCGAGGAGCAGGGCGAGGAGGGAGCGGATCATATGTGAATCAGGGGTAGGGGTAGGGATAGGGGTTGGGGTAGGAGAGGCAAGGAGGTAGGGGCGCGACGGCGTCGCGTCCGTTCGCAGATAGTGCGTCGATGAGCCGGGCAAGTTATCCGACCCCATGGTATCCGTTCGCCCACGGACGCCACGCAGTGGCGCCCCTACCTGAAAGAGGTGATAGCGGATAGCGGTTGGCCGCTAGGAGAACCACTCCCCGCCACCACCCGACTTTTGCACCTTTGCACAGGCCGAAGGCCGATTTGCACTTTTGCACTCAGGGCAGCACGTGGTGCTGTCCCTGCCAATCCCTTCTTTCCTCGGAACGATTCTCCCTTTATCCCTGTCTCAAGGCTACCCCTGCCCCTACCCCCTATCCCTACCCCTATCCCTACCCCTAACTCGATGTCCCAGCTCAATCGCCGTTCGTTCCTGAAGAACACCGCCCTCGCCGGCGCTGTCCTCGGTTTCCCCTCCATCATCCCCGCCTCCGCGCTCGGCAAGGATGGCACGGTCGCCCCGAGCAACCGCCTCCAGCTCGTCGGCATCGGCCTCAAGGCCCAGGGCGGCGGCGACATGCGCCAGCTGATGTCCAAGCAGGGCGTCCAGGTGATCGCGGTCTGCGACGTCGACCGGCGCGTGCTTAAGTCCGCCTCCGAGTCCGTCGTCAAGAAGGGCATGGCCGCCCCGAGGCAGTATGTCGACTTCCGCGAGATGCTCGCGAAGGAGAAGCCCGACGCCGCGGTGCACGGGCTCCCGGATCACTGGCACGGCGTGATCAGCTGCGCGCTCCTCCGCGCCGGCATCGACGTCTACGGCGAGAAGCCGCTCGCGAAGACCTGGGCCGAGGGCAAGGCGATCGCCGACGCGGTGAAGGAGAACGGCCGCGTCTGGCAGACGGGCATGTGGCAGCGCTCCACCCCCAATTTCCGCCGCGGCGTCGAGCTCGTGCGCAACGGCATGCTCGGCAAGATCCTCAAGGTCGAGGTCGGCACGGGCCCGAACAAGCAGGTCATGCCGCCCGCCCCGCAGCCCGGCGAGAAGGCCCCGGCCGAGGTCGACTACGACCTGTGGGTCGGACCGTCCGCGGAGTTCGCCTACGACCCGCGCGTCTTCCACTTCCACTGGCGCTGGAACATGAACTTCGGCGGCGGCATGCTGCTCGACTGGGTCTGCCACCATCCCGACATCGCCGCCTGGGCGATGGGCAAGGACGCCGAGTTCCCGGTGTCGGTCGAAGGCACGGGCAAGCTCCGCGAAGGCCCGTGGGATACCCACGCCGAATACGATTACACCGTGGGTTACGCCGACGGCTTCCAGATGTCGGTCAGCAGTTCCTTCATGGGCATGCGCTTCCACGGCGAGAAGGGCGAGCTCTTCGTCACCCGCGGGAAGCAGGAATGCTCCGTCCCCGGCCTGTGGGAGAAGGATCTCGGACCGGACGCCTGGCGCTGCCCCGGGACGACCGACCACTTCCAGGAATTCGTCGACTGCGTGCAGTCCCGTCGCCGCCCGATCTCGCACGTCCTGGCCGCGCACCACACCACGACGATCGGCCACCTCGGCAACGCCGCGGTCTTCAC
>CAZXSI010000112.1:0-4134 GCA_964643215.1 uncultured Klebsiella sp. | reverse complement strand
TCCGAGAACGTCGCCCAGGTGTTCATGGGCATGCGCATCCAGTGCGCCCAGTGCCATAACCATCCGTTCGACCGCTGGACGATGAACGACTACTACGGCTTCAACGCCTTCTTCGCCCAGATCGGCCGCAAGAACACCGACGACCCGCAGGAGGTCATCGTCTTCAACAGCAAGGGCGGCGAATCGCAGCACTTCCTGACCAAGAAGAACGTGAAGCCGAAGTTCCTCGGCGGCGAGGAGCCCGACCTCAAGCCCGGCGACGACCGCCGGCGCGTCATGGCCGAATGGCTCGCCTCCCCGCGCAATCCGTACTTCGCCCGCAACATCGCCAACCTCGTCTGGGCCCACTTCCTCGGCGTCGGCGTCGTGGATCCGGTCGACGACGTCCGCGTGTCGAACCCCCCGTCCAATCCCGAGCTGCTCGACCAGCTGGCGTCGCGCCTCACCGAGTACAAGTACGACGTCCGCAGGCTCGTCCGGGACATCACCGCCTCGGCCGCCTACCAGCGCAGCTCCAAGACCAACGCCTCGAACGCCGACGACAAGCTGAACTTCGCCCGCGCGCAGGTCCGCCGCGTCCGCGCCGAGGTGCTGCTCGACGCCATCTCGCAGATCACCGAGACCCCGAACAAGTTCCAGGGCCTCCCGCTCGGCGCCCGCGCCGTGCAGATCGCCGACGGCGCCGTCTCGAACTACTTCCTGACGACCTTCGGCCGCTCGAAGCGCGAGTCCGTCGCCTCGACCGAGGTGAAGACCGACCCGAACCTCTCGCAGGCCCTCCACCTCATGAACGGCGACGCGGTCAACGACCGCATCCGCCGCGGCCAGGTGGTCGAGAAGCTGATCGCCGCCGGCAAGAAGGACGACGAGATCGTGCGCGAGCTCTTCCTCCGCGTCTTCGGACGCCTGCCTTCCGGCCCGGAGGCCAAGTCGATCGCCGCCGCCGTCGCCGCCGACCCCGCCAACCGGCAGGTGGTCCTCGAGGACGCCTTCTGGGCCCTCATGAATTCGAAGGAATTCTACTTCAACCACTGATCCTTCCGTCCGCATGCCTTCCGCCTTCCCGAGTTTCCGTTGGCTGACCCGTCGTTGCCTCATGCTGGCCGCCGGGCTGGTCTCCGCCGGCTCCGCGGCGCAGGACGCCGAGAAGCTGACGTACGACGACCACATCCGTCCGCTCCTCGAGAACAAATGCTTCTCCTGCCATAACCCGGACAAGAAGAAGGGCGGCCTCGAGCTGACCAGCTACGCCGGCCTGATGAACGGCGGCAGCGGCGGCGCGGTCGTCGACGCGGGCAACCCGCAGGCGAGCCGCCTCTGGACCTGCAGCGCGAAGAAGGAAGAGCCCTTCATGCCCCCGGAAGGCGCGCCCCTCGAGGCCAAGGAGCTCACGCTGCTTTCCAAGTGGATCGCCGACGGCGTCCTGCAGGCCAAGGGCAGCGTGGCCAAGAAATCCAACAAGCCCAAGGTCGACCTGGCCTTCGCCGGCGGCGCCGGCAAGCCGACCGGGCCCGTGGCCCGCCCGGAGAACGTCCTGCTCGAGCCCGTCATCGTCACGCCGCGGACCTCGGCCGTCATCGCCATGGCGGCGAGCCCGTGGACCTCGCTCCTCGCCGTCGCCGGCCAGAAGCAGATCCTGCTCTACGACACCGACACCCATGAGCTCGCCGGCATCCTGCCTTACGCCGAAGGCTACGCCCGTTCGCTGAAGTTCAGCGCCAACGGCTCCTTGCTCGTCATGGGCGGCGGCCGCGGCGGCAAGCTCGGCCATGCCGTCGTCTGGGACGTGAAGACCGGCAAGCGCGTCACGGAGATCGGCAAGGAGTTCGACCAGGTCATGTCGGCGGACATCTCGCCCGACCACGCCAAGGTGGTCATCGCGACCAATTCCAAGAAGGTGAAGTGCTTCGACGTCGCCACGGGCGAGCAGGTCTATCTCATCTCCAAGCACACCGAATGGGTCACCGGCGCGGACTTCAGCCCGGACGGCATCCTGCTGGCGACTTCCGACCGCAACGGCAACGTCTTCGTCTGGGAGGCCGACAACGGCGGCGAATTCTACGCGCTCGGCCAGCATAAGGGCAGCGTGACCGACCTCGCCTGGCGCGCCGACTCCAACATCCTCGCCAGCTGCTCCGCCGACGGCGTCATCACCACCTGGGAGATGAAGACCGGCAAGCAGGTCGCCTCCTGGGGCGCCCATGGCGGCAACGTCCAATCCGTCTCCTTCCTTCCGGATGGCCGCCTGGTCTCCGGCGGCGCGGACGGCACCACGGCGATGTGGAGCATCGACGGCAAGCGCCTCGAGCATCGCCAGGGCATCAAGCAGGCCGACCAGGTCGCCAAGGTGGTGGGGCTCTACGACTCCAAGACGTTCGTCTCGAGCAACTGGCTCGGCGAGGTCCGCTTCTTCGACGCCGAGACGGGTCGCGACCTGACGCAGGTCTCCAGCAATCCGCCCAAGCTCGTCGATCGGCTGGCCGCGACCGAGAAGCGGCTGTCCGAACTCGAACCGGCGCTCGCGCCCGCCGAAGCCGCCGTCAAGGCCGCCGAGGCCCGCCTGCCCGCCGCCGAAGCCGCCTTGGCCAAGGTGAAGGCCGAAGGCGAGCCCGCCGCGAAGAAGCTCGCCGAGATGGAGGCCAAGGTCGCCGAGGAGAACAAGGCCATCGCCTACTGGCAGGGGATGGTCGGCAAGGCCAAGTCCGCCGCCGAGAAGGAGAAGGCGACCAAGGAGCTCGCCGCCCAGCGGGCCGCGCTCAGCTATTTCACGCAAGAGGCCGCGAAGGTCCGCCCGTCCGCCGACGCTTTCCGCGCCGCCGAGGCCGGGCTGGCCCAGGCCAAGGCCGAACTGACCGGCGCCCAGGCCAAGGTGCGCGACCTCGTCGCCGAGACCGCCGCCCATCGCGAGCGCATCGTCGCCCTGAAGGCCGCCCAGTTCAACGTCGGCGTGCTGACCGAACAGGAGAAGCTGGCCAAGCTCGAGCAGGACATCGCCGACCTCGTGGCCGCCAAGGCCGAGAACGAGGCCGCCAAGGTGACCGCCGCCGCCCGCATCGAATCCTCGCGGAAGACCATCGCCCAGAACGAGCAGCTCATCCCGCAGCAGCAGGCCGCGCTCGAGGCGTCGAAGGCGGAGTTCGCCGCGCTCGACAAGACGCTTACCCCGCTCCGCGTCAGCGAGGCGGAAGCCCTCGGCAAGATCGAAGCCCAGCAGAAGCTGATCGACGCGCAGTCCGAGGCCATCGTGCGCCTCGGCCAGGATCGCGACGCCGTCGTCGCGGTGTCCGCCGCCGCGGTCGCCGCCTACCGCGACAAGTACACCACGCCGCTCCGCGCCCGTCTCAACGAGGCCACCGCCAAGGTCGACGCGCTGAAGAAGTCCGCGGAGGAAGCGAAGGCCGTCGCCGCGAAGGCGCAGGCCGCCGCGGCCGCCGCCGCCGCCAAGTCGAAGGCGCAGGCGCTCGTCGTGGTCAAGGCCGCCGACGCGGGCAAGCAGGCCGCCGGCGCGCTCGCCGCGGCCGAGCAGGCCTACGGCGAAGCCCGCAGCTTCAAGGCCGTCTTCTCCTTCGGCTATTTCTCCCGGAAGAAGCTCACCGAGCAGCAGGTCGCCGCCGCCAAAGCCGTCCTGGCCAAGGCGCAGGCCGCGCAGGGCGAAGCCGAGCAGGCGCTCGTCGCCGCCAAGTCGGCCGAGCAGGCCGCCGTCGCCGCGGCCGCTTCCGCGCAGGCCGCTTTCGTCGCCGCCGACAAGGCCGTCGCTCCGGCGGGGGTCGAAGTGGCCGAGATCACCAAGGAGCGCTCCAAGCACCTCGCCGAACGCGAGAAGCTGGCCGCTCCGGGCGTCGCCGCCGAGAAGGACTACGCCGCCAAGCTGCCCGCCCTCCAGGCTTCGGTGCAGAAGGCCAAGGAAGGTTTGCCGGTGCTGGAGAAGGCGCTCGCCGCCGTCCGTGCCCAGCTCGCGGAGGCCGGCAAGCCGGTCGAAGCCAAGCGCCTCCTCGTCGAGTCCGCCGCCAAGACCCTCGAGCTCACCAAGAGCGAGAAAGCCAACGCCGAGAAGGCCCTGGCCGCCGCGCAGAAGGACATCCCGCAGCGCGACAAGAACCTCGAGGAGATCGCCAAGTCCTACGCCGAACTCAC
>CAZXSI010000111.1:0-4211 GCA_964643215.1 uncultured Klebsiella sp. | reverse complement strand
TGAGCCTCGTCGTCCTGACCAACATCCCGACCCCTTACCGCACGGCGTTCTTCGACGCCTTGGCGGAGGCGGCGGCGCAGGCCGGCCGGCGCTTCCACGTCCTCTATTGCGCGAAGACGGAGCCGGGACGGCATTGGCCTTATGAGCCTGCGAAAATGAGGCACGCCCACACGGTGCTGCGCGGCTTCCATCCCGCGTTCGCCGGCCTTCATGCGCACCTGAATCCGGGCGTGCTCTCGGAATTGAATCTCCTGAAGCCGGACACGCTCCTGCTCGCCGGCGCCTGGAACACCCCGACGATGCTGATCGCCGGGCTCAATATCTATGCGCCGAATCCGCGCCGGCTCTTCTGGAGCGAAGGGCACGCCGGTTCGGCGCTCAACAAGTCCGGCGCGATCGCCTGGCTGCGGCGGCGCATCTATCGCACCTACGACGGTTTCGTCGTCCCTAATCAGGCCAGCCTGGACTGGGCTCGCCAACAGGCCGGCGAGCCGAAGCCCTGCTTCCTGATCCCTAATTCTATCGACGTCGGGTTCTATGCGCGGAAATCCCCCGCCGTCCGCCTGGAGGCTCGCCGTCGTCTGGGGCTTCCGGAGCAGGGAAGGGTGCTCGTGCAGGTCGGCTTGCTCGCGTCCGCCAAGGGCGCCCCGGAGCTTGCCCGCGCGTTTCTCGGGTTGCCCGCGGACGTGCGACGGGACGCGATGTTGACCTTGGTCGGCGCCGGCCCGGCCGAAGAAGAGCTCCGCAAGGCGGCGGCCGGGTCCGGCGGCGCGCTCCGTCTGCTCGGGCAGCTTTCGCCCGAAGGCGTGCGCGACGCGCTTTGGGCCGCCGACGCTTTCGTCCTGAACACCCGCCGCGACTCCAATCCGCTTTCCGCCATCGAAGCCGCCGCCGCGGGGCTTCCCGTCGTGATGTCCGCCGCCGCGGGCAATGTCCGGGAAGTCGTCGAGGCGCCGAAGGCCGGCTTCGTCATCGGTGATCCCTCCGACCCAGCCGCCGCCCTGCGAGCGTTGCTGTCGGCCTCCGACGCCCAGCTGGCGGAAATGGGGACCCGGGCGGCCGAGCTGGCCCGGAGCCAGTTCGACGCCGCGGTCGTGGCGAAGTCGCTGATCAAGCAGTTGTATCCCTGATCCGTGAGGCCAGGTCGTAAGCCAGCCGCGCATCTTGCGCGGCTTTTTTGTGCCCGGATAGCTCGAGGCAGGGTCGGCCATCCCGGGTCGGCCGCGGGCGAGCAGGCATGCCCGACCCTGCCCGATGCGGCGCGGTCGGGACATTCATGTCCCCTTGCCCCCGCGCCCACTTGCCCCCTAGCATCCGCCGTATCCCCGCAATGCTACGCCCCCTCACGCTTGCCTGCTTTTTGTTGCTGACCGTTGTGGTCCGCGCCGGCGGGCTGTTCGACGCCGGCGTCTGGGCGCCGATCGTCCTGCCCGCCGAGCCCGAGGTCGACGAATGGCACGCCGCTCGCACGCTCGCCGATTGGTGCGAGCGCGTGACCGGCGTCCGCCCGGCCATCCGGCACGAGACGAAGGGCGTCCGCGGTCCCGAGCTCGCGATCTACGTCGGGCAGACCGCCGGCGCCAAGTTCGCCGGCGTCCGCGCGCCGGTCGCGGAAGGCGACACCGCCCGCCGGGCGGTCGTGGGCCAGTCCGTCTACCTGGTCGGCAATAACCCTGCCGCCACGCGGATCGCGGTCGGCCGCTTCTGCGAGCAGCACCTCGGCGTCTTTTTCGCCCTCCCGGGCGAACAGGGCGCGGAATGGGTCGCGCGTTACCAGGTCGGCTTCCCCCTCCCCGATGAATTCAAGCCGGACTTCCGCTGGCGCCAGCTGAGCGGCCTCAACGATCTCTCGGTCGACTGGGCTTTCTCGGTCGGCTATGGCCGGACGCCGGAATTCTCGCATGGGCTCTATCGCGCCTTCGACCGCAAGGTCTGGGAGGAAGCCCCGCTGCTCTTCCCGCTCGTCGACGGGAAGGCGGTCGAGCCCAAGGGGAACGCCCATGACCCGAATCCCCACCTCGACAATCCGCATTCGCCCGAGGTCGGCGCCCGCTACGCCCGCGAATATTTCCGCCTGAACCCGCAGGCGTTCGCCGTCCCGCTCGGCGTCAACGACACCGTCAAGTTCGACGACAGCGTCCCCTCCGAAGGCTGGTTCCGCGATCGACCGGTCCGTACCGACTACGTGATGGATTTCCTCAACGAGGTGGCGGATTCGGTCTGGGCGCCCGGGGGCGACCATGACGGCCGGCGCCACGCCATCGGCACGCTCGCCTACATGCAGACCTTGCGCGCGCCCACGATCCCCATGCGACCCGAGGTCTTCCCGTGGGTCTGCGTCGATCGCATCGGCTATGGCGACGAGGCCTTCGCCGCGCAGGACCGGGCGAACGTCGCCGCCTGGGCGAAATCCGGCGTCCGCCGTGTCGGCGTCTATGATTATCTCTACGGCGCCGACGTCGCCTCGCCACGCGTCAACTTCACGGCCCTGATCCAATCCATCCGGGCCACGCAGACCGCGGGCGCGGTGGGTTGGTACGCCGAAGCCTACCCCCTCTGGGCGTTCGACGCCCCTAAGCTCTGGCTCGCGGCCAAGCTGCTCGAGAACACCGCCGCCGATACCCGGGTCCTGTTGAGGCGGTGGTTCGAGTCGGCTTACGGTCCGGCCGCCGCGGACATGCTCTCCGCCTACGCGCAGATCGAGGCGGGCTGGCGGCGCGACGCGCAAGCCGGCGGCAAGGACGCCTTCCTCCGCCACTTCCACGACCAACGCGGCGCCCTCGTGCTTGCCGACGGCGAGATCGGCGCGGTCAACGCCGCGCTCCGGGCCGCGCAGGACGCCTTGCTGTTCGCGCCGAAGCCGACCGCGGAGGCCGCCGCCCGGCTGGCCCGTCAGTCCGGCCGCCTGCGGCAGTTCGCCGAGGCATGGGAGCTTTATCTCGCGTATCGGGAAGCGGTGCAGGCGCGGCAAGTCGTGCCGGCGATGAGCGAACGTCTCGACGCGCTCCGCCGTCTCAGCGTCGCCGAGGGCGCCTACGCGGCCAAAGAATCGGCCTACAACCGTCTCTGGGGGGCCTACGGCACGCCGGTCCGCTGGAGCGCTTTCCCCGCGGAGAATCCCCGCGCCCAGTGGTCCGAGCGTTATCTTGTCGAAGGCGACCCCGCATCGCTGGAGGCCTGGGCCAAGACGGACATGCCCAAGGGCTGGCTCGCCTATCGCGTCGCCCAGCAGGGCTACGCGGCGCCCGTCGCGCATCGGCATGATTTCGCGGAGGCCGCGGGCGCGGCGCCGTACGAGATTGTCCCGTGGGCCAGGAACCAGGCCGACCGGGTCCCGGCCGGCCTGAGGCTGATCACCCCCTCCGGCAAGGTCGGCCCCATCGTCGCGCCCGTGGCGCTGCGCGAGGGACAGCTCGTCCGCCTGCAGCTTTGGACCTGGGCCGAGCGTCTGGCGGTCGCCGACGCGCAGGTCAGCGTGACGTTGCGTTTCACCGGCTCCGGCCGGTCGGCCGAGGTCACGCAGGTCTGCCAGCCCCGGCAGACGATCGTCCCTGCCGTCACGCCGGCTTGGGCGACCGCGCTGGAGTATGAGATCGCGTTCACCGGGGGCGCTTTCCTGCAGGAGGCCACCGTGCAGCTGATCGACCTGCCGGCGCCGCCCGCCCGCTGATGTTCAAGCGCGCCTTCGACATCGTCTTCGCGGCCGGCTGGCTCATCGGCTTCACGCCGCTCCTGCTCGTCGTCGCGCTCCTCGTCCGCCTGAAGCTCGGTTCCCCCGTGTTTTTCGTGCAGGAAAGGCCCGGCCTGCGGGCCCGGCCGTTTCGCATGGTCAAGTTCCGGACCATGACCGACGAACGGGGCGCGGACGGCGAGCTGCTGCCCGACGCGCAGCGCTTGACGCCCTTCGGACGCTTCCTGCGCGCCACTTCGCTCGACGAATTCCCCGAGATGTGGAACGTGCTGGTCGGCGACATGAGCGTGGTCGGGCCGCGGCCGTTGCTGATGCGGTACGTGCCGCGCTACAGCCCTTTCCAGGCCCGGCGCATGGAGGTGAAGCCCGGCGTCACCGGCTGGGCCCAGGTCAACGGCCGCAGCAACCTCGGCTGGGAGGAGAAGTTCGCCTTGGACGTGTGGTATGTCGACCACCGCGGTTTCTGGCTGGATATGAAGATCGTCTTCCTGACCTTCTTCAAGGTCCTGGCCCGCTCCGG
>CAZXSI010000110.1:0-4213 GCA_964643215.1 uncultured Klebsiella sp. | reverse complement strand
GGGCTCGGTTGGTGCAGGTTCGGCTTTCGCCCGTCCTGCTCGTGATGCGTCTGATAATGAACTGCCGATACCATGGCCGGCTTTCCGGGAAAAAGCAAGGCCGCGCCGGCTGGCAGAGTGTCATAAGAACCCGGCGCGACCGGGCCTGCCCGGGCTTGCGGCGGACGGGCGGGGGCGTAGCGTCCGGAGCGATGGGCTTCTTCCGCTTCCGCAAAACGATCCCCCTGGGGAAATTCTTCCGGATCAACGTCTCGAAGACCGGGACCTCGCTTTCCGCCGGTCGCCCCGGCGCGACGATCAACGTGCGCAAGGACCGCGTCGACGGCACGGTCGGCCTCCCCGGCAGCGGACTTTCGTACAAGGAGCGTCTCGCGAACCGCGGGTGCGCGTCGGCGTTCGTCTTCCTGCTCACGCTCGCGACGCTGCTGTCCGTCGTCGTCGCCTGGGCGCGTTGAACGCGTCTCCGCGCGGAGACGCCGACGCGTCGCCGGCGAGCGTCGCCGCAAGTGCCCGGGAAAGGACTCGAACCTTCATGCCTTTAGAGGGCGGCGGATTTTGAGTCCGCTGCGGCTGCCATTTCGCCACCCGGGCGGATTGCGGACATGCATTCATTCCGCGAGCGTCGGCGCGTGCAAGAAAAACCGTGCCGGCCGTCCTCGCCGCGCGTCCTGCGAAAACGCGGACAACAAAAAAGGCGCTCCTTGCGGAGCGCCTTTTGGCGTGAATCTCGGAAGAGATTACTTGGCGCCGAGGATCGCGTCCTTGGCGGCCTTGGCCACGCGGAACTTCACGACCTTCTTGGCCTTGATCTGGATGGTTTCGCCGGTGGCAGGGTTGCGACCGAGGCGAGCCTTGCGGTGGACGAGGACGAGCTTGCCGAGGCCCGGGAGCGTGAAGGAGTTCTTCGCGTTCTTGTAGGCGAGGGAGGCGATGATCTCGAGGATCGCGGTGGCCTGCTTCTTGCTGATCTCAGCTTTTTCGGCGATGGCACCGGCGATTTGGGACTTGGTGAGGGCTTTGGACATGTGGGTTGTGGGTTGGTTGTGCAGTGATGCGGGTGTATTAAGTATCGAAGCGTACGCTGAAAACCAGCGAAAAATAAGGGCAGGGTGCAGGTTTCTTCGGACCCCCTCCGGCCGCAAAAAATCTTTTGCAACCGCTCGGGCTCGGTCATAGGAGTTTCCACAGACCTCTCCCCATGCGTTCTCACCCTCTCCTCGCCCTCCTGTTTTCCCTCTCGCTCGGGACCGCCGCCGCGCTCGCCGAAGAGGCGGTCGGTCTGGACCAGGCCTTCCCCGGGATGAGCTTCAGCCTCCCGGTCGCGATCTCCCCGATGCCCGGGAGCAAGGACGTCGTCTTCGTCCTCGAGAAGGGTGACCCCGCTCCTTCCGCCGATGATGCCAAGTCCGGCGATAAGAAGAAGAAGGCGAGCGCCTATTTCGGCGGCAAGGTTCAGATGATCTCCGGCCTGAGCTCGGGTCGGCCGACCAAGACCCAGGTCTTCCAGCTCAACCCCAAGGACGGTAAGTTCGATGCCGCCGGCGAGTGCGGTTTCCTTGGTTTCGCGGTCCACCCTCGGGTGGAAGAGACTAAGCAAGTCTTTGTCTATTATAGTCTTAGGATAGATGGTAAGCTCTACCAGCGCGTCTCCAGGTTCAACCTTACCAGCGTTTCGCCCTTCGTGGTCGATGCCGACTCCGAGCAGCCCTTCATCACCCAGCTCGACCCCGCCGCCAACCATAACGGCGGTGACCTGCACTTCGGTCCGGACGGCTACCTCTATATCAGTTGCGGCGACGGGGGGGCCGGCGGGGATGCCTTCGATACGGCCGGTTACATCAACAAAGGTTTCCATGCCGCCGTCTACCGGATCGACGTCGATAAGCGTCCCGGCAACCCCGCCCCCAACCCCCACCCCTCGGTCGTCACCGATGCCAAGGGTCAGGCCTTCTACGCCGTCCCGGCGGATAACCCCTTCCTGAAGGCCACCTCCCACCGCGGCCGCGACCTGGAGCCCGGTTCCGTCCGGACCGAGACCTGGGCCACCGGCCTCCGCAATGCCTGGCGTTTCTCCTTCGACCCCAAGACCGGCGCCTGCTTCACCGGCGACGTCGGCCAGAACCTGTACGAGGAAATCAACATCCTGGTGTCCGGCGGCGACTACGGCTGGCACGACGTCGAAGGCTTCCACGTCTTCAACCAGAAGGATGCCTCCGGCAAGAAGGCCAAGCCGGGCCTCGCGCCCGCCTCCGCCTTCAAGGCTCCCATCCATGAGTATGACCGCACGCTCGGCAACTCCGTGACCGGCGGCGTCGTCTATCGCGGCAACCGCGTCCCGGCCATCGCCGACGCCTACGTCTTCGCCGACTTCGCCTCCGGCCGGATCTTCGCCCTTCAGGAGCAAGGCGGCAAATGGGAATCTCGCCAGGTGGCCAAGGACTTCAGCGTCTCCGGCTTCGGTTACGATCCCAGCAACGGCGACGTGCTGGTCGCCTCGCTCGCCGGCCAGGTGAAGCGCATCGTCCGGAAGTAAACCCCCATGCTTTCCCGTCGCTCGCTGCTGGGTCTTTCCGGTACGCTGATGGCGGGGTCGTTGCTCCGTCCCGTGCTCGCGGCCGCGCCGGCGCCCAAGGCTCCGGAGTTCAGCCTCTTCACGAAGCACCTCGTCGGGCTGCCGTACGATCAGCTCGCGGAAACGGTGGCCGGACTCGGTTTCACGGGCGTCGAGGCGCCCGTCCGCAAAGGCGGCCACGTCGAACCCGCGCGCGTCGAGGAAGACCTGCCGAAGCTCGTCGAGGCTTTCAAGAAGTGCGGCGTGGCCATCCGGCTGATGACGACCGACCTCAACGAGGTCAACGAAGCGGACCGTACCGAGAAAGTGCTGCGCACCGCCTCCGCGCTCGGCATCCCGAGCTATCGCATGAAATGGTACGCCTATGCCGGCGCGCGGAGCCACTGGGCGCAGCTCGACGAGATCAAGCCGCGCCTGCGCGACCTGGTCGCGCTCAGCCGCGACCTCCGTATCCTCCCCGGCTACCAGAACCACTCCGGCGCGAAGTACGTCGGCGCCGGGATCTGGGACATGGCGATGCTGATGAAGGACTACCGCCCCGCCGAACTGTCCTGGAACTTCGACTTCTTCCATGCGATGGTCGAAGGCGGGCTTTCCTGGCCGAACGAGCTCGCGCTGACCCGCGACCATATCTCGATGGTCTATTTCAAGAGTTTCCAGTGGCAGGGCAGGGTGCCGGCCGGGTGCCCGCTGGCGGAGGGCGTCGTCGGCCCGGACTCCGTGGCCCTGCTCCGCAAGTCCGGCTACGCCGGCCCGGTCTGCCTTCACGTCGAGTACCTCAAGGGCAAGGTCACCGATCCGGGCGCCCTGAAGGCCGCCGTCGACGCCTCCCGCAAGGATTTCGCCACTCTCAAGGAATGGTGGGCCTGAGCCCGCCGGCCGGCGGACGGCAAAGTTAGGCTGGAACTTGCGAGGGGAGGGGATGTATTAACCTTCTCCCCGCCATGCCCCGCTCCGCCCTCTTCCTTTTCGCCGCCGCCTCCCTGGTCGCCGCGCCTAAGTCCGCCCCGGCCGACAAGGCCCCGCCCGAGCCTTACAAGCCTTCCGAAGGCGGCTCGCTCCCGTCGGCGCTCTTCCAGCTCCCCGAAGGCCTCGAGGTCACGCTGTGGGCGCGCTCGCCGATGCTCGCCAACCCGACGAACATCGATTTCGACGCCCAAGGCCGGCTGTGGGTCAACGAAGGCGTCAACTACCGCACCTATAACAAAGGCGGCAAGCGTCGCCCCGAAGGCGACCGCGTGATCGTCCTCAGCGACACCAAGGGCCAGGGTTTCGCCGATTCCGTCCAGACCTTCGTCCAGAACCCCGAGTGGACCTCGCCCCTCGGCATCGCCGTCATCGACAACGTCGTCTACGTCTCGCACGCGCCGACCATCACGAAGTTCACCGACGTCAACCGCGACGGCAAGTTCGACGCCGCCGTCGACAAGCAGGAGACGTTCCTCACCGGTTTCGGCGGCCAGGATCACGACCACTCGCTCCATGCGGTCGTCGCCGGTCCGGACGGCAAGCTCTACATCAATTCCGGCAACTGCGGCGCGGTCGTCACCGACAAGTCCGGCAAGACCTTCCGCGTCACCAGCGGCTACGTCGACGAACGCGGCGGCAAGTGGCCCTTCGACGCCCGCGCCAACATCGGCG
>CAZXSI010000109.1:0-4245 GCA_964643215.1 uncultured Klebsiella sp. | reverse complement strand
AGGAGATCGGCTCCCCGAGCTTCCCGGAGTTCCTGCACAACCATAAGGCCGAGCTCGCCGAAGCCGACTGCGTCATCCTTTCCGACACCGCCTCGCCGTCGTCCGACCAGATCGTCATCACGACGGCCCTGCGCGGCATCATCGGCCTCGAGGTCGGGCTGACCGGCCCCAAGTCCGACCTCCACTCCGGCCTGCATGGCGGCGCGGTCTATAATCCCATCCAGGCGCTGGCCGAACTCTGCTCCTCGCTGCACGACGCCGACAACGCCGTCACCGTCGAAGGCTTCTACGACGGCGTCGAACAGCCGACCCGCTGGGAACGCGAAGAACTGCGCAAGCTGCCGCTCAGCGAAGACGGCTATCGTCGCGCCCTCGGCGTCGACGAACTGCATCCCGCGCCGGGCCTCGACGGCCTCGAGGCCGTGCGCTTCGCCCCGACCCTCGAGTTCAACGGCATCGGCGGCGGCTACCAGGGCAAGGGCTCCAAGACCGTCATCCCGTCGAAGGTCTTCGCCAAGATCACCTGCCGCCTCGTCCCGGGCCAGGACCCCGCCGACGTGCACCGCAAGGTGGCCGCGGCGATCCGTGCCCGCGCGCCGAAGGGCGTGCGCGTGGATATCCAGGAGATGCAGGGCAACGCCGCTTACTTCGTCTGCCCGCCGGACCGCCCGAACACCCCGGCCGGCCAGAATCCCGTCCTCGCCAAGGCTTTCCGCGAGGCCGACAAGGCCATCGGCGAGGCCTTCGGCAAGCGCCCCCTCTACCTCCGCGAAGGCGGCAGCGTCCCCATCATCGGTGACATCCGCCGCGAGACCGGCCTCGATTCCGTCATGATCGGCCTGTTCACGCCCGAGTCGCACCTGCACGCCCCGAACGAGAACTTCGAGCTCGTCATGGCCGAGCGCGCCGTGAACGCCTACGAGAAGCTGCTCGAGCGTCTCGCCGGCGCCGAGCGCGGCCCGCGTTAACTTGGCGAACGCCCTTTAAACGGCCTTTTCGGCGGGTTTTCGAGGGTTGCGGGGCAGGTTTACCCTTTCGCTTTCCGGGACAACGCTTCAATCTCCGGGCATTCACCATGGCCGTCTTCCGCAAGCGCACGCACACCCCGACCCCTAAGAAGAAGGATATCCCGGCCGGCCTCTGGACCAAGTGCCCCCAGACGGGCGAGATGGTCTACACCAAGGACCTGGAAGCCAACTGGAACGTCTTCCCGGTCAGCGGCTACCACGAACGCCTGTCCACCCGGCGCCGCATCGCCCTCCTAATCGATGACGGCACCTGGAAGGAGACCGACCAGAAGCTGGCCTCCAAGGACCCCTTGAAGTTCACCGCCGGCGGTTCCTACCCCGAGCGCCTCGCCCAGCACCAGAAGAAGTCCGGCCTCCGCGACTCCGTCGTCTGCGGCCACGGCCTGATGGACGGCCTTCCGGTGTCCCTCGCGATCATGGACTTCTCGTTCATGGGCGCCTCGATGGGGTCCGTCGCCGGCGAGAAGGTCACCCGCGCCATCGAGCGCGCGATCAAGCTGAAGTGCCCGTGCGTCGTCGTCTGCGCCTCCGGCGGGGCCCGCATGCAGGAAGGCATCCTTTCCTTGATGCAGATGGCCAAGACCAGCGCCGCCCTCGCGAAGCTCCGCGCGGCCGGCCTGCCGTACATCGCCGTCCTCACCAATCCCACGATGGCCGGCGTCATGGCCAGCTACGCCACCCTCGGCGACGTGATCGTCGCCGAGCCGGGCGCGCTCATCGGCTTCGCCGGCGCCCGCGTCATCAAGGAGACCACCAACCAGGACCTGCCCGAGGGCTTCCAGACTTCCGAGTTCCTCCTGAAGCGCGGGCTCATCGACATGATCATCCATCGCAAGGAGATGAAGTCGAAGCTCGCCAGCCTCCTCCGCGCCCTCGCCCACCGCAAGGTGAAGGCGAAGGCGGCGAAGAGCCGCGCCTGAGCGCGACCGCCGCGGAGATGACTCCCGCCGAGACGCTCCGCTGGCTGACGGGACTGCGCAACCTGGGTTCGCGCCTCGGCGTGGACCGCATGCGCCTCCTCTCCGCGCGCCTCGGCCGGCCGGAGCGCGCGCAGCCGTGCTTCCATGTGGCCGGCACCAACGGCAAGGGCTCGACTTCCGCGATGATCGAGGCGATCCAGCGCGCGCAAGGCCGCCGCACCGGCCTCTATACCAGCCCGCACCTCGTCGCGATCGGCGAACGCCTCCAGGTCGACCGCGTCCCGTCGTCCGACGCCGCGGTGGTCGCCCTCGCCGAACGCCTGCGCCCGCACTACGAGGCCATCCGCGCCGAGGACCCCGAGGACGCGCCGACTTTCTTCGAGCTGATCACCGCCGCGGCGCTGCTGGAATTTTCCGAACGGAAGGTCGACGTCGCCGTGCTCGAGACCGGCCTTGGCGGCCGCCTCGACGCCACGAACATCTGCGCGCCCGAAGTCTGCGTGATCACGTCCATCGGCTTCGACCACCAGGAATACCTCGGCCCGACGCTCGCCGCGATCGCCGCCGAGAAGGCCGGCATCCTCAAGCCGGGCGTCCCCGTCGTCGTCGGTGACGTGCCGCCCGAAGCCGAAGCGGTCATCGTCGCCCGCGCCCGCGAGGTCGGCGCGCCGGTCCATTTCGTCCGCGACCGTTTCGCCGCCGGCCTGCCGGAGACCAACCTCGCCGGGGAGCACCAGCGTCGCAACGCCGGCGCGGCCCTGCTCGCCTGCGAGCTCGCGGCGCGTCTGCCGATCGATGACGCCAAGGCCCGCGCGGCCCTGCGCTCCGTCGAATGGGCCGGACGCTGGCAGGAGTTCCGACTCGCCGACGGGCGTCGCCTGATCGTCGACGGTTCGCATAACGAGGAGGGCATCCGGGCCGTCGCTCCTCTGCTGGCCGCGCTGAACGCCCCGACCGTCATCGTCGGCGCGCTCGGCGCCGAGCGCGCCCGGCCGCTCGTGGCCGCCGCGGCGAAGGCCGCCGGCCGTCTGGTGCTCGTGCGTCCCGACAACGAACGCGCCTGCTCCGTCGAGGAGCTCGCCGCGCTGGTGCCGGCCGGCTTCCGCGGCGAGGTGCGCCGCGCGTCCGTCGCCGAGCTCTTCCCTTCGCCGGCCACGTGCGTCGCCGACGGCGAGACCATCGTCGTGCTCGGCTCGCTTTATCTGGTCGGCGAAGTCCTCGCGCGCCTGCGCGGCCAAGGGCTCCCCGACGCGTGGCAGGACCGCCTGCCCTCCGCCCGATGACCGACTACTCTTTCGTCCCGCCGAGCAGCACCACGCCGAAGGTCGACCCCGCCGAACTGCCGAAATGGCTGATCGAGGAGGACGACGATTTCATGGTCTTCGACAAGCCGGGCTGGCTCGTCTGCCACCCGTCGAAGGACGGCCCGTGGTCCTCGCTCGTGGGCGCGGTGAAGGAATGGAAGCAGATGGACGTCTCGCACCTCGTGAGCCGGCTCGACCGCGAGACCAGCGGCGTGATCCTCATCGCCAAGCATTACGACGCCGCCTCCGCCGCGCAGACCGCGATGGAGCGCCGCATGGTACTCAAGACGTATTACGCCTTGCTCAAGGGCGAGCTCAAGGAGCCGGTCATGGTCGACCAGCCGCTCGGGCCCGACGAGACCAGCCAGGTCGTCGTGAAGACCGCCGTGCGCCAAGGACCCGGCACGCTCCCCGCCGCGACGTTCTTCGAGCCCGTCCTCGTCCGCCACGGCTACACCCTCGCGCGCGTGCAGCCGCACACCGGCCGCAAGCACCAGATCCGCGCGCATGCCTTCTGGCTCGGGCTGCCCGTCATCGGCGACAAGCTCTACGGCGGCGACGATTCGCTCTACATGGAATTCGTCGCGCACGGCTGGACCAAGCGGCTCGGCGCCTCGCTCGAGATGGGCCGGCAGGCGCTGCACGCCGCCAAGCTCGAGTTCCGTTTCCCGCCGCGCATCACGCGGACGTTCACCGCGCCCCTCGCGCCGGACATGCGGGAGTTCGTGGTGAAGAAGATGGGGTTCAGCGAAGCCGAGTTGGCTGCGGCGCTGAAGGGATAGAGACGCGTCCAAGCCCGTGCAAAGGTGCAACTGCGGCGATGCCGCGTGCAAATGTGCAAAGGTGGGATGCCAGTTTGGGGTGGGGGAACACTTTCGGGTCTCGGGTCTCGGCCGTCGGGAGCCAGGTTCAGGATCTGAATTTCCCCCTGAACCCGCACCTGTACCTGATAACCCGTACCAGAGACCTGAGACCCGAAAATGTCTTCACATT
>CAZXSI010000108.1:0-4247 GCA_964643215.1 uncultured Klebsiella sp. | reverse complement strand
CGGCCGACCCCGGCTTCGACGGCAACATCCTGCTCACGCCGCCGGTCCTCCAGCTGTCCACCCCGGAGCAGGAGAAGAGCATGGCCGAGTTCGACCGCAGGATCGCGGCGAAGCAGCAGGCCATCCGGGAGGCGATCGCTTCCTTCAAGTATGTCGATCCCGCCACCCTCACCCCGCCGCCGCCCGTGCGCACGGGCGAGACCGTCTGGTTCGAAGACGCCTTCCCCGAGAAGGCCAAGGTCGAATTCGGCGGCGACCCGACGACGTTCGTCGAGGCGGGCCAGGGCCCCGTGCACAGCGGCAAGCGCGCGCTGAAGCGTACGGCCAAGGGCGTCGCCCAGGATTTCTTCGCCAACGGCGCCGCTTTCGTCATCCCGCCCAACGGCATCATCTCCGTCTGGACCTACCTCGACCCGGCCAACCTGCCCAAGTCGATCATGCTCCAGTTCCATGTCGGCGGCTGGAATCACCGCGCCTTCTGGGGCGAGGAAGGCGCCATCCCCTTCGGACGCGTCCGCACGCCGGAGAAGGTGAACATGGGCAAGCTGCCCGAGGCCGGCAAATGGACTCAGCTCAAGGTCGACATCGCCAAGCTCGGCCTGAAACCGGGCATGAAGGTCGACGGCTTCGCCTTCACGCAGTTCGACGGCACGGTCTTCTGGGATCGCCTCGTCGTCAGCCACCGCATCGACGAAGCCAAGGACCTCCAGTGGTCCTTCAAGGTCTGGTCCGAAAAGAAGCAGGGTTCCCGCGTGGCCGAACTGCCCGGCGACCTGCAGAACCTCGTGCGCGGCAAGAAGGCCGCCCAGTGGACCGACGCCGAGCGCAAGCGCCTGCTCGACTGGTGGCTCGAGAACGAATTCCAAGGCGGCAAGGAGAAGCTGGACGGCATGCGCGCCGAGAAGCTCGCCGAGGAGTCCCGCAAGAAAGCCCTGACCGACCAGATCCCCGCCACGCTCGTCATGGCCGACCTCCCGCAGCCGCGGCAGGCCCACGTGATGGTCCGCGGCCAATACGACAAGCCCGGCGAGGCGGTCTCCCGCGGCGTCCCCGCGGCCTTCCATCCGTTGCCGAAGAAGGACGCCTACGATCGCCGCGACCTCGCGGCCTGGATCCTCTCCCCGGCCAACCCCCTCACGACCCGCGTGACGGTCAACCGCTTCTGGCAGCAGTTCTTCGGCGTCGGCCTGGTGAAGACCAGCGGAGACTTCGGCTCGCAGGGCGATTCGCCCAGCCACCCCGAACTGCTCGACTGGCTGGCGGTGGAATTCCGCGAGACCGGCTGGGACATGAAGCGCCTCGTGCGCCTGCTCGTCACCAGCGCCGCCTATCGCCGCTCCGCCGCCGCCTCGCCGGAACTCCTGGCCAAGGATCCCGAGAACCGCCTCCTCGCCCGCGGCCCGCGCCATCGCCTCGACGCCGAGGTCATCCGCGACCAGGCGCTGTTCGTCTCCGGCCTGCTCAGCCCGCGCATGGGCGGCAAGGGCGTGCGCCCCTACCAGCCCGACAATGTCTGGGAACCGGTCGGCTTCACCGGCAGCAACACCGCCCGCTATACCCGCGACACCGGGGAAGCGCTCTACCGCCGCTCGCTCTATACGTTCTGGAAGCGCACCGCGCCGCCGCCCGCGATGATCGCCTTCGACGCGCCCGCCCGCGAAGCGAGCTGCGTCCGCCGTGAGCTCAGCAACACGCCGCTGCAAGCCCTCGCGCTGCTCAACGACGTCCAACACGTCGAAGCCGCCCGCGCCTTCGCCCAGCGCATCCTCAAGGAAGGCGGCGCCACCGACGACGCCAAGGCCGCTTTCGCCTGGCTGACGGCCGTCGGTCGTCGTCCCGCCGCCAGCGAGACCCAGGTCACGCTCGACGCCCTCCGCGCCCACCGCGCCCGCTATGCCGCCCAGCCGGCCGACGCGACCAAGCTGATCACCTTCGGCGAATCGAAGCCCGACGCCTCCCTGCCCGCGCCCGAAGTCGCGGCCTGGACCCTCACCGCCAGCCTCCTGCTCAACCTCGACGAGACCCTCAACCGATGAACGACCCGATCCAAGACCACCTGCGCCTCCTCAACCGGCGCCGCTTCCTGAGCACCGCCGGACTCGGCGTCGGCGGCGTCGCCCTCGCCGGCCTGCTCTCCCGCGAGGCCCGGGCCGCGAACACCGTGCACAAGCCCCTCGCCGGCTACCCGCACTTCGCCCCCAAGGCCAAGCGCCTGATCTACCTGCATATGAACGGCGCCCCGTCCCAGCTCGACCTGTGGGACTACAAGCCGCAGCTCCAGGCGCATTTCGACAAGGACCTCCCCGAAAGCATCCGTAACGGCCAGCGCATCACCACCATGACCTCCGGCCAGGCGCGCTTCCCGGTCGCCCCGAGCCAGTTCAAGTTCGCCCAGCACGGGAAGTCCGGCCGCTGGATCAGCGAACTCCTGCCGCACACCGCCAAGGTCGTCGACATGCTCGCGGTGATGAAGTCGGTCAGCACGACCGCCATCAACCATGACCCGGCCTGCACGTTCGTGATGACCGGCAGCGAGATTCCCGGCAAGCCGAGCATCGGCTCATGGATCAGCTACGGCCTCGGCAGCGAGAGCGACGACCTCCCCTCGTTCGTGGTCCTCACGCCCAAGAGCGTCGGCGGCCAGGCGCTGTTCACGCGCATGTGGAGCAGCGGCTTCCTGCCGACGCGCCACACGGGCGTCGCCCTCCGCTCCGGCGGCGACCCGGTGCTCTTCGTCCAGAACCCGCCCGGCGTGCAGCCCGCCGACCGCCGCGTCACCCTCGACGCCCTCGCGAAGCTCAACGCCGCCGGCCACCGCGAGCTCGGCGACCCCGAGACGCTCACCCGCACGGCGCAGTACGAGATGGCGTTCCGCATGCAGGCCAGCGTGCCCGACCTGACCGACCTCTCCAAGGAGACCCCGGCCACCCTCGACCTCTACGGACCGGAGGTGAAGGAGTCCGGGACCTTCGCCCACAGCGCCCTCCTCGCCCGTCGCATGGTCGAACGCGGCGTCCGGGTGGTGCAGATCCTCCACCGCGGCTGGGACCAGCACGGCAACCTGCCGAAGGACATCGCCCGCCAGTGCCAGCAGACTGACCAGGCCTGCGCCGGGCTGCTGCTCGACCTCCAATCGCGTGGCATGCTCGAGGACACCCTCGTGGTCTGGGGCGGCGAATTCGGCCGCACCGTCTATTCCCAAGGCACGCTCACCAAGGAAAACTACGGCCGCGACCACCACCCGCGCTGCTTCACGATGTGGATGGCCGGCGCCGGCGTGAAGCCCGGCATCTCCTACGGCGAGACCGACGATTTCAGCTACAACGTGGTCAAGGACCCCGTCCACCTCAGCGAACTCAACGCCACGATCCTCCACCTCATGGGCGTCGACCACCGCCGCATGACCTACAAGTTCCAGGGACTAGACCAACGCCTCACCGGCGTGGAAGAGCGCCGCGTCATCAAGGAGATCCTCGCCTGAACATGCGCTCCTTTACCGCTCTCCTGGCCGCCGTCGCCGGCCTCTTGGCCGCCGACCGGCCCCCGAACGTGATCTTCATCCTGACCGACGACCAAGGCTGGGGTGACGCCAAGTTCGCCGGGCATCCGTATGTGAAGACGCCGAACCTGGACCGCCTGGCCAAGGAGGGCACCTGGCTCCGCCAGTTCTACGTCGCCGCGACGGTCTGCTCGCCCAGCCGGACGGCCTTCATGACCTCGCACTATCCGGCGCGCCACCTCATCCACGGGCACTTCGCCGACCACGCCGCGAACGCCGCCCGCTCGATGCCGGACTGGCTGAACCCCGAGGTCACCACCCTGCCCGACCTCCTCAAGCAGGCCGGCTACGCCACCGCCCACTTCGGCAAATGGCACCTTGGCCATGGCAACGGGGCGCCCCCTCCCGAGGCCTACGGCATCGACGTCTCCAAGACGCAGAACTCATCCGGCACGCCCCTCGGCGACGAAGGCAAGGAACCCTACTTCCGCGCCAGGTCCACCGCCCTGATGGTCGACGAGACGATCAAGTTCGCCAAGGCCAACAAGGACAAGCCCTTCTACGTCAATCTCTGGACGCTCGTCCCCCACGCCGCGCTGAAGCCCACGCCGGAACAGCTCGCGGTCTACGCGGAGCTCCAGCCCAAGGCCGACGATCCCGCCTTCGGCGAATGGACCCGCAAGTATTACGCGAACGCCAAGGACCTCCGCTCGCAGATGCAGGTCTTCTGCGCCTCGCTCACCGACCT
>CAZXSI010000107.1:0-4286 GCA_964643215.1 uncultured Klebsiella sp. | reverse complement strand
CGTATGCTGGACAAGCTCTTTGCTTCCTTCTGCATAGGTAAGTGATTCCCTCCGGTGAGGGAGCGCCTATGCGACCTCACAAACAAATCCGCCTCGGGCCCGACCGCCCCTATGACGTCATCGTCTGCGGGGCCGGTCATGCCGGCGTGGAAGCCGCCCTGGCCGCCGCCCGCATGGGGGTGGAAGTCCTGCTCCTGACCGGCAACGTCGACACTATCGCCCAGATGAGCTGCAACCCGGCCATCGGCGGCCAGGCCAAAGGGCATATCGTCCGGGAGATCGACGCCCTGGGGGGAGAGATGGGCCTGACCGCCGACGTGACCGGCATCCAGTTCCGCCTCCTCAACTCCTCCAAAGGACCGGCCGTCCAGGCCCCCCGCGCCCAATGCGACAAGAAGGCCTATCAGTTCCGCATGAAGCACCTCTGCGAACTGCAGGAGGGCCTCACCATCTTCCAAGCCCAGGTCACCGGGCTCATCTTCCAGAACGGCCGCGTGAGCGGGGTGCAGACCAACCTGGATCTCGATTTCCACGCTAAGACCGTGGTCGTCACCACCGGGACTTTCTTGCGGGGCTTGATGCATATCGGAGCCAATAAAACCGAAGGGGGGCGCTTGGGAGACTTTAGTGCTAAGTCGTTGTCAGCCAGTTTCTTAGAGGCTGGCATTGAGCTTCAAAGGCTGAAGACCGGCACCCCTCCGCGCATCCTCGGACGCTCCATCGATTTCAGTAAGTGCGAGGAGCAGCCGGGCGACGCCTCCCCTACCCTGTTCGCCTTCCACGACACCCGCCAACAAACCGATTTGTTCCACGTGGAACAAGCTGGCGAACGCCTCCCAGGATGGGCCCCAGGCACCGACCAGGTCTCGTGCTGGATGACGGAGGCGACCTGCGCCACGGGTAAGATCGTCCAAGAGAACCTCCACCTCTCCCCTCTCTACGGAGGCGAGATCACCGGGGTCGGCCCGCGCTACTGCCCTTCGATTGAGGACAAGTTCGTGAAGTTCTCGGATAAGGATACCCATAAGCTCTATCTCGAGCCCGAGGGCCGTAATACCGACGAATGGTATATCAACGGCCTTTCGACCTCCCTGCCCTTCAAGGTCCAACTCCAGATGCTGGCCTCCGTCCCGGGGCTTGAACAAGCCGTGATGCTGCGGCCGGCCTATGCCGTAGAATACGATTTCGCCCCCCCTACCCAGCTCTACCCCACCTTGGAGTCTAAAAAGGTCGAAGGCCTCTTCTTTGCCGGCCAGATCAATGGAACCTCCGGATATGAGGAAGCCGGGGCCCAAGGCTTGGTGGCCGGGGTCAACGCCGCCTGTAAGGTCAAAGGCCAGACCCCTATGGTCATCGGGCGCGACGAAGCCTATATCGGCGTCTTGATCGATGACCTAGTGACCAAAGGCACCCAGGAGCCTTATCGGATGTTTACCAGCCGGGCCGAGTTCCGTCTGTTGTTTAATCACGGCAGCGCTGAGCTCCGCTTGAAGGACAAAATCGCCGAATTCGGCTTGGTTCCGGCCGATCGCCTGGGTCGGATCCAAACCAAGGCCGAAAAAGTCGCCCATTGGATCGAATACCTGGAAAAGTTGGCCATCCCGGGTGGCATCGCCGGCGACGTCATCCGTCGCCAATGGGATTCGACCCCGAAGGATCTGCCGCCGACGTTCCTAACGGAAGCCCCCGAAGTTCAAGCCGAAGTCATGTACCGGGTAAAATACCGTGGTTACTTGGAACGCGAAACCCGGAACGCCCGCAAGCTGCACGATCTGGACTCTTTTAGGGTGCCTGAAGGGTTTGATTTCTTGAAAGCCTACGGATTGCGCATCGAAGCCCGCCAAAAACTCCAATCGATTCAACCGAAGACCTTAGGCCAGGCCAGCCGCATCAGCGGGGTAAACCCCGCGGACATCTCGCTGCTGATGGTCCTTTTCCGGGCTAAATAATCCCGGCGGGCGGGGTAGGGGAGAGTGGTGTTCCACGTGGAACACTCCTTGTGTAAAGATTGCAGCCGCTCCGTGTGACGGTCATGTTTCTATATTACATAAGTCATTGTTTAATAACATCTTATGTAAAAATAATCGCATTGTCACACCTCCGTCACCCTTGTCACCTAACTCTGGCGCTTCGCTGACGCGGGCGTTTAAGTGATGAGGCACCCATGGACGCCGAACACCTCAAGCGCATCCTGATCGTCGACGACGAGTCCGACGTGACGGAACTATTGGACTATAAATTCAAGCAGGCCGGCTATGCCATCCGCACGCTGAACGACCCGCTGCGCGCCATCGGGCTCGCCCGTGATTTCCGCCCGGACCTGATCATCCTCGACGTGATGATGCCCGAACTCACGGGCGTGCAGCTGCTCCGCATGGTCCGGGCCGACGCGCTCCTCCAGGATACGCCGGTGATCTTCCTCACGGCGAAAGGCGAGACGGTCGACAAGGTGAAGGGCCTCGAGTCCGGCGCCGACGATTACGTGACGAAGCCTTTCGACACGCGCGAGCTGATGCTCCGCGCGCAGGCCCTGCTACGCCGCGCGAAGTCCGCCGCCGCCAAGCCGTCGACGCGGCTCGCCGCCGGCGCGCTGATGCTGGACATCGAACGCCACGAAGTGACGGCCGCCGGCAAGGTGGTCGAGCTGACGGCCACCGAATTCAAGCTCCTGCGCCTGCTCCTCGAGCGGAAGGGCAGGGTGCAGTCGCGCGAGGAGCTCCTCGCCGACGTCTGGAACTATTCGCCCGACCTCGAGACGCGCACGGTCGACACGCATGTCCGCCGGCTGCGGGAGAAGCTCGGCCCGGCCGGCGACGTCATCGACACGGTGCGCGGCGTCGGCTACCGCGTGAACGGCTGAACCGCTTTGCGCTCGCGCGTCCGGCCCGGCCGGACAGCATCGTCCGCAGATGTCCTGGCTTCCTTGGTTGCTCCTGCTCGCGCTCGTCGTCGCCGCCGTGTGGTGCTTCGCCGAGATCGCCCGGCATGTGCGCTGGGCGCGCCGCGCGCTGCTCGCGGACGGCGGCGCGCCGCGTCCGCAGGGCTGGCTGGTGCGCAAGCTCCGCCTGGAGGAGCTTTTCGTCGCGATCGAACGCCGCGCCGCGAACGAAGGCGAGATCCGCGCCGCGGCGGCGCGGCGCATCGAGGCCTTGCTGGCGCCGCTGACGGACGCGGTGCTCGTCGTCGACGCGCAGGACCGCCTCCGCCTCGCCAACCCGGCGGCGGCCGCGCTCTTCGGGCTGGCGGAAGCCGACGGCGGGGGCTCGATCGTGCCGCTCGTGCGCAGCGCCGACTTCATCGAGCTCGTCCGGCGCGTGCGCGCGGAAGGCGGCGCGCGCTCGATGATCCTCCTGAACCGCGCGCCGCTGTCCGACGTCTGGATCCAGGCCGCGGGCGCGCGCACGGATCCGGAAGCCTTCGGCGACGGCGCCGCGATCTTCGTGCTGGCGGACGTGACGGCGCTGAAACGCCTCCAGGCGATGGAGCGCGACTTCGTGACGAACGTCTCGCATGACCTGCGGACGCCGGTGACGATCCTGCGCGGCTACGCCGAGACGCTGGCCGAAGACCAGGCGACGATGTCGCCGGAAGACCGCGCGCGCTTCGCGCAGAAGATCGTGGGCTCGGTCGGTCGGCTGCAGGGACTCGTCGAAGGCCTGCTGGCCCTCGCGAGCCTGGAGTCCGCGCAGGACGTCCGCCGCGAAGCCGGCGCGCTGCACGTCGCGGCGCGGGAGGTCGCCGAAGAATTCGCCGCCCGCTGCAAGGCGGCCGGGGTGAAGCTGGAGCTGAAGCTGGAAGCCGCCGATGGCGGCGCCGCCGATCCGGTCCAGGCCCGGCGCCTGGTCCAGAACCTCATCGACAACGCCTTGGCGCATGCCGCCGGCCTGACCCGTCTGGCCATCTCGACCCGCGATACGCTCAGCGGCGTGGAGCTGTCCGTGGAAGACGATGGGGCCGGGGTCACCCCGGCCGACCTGCCGCGCCTGTTCGACCGCTTCTACCGGACCGACAAATCCCGCCGGGCAGGGGGGAGCGGCCTGGGTCTGAGCATCGTCCGCCAGGTCGCCGAGTTGCATGGCGGGTCGGCCTCGGCGGAACCCGTCAGGCCGAAGGGCCTCCGGATCACCGTGACCTTGCCGGCCGCGGGCTGAGCGGGGAAATGAAAAACCCGCCGGGTTTCGGCGGGTTTTGGCTCCATTTTAAAGTGGAGCGCGCGACTGGACTTGAACCAGCAACAGCCACCTTGGCAAGGTGGTACTCTACCATTGAGCTACGCGCGCGTTGGA
>CAZXSI010000106.1:0-4348 GCA_964643215.1 uncultured Klebsiella sp. | reverse complement strand
AGCAGCTCAGCGAGCTGCGCAACCAGGCCATGATCGAAGGCCGCGACATCCATCCGTTCGAGGAGATCACCGACATCCTCGAGTTCGTCCCCCAGGGCCATGAGGTCCCCGGCGACGACGATGACGACGACAAGCCCGCGCGCGCCGCGGGCGCGGCCGAGGACATCGCCGACCTGCCCGACGTCGAGGAAGTCGACAAGGACATGGAGAAGAACCTCCGCTGGGACGACGAGGACGAGCCGGCCGAGGAAGGCGCGAGCGAAGAGGGCGGGGAAGAAGGCGGCAAGGCGTCCGGCAAGTCCGGCCGCCGCGGCCGCTGAGCCGGCCTACTTGGACGTCTCTTCGTCGGCCTTCGCGGCCACCTGCGGCTCGAAGAGCCACAGGCGGCGCGACGCCATGTCCACCGCGATGGGGTGGGCCCGCAGGAAATCGTCGCCGAGCAGGTTATGCTCCTGGTCGCGGATGAATTCCACGCCGGTGAGCGGGGCGCCGCCGATCGTGAGGGACTTGATCTTGCAGACCTCGACGCGCGTCAGGCCCGTGCTGCGCACCGTGGCCACCGGCAGGTAGCCGCGGAACTCGGTCTCGCCGCGGAACTTGAGCGAGCTCATGTAGGATTTCGACGCGCCGGAATCCACGATCATCGGGACCTTGACGCCCTCGACCTCGATGTTGACGCCGCAGTGGCCGCCGCGGCTGTAGCAGGGGACCTCGTGGGCGGCGGAGGTGTCGGGGATCTTGCCCAGGATCATGACCTTGTTGCGCAGGTCCATGTAGAACGGACGGGAGAAGAGGATGTCCGCGCCGAGCAGGCCGTCGATGTCCATGCCGTCGAGCGGCATGATCGACACGTGGAAATCCCGCCAGGTGACCTCGCCGGCCTGCAGCTGTTCGACGAGCCCGAAGCTGGATTCGCTCCGCCCGGTGTTGCCCATGGTGGGCAGGCTGAACGCCTCGGTGATCCCGCAGCGTTGCGCGGCGCGCGGCGTGATGACGGCCGTGCCTTGGCAGCCGGTGTCGACGCCCATCAGCACGGGCACGCCGTTGATCAGCATGCGCAGGGTGGGGATGGCCTTGATGCGGAGCCGGAACTTCGCCTCGCCGCTTTCCGGGTATTCCTCCTTGGGCTTCTTGAGCTCCTGGGCCGGCAGGGAGAGGGCGACGCCGAGTCCGAGGCAGGCGAGGAGCAGGAGTCGCAGGGGCTTCATGGGGGTGCGGCGGTGCGGCGCGGGAACAACCGCGCCGGGGTCACCTCACCTTGGACGGTTTCCGGGAGAGGTCGACAAGGACCTGCGGTTTTTTGGCTCAGGCCCCGCGCCGCCGCCGCCAGACATAGGCCAGGGCGAACAGCGCTCCGCCCAGGCCGACGGCCCAGTCGCCGTGGCGCACCCAGAAGGTGTCGGGCCGGCGGGCGCGGGGGAGGCTGACGGGGGCCGCGAGGCGGGAGCCCCGGAAATAGACGCTGCCGTTGTCGAGGACGGGGAAAGCCCGGCCGAGGGAATCGATGGTCCCGCTCCAGCCGGCGTTGCCGCAACGGACGACCGGCAGGCCGGTGGCGGCGGCGAGGAGCACGGAGTGGGCGGCGTGCTGATACGCGCCGGCCTCGCGGCCGTACCAGGCGTCGTTGGTGATGACGAGCAGGACGTCGGCCCCGGCGAGGGCGTGCTCGCGGGCGAGTTCCGGGAAGACGTCCTCGTAGCAGACCAGCGCCCCGGCCATGAAGGTATGGCCGCGCCGCGTGGTGAGCGGCAGCAGCGAGGGGCCCGTCCCGGCGACGCAGTCCGTCTCGATCGGCACCACCTTGCGCAAGGGCAGGAAATCGGCGAACGGCACGTACTCGCCGAACGGCACGAGATGACGCTTCGCGTAGACGGGCTTCTGGACGCCGTCGGCCGTGATCGTCGCGACGGCGTTGCCGTAGCCTTCGCCGCGCCGGTCCAGGGCGCCGATGACGAGCGGCGTCTCCGTGGCCTTCGCCAGGCCGCTGAGCCGGGCGACGTAGGCGTCGCTCGCCAGGGAAAGGGGCAGGGCGGCCTCGGGCCAGAGCACGAAGTCGGCGGCCTGGCCGGCGGCGACCGTCGCCGTCAGCGCCTCGGTCAGCGCGAGGTGCTCCTGCAGGCGCGTCGCGTCCCATTTCGCGTTCGGGTCGAAGTCCGTCTGCACGATGCCGGGCGTGAAGCTGACCTGGTCCGACGCGAGCTTGGCGCCGTTCGCGACGATCAGCGCGAAGAAGCCGGCCGCGATGGGCGCGAGGCCCAGGTAGAGCTCGGGCGTGAGCCGGCGGAGCCAGCCCATCGGCCCGGCCGGCCGGAGGCCGGCCTCCTCGCGATAGGCTTCGACGAGGCGGACGATCCAGCGGGCGAGGCCGAGATTGAAGAGCACGAGCACGACGGAGAGCCCGGTCGGGCCGACCCAGGCGCACAGGCTGAGCATCACCGGATTCCCGGCCTGCGACGCCGCCAGCGGCAGCCAGCCGAAGCCGGAAAGGATCGTGCCGCGCGTCCATTCGAGCAGGCCCCAGGCGCCGGCGAGGCCGGCCAGCGCGAGCAGGCGGGCCGGGAGCGCGGCGCCCGCGCAGGCCGGGAAGATCCAGCGCACGAGCAGGAGCCAGGCGAACGGGTAGAGCGCGCAGTAGGCCGTGAGCAGCACGAGGCCGAGCCAGCCGAGCGGCGGGTAGACGTGGCGGAGCCAGACGAGCAGCGCGACCCAGAGCGCCCAGCTCGTCGCGAAACTCGCGCGCCGCCAGGTGCGCCAGTCCGGCCGGAGGGTCGTGGCGAGCGCGGCGGGGACGAGCGCGACGAACGCCCAGAAGGGGTGGCCGACGGGGCCGAACGAGCAGAAGAGGAGCAGGGCGGAGAGCGCGGCGCCGACCCAGGCGTACCGGGCGGCGACGGGGCTGCTCGGCGGCCGCTCGGTCATTCCGAGAGGACTTCGGCGACTTCCCAGCCTTCGTCGCGGACGAGCGCCTCGGCCTTCTTCCACTTCAGGTCCTGGGTCTCCGGGCCCTTGCGGATGCGGACGACGGCGTTGCGGCCGATCTTCGGCGTCAGGCGGCGGAAAGGCTCGGGCTTCGGCGCGTTGGCGGGCTTGGTCTCGGTCGCGGCGGACGAACCCGGCTCGGCGGGTCCGGTGGCCTTGGCCTGGCCTTGGGCGCGGCGCATGAGGGCTTCGAGCGCCTCCATCGAGGTGGCGGTGCGGAAGAGGCCGGCGCAGGTGTCGGTGCGCAGCTGCCGCATCAGGCGTTCGAAGGCCTTGAAGGCCTCGGCCTTGTATTCGTTGAGCGGATCCTTCTGCGCGTAGGTGCGCAGGCCCACGCCGCGGCGCAGGTCCTCCATCTCGGTGAGCTGGTTCTGCCAGTTGCGGTCGATGGCGCGCAGCAGGACGTTGCGTTCGAGGTACTGGAGGATCTCGGGCGACTCATGGGCCTCGCGGCCGGCCTGGAGCGCGCGGACGCGGTCGGCGGCGAGGAGGATCACCTGGGCCTTCGTGCGGGCGAGGATGTCCTCGAGGTCGATCCGCATGTGGAAGGTGGTGACGTACCAGTGGACGAAGGTCTCGGCGGCGCGGCGGTCGGCCTCGCCGGCGGGATCGGGGAAGACGACGTCGAGGCGCTCCTCGATCTCCTCCTCGACGATGTTCATGATCGTCTCGCGGCTGTCGGCGGCCTTGAGCGCGCGGTTGCGCAGGCCGTAGACGATCTGGCGCTGCTGGTTGAGCACGTCGTCGTACTGCAGCAGGCGCTTGCGCATCGAGTAGTTCTGGCCTTCGACGCGCTTCTGGGCGGTGCCGATGGAGCGGTTGAGCAGCGGGTGCTCGAGGGGCTCGCCTTCCTTGAAGGACTTCTCGAGCAGCGAGGAGATGATGCCCGCGTTCGAGAACAGGCGCATCAGGTCGTCCTCGAGGGAGACGAGGAAGCGGGAACGGCCGGGGTCGCCTTGGCGCGAGCAGCGGCCGCGCAGCTGGCGGTCGACGCGGCGGGACTCGTGGCGCTCGGTCGCGAGGACGTAGAGGCCGCCGAGCTCGCGGACGCCTTCGCCCAGCTTGATGTCGGTGCCGCGGCCGGCCATGTTGGTGGCGATCGTGACCGCGCCGAGCTGGCCGGCCATGGCGACGATGTCGGCCTCGGATTCGTGGTGCTTGGCGTTGAGGATCTTGTGCGGGACCTTGGCCATCGCGAGCATGCGGCCGAGGGTCTCGGAGGCTTCGACGGAGGCGGTGCCGACGAGGACGGGCTGGCCGCGCTTGTGGGCCTCGGCGATCTCCTTGATGGCGAACTGGTACTTCTCCTTGCGGGTCTTGAAGACGATGTCGTTGTCGTCGACGCGGATGCAGGGGCGGTGCGTCGGGA
>CAZXSI010000105.1:0-4362 GCA_964643215.1 uncultured Klebsiella sp. | reverse complement strand
TCCAGGCCGACGAGGTGAAGCACCTCGTCCGCGCCGTCCGTCTCGCGATGGACGATGTGCTTCCGAATCTAAAAGCAGACTAGGGCAGCACGCGGTGCTGCCCCTACCTTTCCCCGATACTCGATACTCTAAACTCCATACTCTCATATTAAACCAATGCCCAACCTCACCGAAGCCCGAGCGCTCTACGACCTGCCGCTCAACACGCTGATCTTCAAGGCTCAGCAAGTCCACCAGGCCAACCAGGATCCGGCCGGCGTGCAGCTCTGCACGCTGAAGTCGATCAAGACCGGCGCCTGCCCCGAAGACTGCGCCTATTGCCCGCAGTCCATCCACAACCAGACCGGCCTCGAGACCGAAGCCCTCATGGAGACGCAGGCGATCCTCGCCGACGCCCGTAAGGCCAAGGCCGGCGGCGCGACCCGCTTCTGCATGGGCGCCGCCTGGCGCCGCGTGAACGACGGCAAGCAGTTCGACAGCGTCCTGAACACGGTCTCGGGCGTGAAGGAACTCGGCCTCGAGGTCTGCTGCACCCTCGGGATGGTCAGCGAAGCGCAGGCCGCCCGCCTCAAGCAGGCCGGGTGCGACGTCTACAACCACAACCTCGACACCTCGCGCGAGCACTACTCCAAGATCATCACCACCCGTACTTACGACGACCGCCTCCAGACGCTTTCGAATGTCCGCAAGGCCGGCCTCGAAGTCTGCTCCGGCGGCATCATCGGCATGGGCGAGACGGTCGACGACCGCCTGAAGATGCTCGTCGAGCTCGCCCAGCTCGACCCGCAGCCGGACTCCGTGCCGATCAACGCCCTCGTCGCCGTCGAAGGCACGCCGCTCGCGGGCCGCAAGTTCGTCGACACGATCGAGTTCGTCCGCACCGTCGCCGTCGCCCGCATCCTGATGCCGAAGGCGATGGTCCGCCTCTCCGCCGGCCGCGCCAACATGAACGACGAGACGCAGGCCCTCTGCTACCTCGCCGGCGCCAACTCGATCTTCCTCGGCGAGAAGCTCCTCACGACGGGCAATCCCGACATCGAAGAGGACATGAACCTCATGAAGCGTCTCGGCCTGCACCCGATGCACCCGGACGAAGCCCGGCGCATCCACCGTGGCGAGCTCGCCCCGGCGGACGCCAAGCCGGCCGAATGGCCGAGCGTCGCGGAATTCGCCGCGGCCAACGCGGCCGAAGCGTCCTGCGGCAACGGCGGTTGCGGCTGCAAGTAACATGGCCGTCGTCTTCGTCACCGGCAGCGACACCGGCGTGGGCAAGACCCACGTCGCCGGCCTGCTCGCGCGCCGCCTTTCCCGCGATGGATTCACGCAGGTCATCAAGCCGGTGGAATCCGGCGCGGGCGCCGGCCGTCCGGCCGACGCCAAGAAGGCCGCGGGCAAGTGGGCCGAAGCCCACACGCTGATCGCCTTGCCGGCGCCGATCGCCCCGCTCGCCGCGGCGAAGAAGGCCCGCAAGCCGCTCGACCTCGCGCTGCTCCTCAAGCTCTACAGAGCCGTCCCGCTTGCCCCGTGTCGTGTCGTCGAGGGCGCCGGCGGCGTGGCCGTGCCGATCGACCCCAAGGGCAAGGACTGGGCGGACTTCGCCGCGGCGATCAAGCCGACCGTCGCCATCGTGGTGGTCGAGGATCGACTCGGCGCGATCAACCAGGCCCGTCTGGCGATCTCCTATCTGCGTCGCCGTTACGACGGGCCCATCGGGGTCTGGCTCAACGCGATCAAGAAGCCTTCGAAGGAAGTCGCCGCCGCGAACCGCGCCGGCCTGGCCGAGTCCTGGATCCCCCTGCTCGGCGAATCCGGCAAAGGCGAGAAGTCCGCCCGCTTCCACTTCCTGCCGCGGTGAACGAAGCCCTGCTGCAACGCCTGCGCCAGTCCCTCGCCCAGCGCGAAGGGTCGTCGTTGCGTCGTAAGCTGACGGCTCGTGCTTCGGCCGACCCGCGCGTCAACCTGGCCGATAACGATTACCTGGGGCTCTCCCGCGACCCCGCGGTCGTCGCCGCCGGCATCGCCGCGCTGCACGAATGGGGCGCGTCTTCGTCCGCCTCGCCGCTCGTCACCGGCTACACCGAGATCCATCAGAAGCTGGAGCAGGCCCTCGCCGCCTGGCAGGGCTATGCGCATGGGCTGGTGATGAACACGGGCTTCTCGGCGAATTCCGCCGTGCTCGGCGGCCTGCCGAAGAAGGGCGACCTCATCCTCGCCGACCGACTCGTCCACGCGAGCATGCTCGACGGCATCATGGCCTCGGGCGCCCGCCTCCGTCGCTTCGCCCATAACGACCTCGATGCGCTCGAGCTCATGCTCCACGAGGAGCCGGCCTTGGATGGCGTCATCTTCGTCGTCACGGAAAGCGTCTACTCGATGGACGGCGATAGCCCGGACCTGAAGCGTCTGGCCTCGCTGCGTAAGCGTTTCGGCTTCTGTTGGGTACTCGACGAAGCCCATGCCACGGGCTGGTACGGTGCCACGGGTTCCGGCCTGCAGGAGGCCCAGGGCGCTTTCGCCGCCGCGGACATCGTGGTGGGTACGCTTGGCAAAGGCCTCGGCTCCCAGGGCGCCTACGTGCTCTCGCATGCGCCGGAAGTCCGTGATGCCCTGATCAACTTCGCCGGCGAGTTCGTCTACTCGACCTACCTGGCTCCGTCCTGTGCGGCCGCCGCCCTCGCCGCGGTCGAGCGCGTGAAGGGGATGTCCGCCGAACGCGCCGAACTCCACGCGCTCTCCCATGCCTGGCGCGACGGACTCGTCGAAGCCGGCTTCGCGGTGCCGTCGGGCGATTCGCCGATCATCCCGCTCATCTTGGGCGACTCGGATGTCACTTTGAAATACGCCACCGCGCTCCGCGCCGCTGGCTTCATGGTCTCCGCCATCCGCCCGCCCACGGTACCCGTGCGTACCGGCCGGATCCGCCTCTCTCTCCGTCGAGGTCTTCCTCCCGGCGTGCTCTCCTCCTTTATCTCCGCCTTGAAGGGCGTCACCGCATGAAGATCGGCTGGATCGGCGGCTGGGGCGTCTCGCTCGAGGAGATGAAGGCCATCGCGTTGGCGCATGCGCCCGATGCCGAACACCTCATCTACCCGCCGGTCGTCGGCGCGGCGGAGAATCTTTCCGGCTGCGACGCCGTCATCGCCTGGTCGCTCGGCGCGCACCTCGTCCTCGAGGCCGGCGCCCGGGGCGTCAAGTTCCCGGCCAAGGTGCTGCTCTTCGCCCCGTTCACGTCCTTCTGCTCCGAGCATGGCAAGTGCGGCAAGCATTCCGAGACCCAGGTGAAGTGGCTGCGCCGCTGGATCGACACCGACGCCCCGGCGGCCTTGGCCGATTTCCGGAAGCGCGCGGGTCTCGCTCCGCTGTCCGGCGACGCCTTGCCTTACGAGAAGGAATACCTGCAGGCCGGCCTGGATATCCTCTCCCAGCCCGCGGGCATCTCGCTCATCACCTTCGGACGCCAGGGGCTCGCTTCCGGCTGGGAGGCCTATGTCGGCGACCAGGATGCGCTCCTGAATCCCGAGGGCGTTTGCCAAGCCGTCGTGGGTTGTCATATTGTGACGGGACTCGGGCACGACCTGCGCGAGTTCCTCGCCCCCTGAACCCATGCGTTTCGACGAACGAGCCGAGAGCTACGACGCGCATGCCGCGCCGCAGAAGCGTTTCGCCGAAGCGCTCGCCGCCTTCGCGCCGTTCCGCCGCGGGGCCCGGGTCACCGAGCTCGGCGCCGGCACCGGCTTCCTGACCTCCGCCTTGCTCGCCCAGGGCGTGAATGTCGACGCCACCGATGCTTCGCCCGCGATGGTCGAACTCGGCCGACAGGCCGTCCCCGCCGCCAACTGGTCGGTGCATAACGCTTTCGGTCCGGTCGAGAAGGCCAACGCGCTCGCTTCCTCGGGCCTGTTGCATTGGGCGGCCGATCCCGCGGCGGTGCTCCGTCACTGGCGCGCGGCGCTGCCGGCCGGCGGCCGCCTGCTGCTCGGGGTTCCCTGCGATCCCTGCCTCAACGAGCTACGCGACCTCATCGGGGAAGGCCCCGTGCGCTGGCGCGACGAAGCCCAGTGGCTCGCCTTGCTCACGGGCGCGAAGTTCGACGTCCATGCGCACGGCGTGCTCGAGTCCGAGGAGACCTACCCGAGCGCCCTCGACTTCTTCCGGCACCTGCATCGTAGCGGCGTGACCGGCGACCCCCGTTTCTCGCCGACCGAGCTCAAGTCGCTCCTCCGTGATTACGACCGCCTCAATGCCCGGCCCGATGGCGTCGTCGCCACCTGGGCCTGGTTGTTGGTGGATGCGACCGCGCGCTAATGCGTGCGGTGGGGGGAACTGCTGGCATGGGGAACTGCTGCGAAGCAGAAGGTAGGG
>CAZXSI010000104.1:0-4371 GCA_964643215.1 uncultured Klebsiella sp. | reverse complement strand
AGGTGGTAGGGCCGACCATCCCTGGTCGGCCGCGGCCAAGCAGGGATGCATGGCCCTATCCAATGCCAAAACTCCCCCGATACTCTATACTCCATACTCTTAGTTCCAACCGCTCACCGCCAATCGCTTCCACCCGGGGGCGGCTTTTAGCCGCCCTATGACGTATCTTCCTATCCGGATACTTGGATGCCTACTTGCCATCGCCCCGGTTACCCTTTTGTTTCCCTGACCTTATGGCCTCCCACGCCTCCTACATCTTCTCGTCCGAATCCGTCGGCGAGGGCCACCCCGATAAGGTCGCCGACAGCATCTCGGACTCCGTCCTCGACGCCTGCTTCGCCCAGGACCGTTTCTCGCGCGTCGCCTGCGAGACCTTGGTCAAGAGCGACCACGTCGTCATCGCCGGCGAGCTCACCACCAAGGCGAAGGTCAACTTCGAGGAGGTCGTCCGCGCCGCGATCCGCGAGATCGGCTACGTGAACGACGACGACGTCTTCCACGCCGACAAGGTCTTCATCACGAACCTGCTCACGAAGCAGTCCCCCGACATCGCCCAGGGCGTCGACGAACGTAAGGCCGAAGGCAAGAAGCACGCCAAGATGGGCGCCGGCGACCAAGGCATCATGTTCGGCTACGCCACCCGCGAGACGCCCGAGCTCATGCCGGCCCCGGTCATGTTCGCCCACCGCCTCAACCGCGAGCTGGCCCGTCTCCGCAAGTCCGGCGCCAAGGGCACCGAGTGGATCCGCCCTGACTGCAAGTCGCAGGTCGCCGTGCGTTACGAGGACGGCCGTCCGGTCGCCATCGAGAACGTGGTCATCTCGACCCAGCACACCGCCGACGTCTCCCATCGCCAGATCGAGAAGTTCTGCATCGAGCAGGTCATCCGCAAGTCCCTCCCGAAGGAGCTCGTCGGCAAGAAGACCGAATACCTGATCAACCCCACCGGACGCTTCGTGGTCGGCGGCCCCCAGGGCGACTGCGGCCTTACCGGCCGTAAGATCATCGTCGACTCGTACGGAGGCATGGGCCGTCACGGCGGCGGCGCTTTCTCCGGCAAGGATCCGACCAAGGTCGACCGTTCCGCGGCCTACATGGCCCGCTGGGTCGCCAAGCACATCGTCGCGTCCGGCGCCGCCGAACGCTGCGAGCTGCAGGTCGCCTACGCGATCGGCCATCCTGAGCCGACCAGCATCCACCTCGACACCTTCGGCACCGGCGAAGTCCCCGACGCCCAGATCCTCGCCGCGGTGAAGGCGACGTTCCTCTTCAACCCGGCCGAGATCATCCGCCAGCTCGACCTGCGTCGCCCGATCTACCGCGCGTCCACCCACTACGGCCACTTCGGCAAGAAGGGCCTCCCCTGGGAAGTCACCTCCAAGCTCGCCGCCTTCCACAAGGCCCTGAGCAAGTAACCCACCCCCTATACTCGATACTCCGAACTCTTATCCCCTCGATCTCATGCCCAAAAAATTCTCTGATTATAAAGTAGCGGACCTCGGTCTCGCCGAATGGGGCCGCAAGGAGCTCCAGGTCGCCGAGCACGAGATGCCGGGCCTGATGGCCCTGCGCGCCAAGTACGGCAAGAAGAAGCCGCTCAAGGGCGTGCGCATCGCCGGCTCGCTGCACATGACCATCCAGACGGCCGTCCTCATCGAGACGCTCGCCGAACTCGGCGCCGACGTGCGCTGGGCCTCGTGCAACATCTTCTCCACGCAGGACCACGCCGCCGCGGCGATCGCGAAGGCCGGCATCCCGGTCTTCGCCTGGAAGGGCGAGAACCTCGTCGAATACTGGGAGTGCACCATGAAGGCGCTCACCTGGCCCAACGGCGACGGCCCCGAGCTGATCGTCGACGACGGCGGCGACGCCACGCTCCTCATCCACAAGGGCTACGAGCTCGAGAACGGCTCGAAGTGGGCCTGGTCCGCTTCCGAATCCGAAGAAGAACAGATCATCAAGGACCTCCTCAAGAAGGTCGCGAAGCAGAAGCCCGGCCACTGGCATAAGGTCGTGAAGGGCTGGAAGGGCGTCTCGGAAGAGACCACCACCGGCGTGAAGCGTCTCTACCGCATGCTCGAAGAGGGCTCCCTCCTCGTGCCGACGGTCAACGTCAACGACACCGCCACGAAGTCGAAGTTCGACAACCTCTACGGCTGCCGCGAGTCCCTCGTCGACGGCATCAAGCGCGCCACCGACGTGATGGTCGCCGGCAAGGTCGCCCTCGTCATCGGCTACGGCGACGTCGGCAAGGGCTCGGCCCAGTCGCTCCGCGGCCTCGGCGCCACGGTCCAGATCGCCGAGATCGACCCCATCTGCGCGCTCCAGGCCGCGATGGAAGGCTACCGCGTCGTCACCGTCGAGGACACCCTCGGCAAGGCCGACATCTACGTCACCGCCACCGGCAACAAGGACATCATCACGCTGGAGCACATGCTCAGGATGAAGGACCAGGCCATCGTCTGTAACATCGGCCACTTCGACAACGAGATCCAGGTCACGCGCCTCAACTCGTTCAAGGGCGCGAAGAAGGACACCATCAAGCCGCAGGTCGACCGCTACACGTTCAAGGACGGCCGCCAGCTCTACATGCTCGCCGAAGGCCGCCTCGTGAACCTCGGCTGCGCCACCGGCCACCCGAGCTACGTGATGTCGACCTCGTTCACCAACCAGGTCCTCGCCCAGATCCACCTCTGGGAGACCCGCGCGACCGCCAAGCCCGGCGTCGTCGTCCTCCCGAAGCACCTCGACGAAGAAGTCGCCCGTCTCCACCTCGGCAAGCTCGGCGCCAAGCTGACCAAGCTCTCGAAGGAACAGGCCGCCTACATCGGCGTGAAGCCGTCCGGCCCGTTCAAGCCGGACAGTTATCGTTACTAAGCGCGGCGTTTCACGCCGCGCGGGTCACGTGGGCAAGGGGACACGGTGACACGGGGAAGTGAAGAGGGCGCCTGCGGGCGCCCTTTTTGTTTGGTAGGGATGCGATGACATCGCATCCGCCTGTATCGAGGTAGGGGCAGCACCGCGTGCTGCCCTAGTTGTCTCCGGCCGCCGCAGGGTAGGGCCGACCATCCTTGGTCGACCGCGTCTTTGCCTGCTTGCTCAACCACGCGGCTCGTATAGTCGTAGGTCACCCCCATGAGCCTCCATGATGCCCGTCAGAAACTCCGTGACGAACTGGAGGCTCCTGCTCCGCTGCGGGCCTTCGGTACCGGTTGGATCAGCGGCGTCGCCGGCCTCGTCCTCGGCCTCGTCGGCCTCGCCTTGGTCGTCTCGATGCGCGCGCCGGGGCAGTTCGCGATGACCGAACTGACGGCGCTGCATGGCAACCCCTGGTTCAAGCTGGGGATCCTCGTCATCCTCCTCCTGGGCTTCGTCGCTTCGGTGCTGAGCCTCGCGCTCCGGCCGTCGAAGCTGTTGGGCACGCTCGGCGCCGCGGCCGCCTTGCTGGCGACCTTGCTGGGCGGTTCGAACGCGGCGGCGCTGACACCCGATCCGACGCCGCTCTTCCTGGGGCTGGACTGGTTCGCGCTCAACGTCCTGTTCACCGGCATCATCTTCATCCCGCTCGAACGCCTCAGCCCGCTCCGCGGCGAGCAGGCCTTGTTCCGCGACGAATGGAGGGAAGACATCTTCTACTACCTCGTCAGCAGTTTCATGGTGCAGGTCCTCGCCTTCGTCAGTTTCGCGCCGGCGAAGTGGGTCGCCGCGGCCTCGGCCCTGGCCGCCCTGCAGCAGTGGGTCGCGGGCCTGCCTTTCCTCGTCCAGCTGGTCGCGATCATGTTCCTGACCGACTTCGTCCAGTATTGGGTGCACCGCGCCTTCCACCGCGTGCCCTGGCTGTGGAACTTCCATGCGGTGCATCATTCCGCGCGCAGCATGGATTGGATGGCCGGCGCGCGCATGCACTTCCTGGAGATCCTGATCCTGCGCACGCTCACGGTGATCCCGATGTTCGCCCTCGGGTTTTCGCCGACGGCGGTGAACGCCTACATCCTGCTGGTCTACCTCTATTCCACCTTCATCCACGCGAACCTCGGCTGGCGCCTGCCGGTCGTCGACCAGCTGCTGGTGACCCCGCGTTTCCATCATTGGCACCACGGCATCGAGAAGGAGGCGATCGACGTCAATTTCGCCATCCACTTCCCGTTGTTCGACCGCCTCTTCGGCACGTATTACCTGCCGAAGGACCAGTGGCCGACGGGGTATGGCATCGAAGGCCATCCGGTGCCGAAAGGCTACTGGGCTCAGCTGCTCTATCCCTTCCGCCGCAAGTAGGCGCGGCGTTTCACGCCGCGTGGGGAAATGCTGGCACGGTGAACTGCTGCGAAGCAGAAGGTAGGGACGGCTCTCCGAGCCGTCCTTTTTGTTTGG
>CAZXSI010000103.1:0-4400 GCA_964643215.1 uncultured Klebsiella sp. | reverse complement strand
CTCTTCATCACCGACCTCAACCTGCACACCGTGACCAGGTTCGCCCTCTCCGGCGAACAACTGGGCGAATGGCGACTGCCGGCCAACACCGGCAAATATGCCAAGGAATCCGACTACCGCCCCTCCTGGACGCTTCACCGGGCCGACGGCGAGTTCTACGTCCTCGATGGCTATGGAAAGGACTACATCCTGCACTACGCGGCCGACGGCTCGTTCAAGCGCCTCCTCGGCGGACCGGAAGGCGGGATCGTCCACTGGGGACCGCACGGCGGCATGATCGACACCGACCCCCGGCCCGAGGCCGACAGCGCCGAGACCATGCTCATCGCGATGAGCGACCAGCAATACCTCCTCCGACTCGACCTCGACGGCAAGAAGCTCGCCCAGACCGACCTCCCCGGCGGCAACCCTCGGCAGATCCGCCGTTTCGGCCGGCACTACGTCGTGGCCCACCTCGCGGACAACTGGCCCAAGGACCGCAATAGCCGCGGCTTCCTCTCCATCCTCGATGCGAACCTCCGCGTGGTGTCGAACATCGCCGGCTCGGCGCCCGTCTACGATGCCGCCGGCAAGCTGATGCCGATGAAGCACACCGCCGACGTGTTCCTGCATCCCCACGACGTGCTCGCGAACCCCGACGGGTCGCTGATCGTGGCGCAGTTCGCCTCCGGCAAGACCTACCCGCTCAAGCTCGAACGAATCTGATGTATCGCTTTCTCCTGCTCCTCCTCGCCTCCGCCGCCCTCGGCGCCGAACGCCCGCCCAACATCGTCCTGATCCTGGTCGATGACCTCGGCTACGGCGACGTGGGCTGCTTCGGCGCAAAGGACATCCGCACGCCGAACCTCGACGCCTTGGCCAGACAAGGCACCCGCTTCACGGACTTCACCGTCGCCCAGGCGGTCTGCACGGCCAGCCGCGCCGCCCTCCTCACCGGATGCTACCCCAACCGCGTCGGGATGCAGGGCGCCCTCAACCACACGAGTCGCTTCGGACTCAACCCCGCCGAATGGACGCTCCCGAAGATGCTCAAGGAGCGCGGCTACGCGACCGCCTGCTTCGGCAAATGGCACCTCGGCACGGTGCCGGAGCTCTCCGCTCCCCGCCAAGGCTTCGATGAGTTCTTCGGCCTGCCCTACTCCAACGATAATTCCAAATATCACCCTTCCCTCGCCGCGGAGATGCCGCCGCTGCCGCTCCTCGAGGGCGAGAAGGTCGCCGAACTCGACCCCGACCAAGCGGCCTTCACCGCCCGCTTCACGGCCAAAGGCGTCGACTTCATCGAACGCCACAAGGACCGACCGTTCTTCCTCTACCTGCCCCACGTGATGCCCCACGTGCCGATCTTCGCCTCGGCGAAGTTCAAGGGCCGCTCCGCCCGCGGACTCTACGGCGACGTCGTGGAAGAACTCGATGACGCGATCGGCGTGGTCCTCGCCAAGCTGCGCGAGACGGGCCTGGAACAGAACACGATCGTACTGTTCTTCTCCGACAACGGCGCGTGGATGAGCTACGGCGAGCACGCCGGCTCAAACCACCCCTTCCGCGAAGGCAAGCTGACCTGCTTCGAAGGCGGCCTGCGCTCCCCGCTCATCGTCCGCTGGCCCGGACAGGTCCCCGCGGGACGCACCTGCGGCACGCCCTTCATGTCGATCGACCTGCTGCCTTCGTTCGTCGAGGCGGTCGGCGGCAGGGCGCCTTCGCTGAAGATCGACGGACGGTCGGCCCTGCCGCTCCTCCGGGGCGCCTCGGACGCCGCCCCGCATGAAGCCTTGTTCTATTACGCCGGCGAGGAACTGCACGCCGTCCGCTCGGGTCAGTGGAAACTCCACTTCGCCCACCCCTATCTCACCAACATCGGGAACCCTGGCAAAGGCGGGAAGCCTTCGGCTTACGGAGAATATGCGCCGCTCCCGATCACGGACTCGTCGATGAACGCCATCGCCAGCCGCCACGGCCAGAAGGTCGCCGCGCAACCCCTCGCCCTCTACGACCTGACCACCGACCCGGGCGAGACCCGTGACCTTTCCGCGCAGCACCCCGACATCGTCGCACGGCTCTCCGCCCTGGCCGATCCCATGCGACGCGCCCTGGGCGACAAGCTGACCGGTACCCAGGGCACGGAACGCCGCCCGGCCGGTTTCGTGCCGGTCAAGTAACGGCGGATTGGGGTGGAAAGCCCCCTCGGCGTGGGTTCACTGAAGGCATGCCCACCCCTGGCATCTCCGGAGCCTCCTTGTTGGCCCTGTTCGCGGTCACCGTCCTCGCCGCGGAACCTCTCCGCGTGGAGACTTCGCGTGACCTCTGGATCTCTTCCTACTCTTCCGAACAGGAAGGCAACAACGGGGGCGCGCCGAAGCTGAAGCTCAAAGGCACGCAGGAATGCTTCCTCATCGATTTCGATCCGGCCAAGTTCCGGGGAAAACGCGTCGTGCGGGCGACGCTCCACCTTCACCTGGAGTCACCCTACGTCCTCGGTCGCACGACGGTTTCGACCGTCGCCCAGGAATGGGTCGAAGGCAAAGGCACCGGGTACGCCAAGGAACCCGGCGCGAGCAGCTTCCGCTGGGCGCGTAACGGCGAGCTGGCCTGGGGCCACGACGGCAGGAATATCACCGCCGTTTCCCTCGGACTCGGCGGCTCGGCCTGGGGCTTCGGCGACCCGACCCCGCCCGACGCGAAGGGCTGGCAAGCGATCCCGATCGACCCTGCCGTCGTCCAGGCTCGCCTCGACGGACGGAGCTTCGGTTTCCTGGTGATGGATGACGTCGGCAGCGAGTACCAACGCGACGGCGACCAGTTCACCTATCGCTCTTTCCCCAACCGCTTCGTCGCCAGCCGCGAAGGCAAGAAATCCACGGCCCCTTATTTCACCCTTTGGCTGGAGGACGGCCCCGGACCGACGGTCGCCTTTACGCCCGACCCCACCCTCAAGCCCGTCAAGGCGGCGACACTCCCTCCCATCCCGAAGCTCGCCGACGGCCCCTCCGCGGTGAAGGCCACCGATGCCGCCGGCCTGCCGATTCCCGGCCTGCGCCTCTTCGCCGCCAAAGGCGAAGCCGTGACCATGCTGCTGGAGCGGGCGCCGCAGACGGTGCAGATCGACCTGCCTGTCCGCCGCTACGAACTCCCGAAGGTCGGAGACCATGTCGATCCGCTGGTCATCTCGCCTCACGGACGTCTGCTGGAATTCCAGATTCCCAAGGATGCCAAGCCGGGCGAACACCGCGGCACCTTGCGCCTCGAGGGCCAGGACGTGCCGTTCTCGGTCACGGTCTGGAACTTCACCCTGCCCGACCGCCTGTCCTTCGTCGCCCAGATGAACGGTTACGGGATGAACGATACCTCCCGCGACTGGTTCCGTCTGGCCCATGAGCACCGGCTGACCCTCAACATCCTCCCCTACGGCTGGACGGGCCGCGTCTCCGCCGCCCCGAAGGTCGGACCCGACGGCTCCTTCGACTGGAAGCAATGGGACGAACGCTTCGGTCCGCTCCTGGACGGCTCGGCCTTCGCCGACCTGCCTCGCGGCCAGGTACCCACGGAGGCGTTCTACCTGCCGCTGAACGAGAACTGGCCGATGAACCATGAGCAGCATTTCAAAGGCGGCTATTGGATCGAGCAGGCTTACGCCGCGGACTACTGGCAGGAATTCAGGTCTGCCGCGGGAGGTTTCGCCCGACACTTCGCCGAGAAGCGCTGGCACGAGACGACTTTCGAGTTCTACCTCAACAACAAGGTCTACTTCAAGAACGGCAAGAACGGGAAGCCCGGCAGCTGGAACGTCTGCTCGGCGCCTTGGATCTTCGACGAACCGCAGCACACCCAGGACTTCTGGGCGCTCCGTCGCTTCGGAGCGGAGTTCTGGAAAGCCGTCGCCCCCTATCCGGAGGTCCGGACGGCCTTCCGTCTCGACGTGTCCCGTCCCGAATGGCAACGCGACCTGCTCGACGGAGTAAGCAACGTCGACGTGGTCTCCGGCACGCTCCGCGACTACCCTCGCCGCGTGCTCGGCCGTAATCGTCGGGACGGCAAGCTCACCTACATGTACGGGTCCGTCAGCAAACTCGGGCAGCCGCTCATCATCAACGCCGCCTGGTGCGCCGAAACCTGGGCCCTCGGCGCCGACGGCGTCGTGCCTTGGCAGACGATCGGCAAGAAAGACGCGCTGACCAAGGCCGACGACCTGGCGGTCTTCTATCCCGGACCGGACGGCCCCCTGCCCAGCCTGCGCATGAAGGCCTTCCGCGCCGGCCAGCAGCTCGCCGAATACCTCGCCCTCTATGCCGCCACCTCCGGCGAGGACCGTGACGCCGTCGGAGCGGCCGTCCTCGACCTGCCCGGTCTGCGCGCCGGGACCGTCAAGACCTACGCCGACGACGCCGGCAGCTCGACGTTCG
>CAZXSI010000102.1:0-4504 GCA_964643215.1 uncultured Klebsiella sp. | reverse complement strand
GGCGCCAGGTTGCCGGTCTGTTCGGCGACGGCGACGCGGTCGAGGAGCAGGCGCGGGAAGTAGCCCGTGCGGGCGAGCGCCTTCGAGAGGCTGTCGCCCTCGAGCACGCGGTCGGTGGCCTCGCGGAGCTGCTGGCGGAGGGCGCGGTTCGGGGCGGTCTTCTCGGCGAGGCGGAGGGCTTCGGCGGTCGTGATGCCGTTCTCGAGGAGCACCGCGAGCGTGTGGCAGAAGTTGAGGACCGAGACGCGCATCACGAACGTGCCGGCGAGCGGCACGCGGAGCAGCAAGGCGTCGGAAGCGACGAGGCCCGCCTCGGTCTTGCGCCAGTGCTTCACGTAGAACGCCGTCGCGATCGCGAGGACCAGGAGGACGGGGCCGAGCCAGAGGAGCGTGTTGGCGAAGCCGATGAGCAGCTTGGTCGAGAGCGGCATCTCGCCGCCGAGGGACTTCAGCAAGGTCTCGAGGCGGGGGAGCAGGAAGAGGACGAAGAAGATGATCACGCCCACGGCCACGAAGCAGATGAACAGCGGGTAGGCCATCGCGCTGACCAGCTTGCGGCGGAATTCGCGCTGCTCCGTGAAGTGCGTGATCAGGCGCTCGAGGACGTCGCGGATGTTGCCCGTGGCTTCGCCGGCGGCGATGAGGTTGAGCGTCTGGCCGTCGAAGACCTTCGGGTAGCCGCCCATCGCGACGGACAGGCTCTGGCCTTCGCCGAGCTTGGACCACAGGCCGGCGCAGAGCGTGCGGAGGCGGGACTTCTGGAGGCGGAGGGCGAGCAGGCGGAGCGCTTCGCCGGCGGACATCCCGGAGCGGACCAGGTCGGCCATCGACTCGAGGAACGGCAGGCATTCGGCCTCGGTCGGCACGAGGTCCTTGTCGGCGGGGCCGCCTTCGCGGCTGGCCTCCTTGGCGCGCACGGCGGCGCCGGCTTCCTCGACCTTGACGGGCTTGAGCCCGCGGGCCTGCAGCTTGCGGAGCGCGTCGCGGCGCGTCTGGGATTCGACGGTGCCTTCGGTCACGGCGCCGGCGGCGTCGCGCGCGGTGTAGTTGAAGACGGCCATCGCGGCGTTATTCGTTCGAGCTCAGGTTGCGGACCAGCTCGTCGATGGTCGTGAGGCCCGCGGCGACCTTGAGCCAGCCGGCCTTGGCGAGGGGGCGCATGCCCTGCTCGATGGCCTTCTCGGTGAGCTCGCGGTTGGAGACGCGGCCGACGATGAGGTCATGGAGCGGCTTCGGATGGAAGATCTCGAACACGCCGACGCGGCCGCGGTAGCCCGTGTTGCGGCACTTGCGGCAGCCGCAGGCTTCCTTGAGCGAGGTGACGTCCTTCAGGAAGGATTCGTCCATGCCGAGCGCCTCGAGGGCGGGCAGCACCTTCTTGCGGTCGACCGGGACGGTCTTGGCGCAGTCCGGGCAGAGGCGGCGGACGAGGCGCTGGGCGATGACCAGCTCGACCGCGGAGCCGACGAGGAACGGCTCGACGCCCATGTCGACGAGGCGCGTGATGGCGCCGGGCGCGTCGTTGGTGTGGAGGGTCGAGAAGACCAGGTGGCCCGTGAGCGAGGCGCGGATGGAGATCTCGGCCGTCTCGAGGTCGCGGATCTCGCCGACCATGATGACGTCCGGGTCCTGGCGCAGCGTGCTGCGGAGGGCGCCGGCGAAGGTGAGGCCGATCTCGGAGCGGGTCTGCACCTGGTTGGCGCCGGGCACCTCGTACTCGATCGGGTCTTCGATCGTCACGATGCGGATGTCGGGGGAATTGATCGCCTGGAGGAAGGCGTTGAGCGTGGTCGACTTGCCGGAGCCCGTCGGGCCCGTGACGAGGATGATGCCGTGCGGGTAGTCGAGGACCTTGCGGACGGCGGCCTGCTCCTCGGCGTTCATGCCGATGCGGTCCATGTTGTAGGCCTCCTTGCGCTGGTTGAGGAGACGCAGCGAGACGGATTCGGCGTAGATCGTCGGGATCGTCGAGACGCGGATATCGAGGACGTTCTTGCCGTCGCGGAAGTTGATGCGGCCGTCCTGCGGGAGGCGGCGCTCGGAGATGTTGAGGCGCGCCATGATCTTCAGGCGCGAGATGATGGCGTCCTGGAAGCGGGCGAGGTTGTCGGGGAGCGGGATCGCGATGAGGATGCCGTCGACGCGGTAGCGGATGCGCAGGTTGTTCTCCTGCGGCTCGAAGTGGACGTCGGTCGCGCCTTCGGCGACGGCCTGGGAGAGCACCTCGGTGACGAAGCGCACGACGGCGGCGTCCTGGTCGGCCTCGACGTCGGTGGCGGCTTCGGCGGCGGGGAGGTCGTCGCCTTCGTCCTCGAGGCTGCCGGAGCCGACGCCGTAGTTCTCGTTGATGAGGGCGCTGACGCGTTCGGGCGGGGCGAGGAACCACTTCGGGCGACGGGTGACGAAGGTCGCGACCCAGTCGGCCGTATCGGTGTCGGGCGGCAGGGCCGTGACGAGGCGGAGGCGGCCTTCTTCGCCGCCGGGCAGCAGGGTCGGGACGACCTGGGCCTCGGAGGCGATGCGCGCGGGGAGGATCTTCATGCCCTCGGGATCGATGGCCGGCTCCTCGAGGACCTCGAGGCCGGTGAGGCGGGACAGTTCGGCGAGGAGCGCGGCCTCGTCGAGCTGGAGCGCCTGCGCGAGGAACTTGAAGCGGCCTTCGCGCGGGGTCTCCGCGAACGAAGCGCGGACTTCGTCGGTCAGGCGCTCGGCCAGGGCCGAGGGCAGTCCGTGCCGGTCGACGGTCAGCATGTTACTTCTTGTCGGGAGCGGCGGGGGCGGCGGGCGCCTTGCCGGGGACGTTGTCGATGACCTTCTTCACCTCGTCGCCGATGGCGCCGGACGTCGCGCGGCTGAGCGCGTCGAGGTTGTCGACGGCGGAACCGTTGAGGACGTAGGGGCGGAGGAAGATGATCAGCTCCTGCTTCTCCTCGAGGTTGGTCGAGGAACCGAGGAGGTCGCCGATGATCGGGATGGGGCCGAGGCGGGAGGTGGACTTCGTGGTCACCGTGCGCTGGAGGCCGCCGAGGACGACGATCTCGCCGCTCATCGCGCTCACGAAGGAGTCGGTCGTGCGGCGGCCGATGATGGGCTGGTCGTTGCCGTCGAGGATGGTCGAGCCGAGGATGTCCTCGACGGACTGCGAGACCTGGAGCTGGACGGCGCCGTCCTTGCCGATGAGCGGGAGGACCTTGAGCGTGATGCCGATGTCGCGCTGCGAGACCGTGGAGGTGATCTGGCCGGTGGTGCCGGCGACGGTCGAGCCCGTGATGACCGGCCGGGATTCGCCGACGAAGAGCGTGGCCTCCTTGTTATGGGTCGTCGTGACGGCCGGGACGGAGAGGATCTTCAGGTCGCCCTTGCGCGGGGTGGTGACGAGGCCGATGGTGGCGCTGAGGTCGTTGGTGGCGGTGTTGAACCCGCCTTGGGTGCCGCCCGTCTGCAGCTGGTTGGCAGGGACGTTGGTCGGGGCACCGACCGCCGGCACGCCGTTGACGCCGAAGCCGGCGCCGGTGCCGCCGATGCCGATGAGCTTGCCGTTCTGGACGGTGAGGCCGAGGGTGCTGAAGCCGTTGGACTCGTTGTCGGAGAGCTTCACCTCGGCGATGACGACCTCGATGCGGACCTGCGGGAGGACGATGTCGACCTTGTCGATCAGGTCATGCAGGAGGCGGAGGTCGTCGTTGGTGCCGGAGACCACGACGGAGTTGCTGCGGACGTCGGGCAGGACGGTGAGGTTGCTGCTGAACTCGTCGGCGCCCATCTGGGAGGTGGTGGCGCCGGCGGCCGCGGCGGTAGCGGTGGGGGCGACCGGGGTGGGCGTGCGGTTGAGGGTGGTGGAGCGGACCGTGTTGCCGGCGCGGGCGGCCGCGGTGGTCTGGCCGGTGACGAGGGAAGTGACGAGGGTGGCGACCTGCTGGGCGTCGGCGTGGCGCAGGAAGATCACGTCGGTCTTCGTGTTCGGGTTGGACTTCTGGTCGAGCGTGTCGATCAGCTTGTCGAAGAAGTCATGCTGGTCGGCGGAGCCCATGAGCAGCACGCGGTTGGTGCGCTCGTCGGCGAGGAAGGTCGTGCCCGTGCTGAGGCGGAAGGGCGCGCCGCCGGAAGCCACCGCCGGGGTGCGGAGCATCGAGGTGAGCTTGTTGACCAGGTCGGCGGCCATCGCGTTCTTGAGCGTGTAGCTCTTCGTCACCACGAGCTCGAGCTGCGGGCGGTCGAGCTGCTCGACGAGCTTCTCGATCTTCTGCAGGTTCGTGATCGAGTCGGTGATCAGGAAGGCGTTGTTCCGGCCGAAGTAGACGGGCGGCGAGGCGAGGGTCGTGTTGAGGCTCGACGTGATCTGCGTGATGAACTCCTGCGCGTTGGCGTGCTTGAGCGTGTAGATCTTGGTCGCGATGCGGCCGCTGGGCGGGAGGGTGAGCGTCGAGGCCGTGATGAGCGCGGGCGATTCGGACTTCGCGACGAGGTTGGGGACGACCTTGAGGAACTTGTCGCCCTGCTGGAT
>CAZXSI010000101.1:1298-4567 GCA_964643215.1 uncultured Klebsiella sp. | reverse complement strand
TCCCCCAACACCCGCCACTTGCTGAGCTCCAAGTCCCGCAAGCAGCGCCGTCGCGCCAACAAGTCCAAGCGCGTCGACTCCGGCTTCGAGAAGAAGATGCTGGCTTCGATGCCCTTCGCCTAAGCCGGCGACCCTCATTTTTGGCCGAACGGGTGTTCATTAAGGCGACCCCGAGGCCATCTAACCAAAACCCAAACCCAATACCAACATGCCTAGAGCAACCAATGGCCCGGCCACCAAGGCCCGAAAGAAGCGCGCGATCAAAGCCGCCAAGGGCTACTTCGGAAACAAATCCCGTCTGTACGTCTACGCCCTCGAGGCCGTTCAGCGCGCGCAGAAGTTCGCTTATCGCGACCGCCGCAAGAACAAGTCGACGTTCCGTCAGCTGTGGATCGTGCGTCTCAACGCCGCCTGCCGTCCCCTCGGCATCTCCTACAGCCGTCTGATCGCCGGCCTGAAGAAGGCCAACATCACGATGGACCGTAAGAATCTGAGCGAACTGGCCATCCATGACGCCCCCGCTTTCGAGGCGATCGTCAAGAAGGCCCAGGCCGCGCTCGCCTAAGACGTCCTGACGTCCTTGCACGAAGCCCCGGCCCGCCGGGGCTTCTTTGTTTTCAGGTGCTTTCGCTTGCCGACTTTCCCCGCCAACGCACAAATCAACCCATGCAGCAGCAGCTCGCCCAACTCGTCGCCGCCGCCACCCAGGAAGCCGCCGCCGTCGCCACCCGCGCCGAGCTCGAAGCCTTCAAGGCGCGCGTCGTCGGCCCCAACGGCTCCCTGACCCAGGTGATGAAGGGGATGGCCACCCTCTCGAAGGAAGAACGCCCGGTCGTGGGCAAGCTCATCAACGAGGCGAAGAAGTCCGTCGAGGAACTCCTCGCCGCGCTCCTCGTCAAGGTCGAGAACGCCGAGATCGCCGCCGCGCTCGGGGCCTCCGTCGACCCGACCCTCCCGAGCCCCGACGCCCCGGCGGGCTCCCTCCATCCGCTCTCCCGCACCCGCGAACGCATCCTGGCCTCCTTCCGCAAGCTGGGCTTCGTCGTCGCCGACGGTCCCGAGGTCGAGACGGAGTGGCATTGCTTCGACGCCCTCAACACGCCCGCCGACCACCCGGCCCGCGACATGCAGGACACGCTCTACATGCCGAAGGCGTTCCGCTCCGCCGACGCCCCGCGCAAGGCCGACGAGGCCATCCTCCTCCGCACGCACACGTCCAGCGTGCAGGTCCGCACGATGCTCTCGCGCAAGCCGCCGTTCCGCATCGTCGCCCCGGGCCGCTGCTTCCGCCGCGACGCGGTCGACGCGACGCACTCCGCCAACTTCCACCAGGTCGAAGGGCTTTGGATCGACCGCAACGTGACGCTCGCCGACCTCCGCGGCGTGCTCGATTTCTTCGTGAAGGAGACCTTCGGCGCCGACGCCGAGATCCGCCTCCGCCCGTCGTTCTTCCCGTTCACGGAACCTTCCTTCGAGATGGACCTCCGCTCGCCCAACCTGGGCCGTCTCTCCGACCGCTGGCTGGAGATCATGGGCTGCGGCCTGGTCGACCCGAAGGTCCTCGAGCTCTGCGGTCTTGATCCGAAGGAGTGGTCGGGCCTCGCCTTCGGCCTCGGCCTCGAACGCATCGCGATGCTGGTCCACGGCATCGACGACATCCGGCACTTCTACAACAACGACACGCGCTTCCTGCGCCAGTTCGCCTAAGCCATGAAAGTCTCCTTCCAGGCCCTCTCCCGGCACCTCGACCTCGCCGGCGTCACCGCCGAACGCGTCGCGGAAGTCCTCCCGATGCTCGGCCTCGAGGTGGAGTCGGTCACGACCTTCGGCCTCGCCCCGCTGCCCCTCGTGGTGGTCGGCGAGATCAAGTCCTTCGACAAGCACCCGAAGGCCGACCGTCTCAGCGTCTGCCAGGTCGACGTGGGCGATGGCGCGCTCCGCCAGATCGTCTGCGGCGCCAAGAACTTCAAGGCCGGCGATCGCGTGCCGGTCGCCCTCCCGGGCACGGTGATGCCGGGCGGTTTCGAGATCAAGGTCTCGAAGCTCCGTGACGTCGACTCGGCGGGCATGATGTGCTCCTCCGAAGAACTCGGCCTCGGCAAGGGCGAGGACGGCCTGCTCATCCTGACGCCGCGCCAGCCGGCCGTCGGCACGCCGCTCAACTCCCTCTACGGCGCGCCGGACACGGTGCTCGAGATCTCGGTGACCCCGAACCGCGGCGATTGCCTCGGCATCCGCGGCGTCGCCCGCGACCTCGCCGCCGCGCTGGGCCTCACGCTCAAGCCGCTCACGGTGAAGACCGCCGCCGGCCTCGCCGCCGCGCCCTCCGCCGCCGACGCGGTGAAGTTCGTCCGCTCGTCCTCCGAGTTCTGCCCTTACTACACGCTCCGCACGCTGAAGAACGTGAAGGTCGGCCCGAGCCCCGCATGGCTCCGCCGCGACCTCGAGGCCGCCGGCCTCCGTCCGATCAACAACGTGGTCGATATCACGAACTGGGTGCTGCTCGAACTCGGCCAGCCGCTCCATGCGTTCGACGCGAAGAAGGTCTCCGAAGGCATCGAAGCCCGCCCGGCCCGCGAAGGCGAAGAGATCGTCCTGCTCGACGGCAAGAAGGTGAAGCTCGAGCCCGGCGTCTGCGTCATCGCCGACGCCCAGCGCCCGCTCGTCGTCGCCGGCGTGATGGGTGGCGCCGATTCCGGCGTGACCGACTCCACGACCGACGTCCTGCTCGAAGCCGCGTGGTTCCGCCCCGGCGAGATCCGCCGCGTCGCCCGCCGCCTCGGCGTGTCGACCGATTCTTCCCACCGCTTCGCCCGCGACGTGGATCCGGCCGGCGTCGAGCTCGCCTCGCGCCTCGCCACCGACCTCCTCATCGAACTCGCCGGCGCCCAGGTGGTCGGTCCGGCGGTCGCCGTCGGCCAGCCTCCGCGCGCCGACGTGACGATCGAACTCCCCGCCGGCTATGTCGCCGCGAAGCTCGGCACGCCGGTCGCCGATGCCGACGTCAACGCGGCCTTCGCCCGCCTCGGTTTCACGGTGAAGCCCTCCGCCGCCGGCTTCTCCGTGATGGTGCCTTCGTTCCGCTCCGACGTGACCCGTCCGATCGACCTGGTCGAGGAATTCATCCGCATCCACGGCACCGACAAGGTGCCCGCCGGCCGGCCGATCGCCCCGCTCCCGGGCGACGAGGACGCGCTGACGTCCGTCTTCACCCGCGAAGTCTCGGCCCGCCTCGTCGGCGCCGGTTTCACGGAGTGCTGCCACTACTC
>CAZXSI010000101.1:0-1198 GCA_964643215.1 uncultured Klebsiella sp. | reverse complement strand
GGCGGTCTCTGGCAGGCCGACCACGCCGCCGCCCTCGTCGACCGCGGCCGCGCCGCGGAAGGCGCCTGCGGCGTCCTCGACCTCCGCTGGACGCGTTCCCTCGGCCTGAAGAGCTCGGTCATCGCCGGCGAAGTCTGCTTCCCGCGCTCGGCCTTCGCCGAGGCCCGCAAGATCCCGCGCTTCGAAGCCTTCTCCTCCTTCCCGCCCGTCACGAAGGACGTCGCGGTCATCGTCCCGGTCGGCGTCGCCGCCGCCGAAGTCGAAAGCCGCGTCCGCCAAGGCGCCGCCAAGGCCGCCGGCAAGGAGTTCGCGCTGGAGTCCGTCCATTGCTTCGACGTCTTCACCGGCCCGGGCTTGCCCGAAGGCCACCGCAGCCTCGCCTTCGAGATCCGCTGGCGCCACGCGGCCCGCACCCTCACCGACGAGGAAACCAACCAGGCCCTCGGCGTGGTCATCGCGACGCTCGAGAAGGGGGCCGGCTGGACCGTCCGCCGCTGATCCCCATGGCCGAAGGTTTCGACATCGAGCACCTCGCGAAACTCGCCCGTCTCAGCCTCACGGCCGAGGAGAAGGCGCTGTACTCGTCGCAGCTCAACCAGATCCTGGGTCACTTCCAGGCGCTGGCGAACGCCGAACTCCCGGCGACGATCGACGGCGCCCGCGTCGTCGACGAAGCCGCCCTCCGCTCCGATGAGCCGGGCCCGGTCCTCGGCGCCGACGCCGTCACCCGCATCGCCCCCGCCTCGCGCGACGGGCAGATCTCCGTCCCGCGCGTCGTGGACGACGAGTCCTGAGCCATGGCCGACGCGCTCCATACGCTTTCCGCCGCCGAGCTCGGCCGCCGCCTCGCGGCCGGCACGCTCACGTCCCGCGCCCTCTGCGAAGCCCTGCTCGCCCGCTACCAGGCGGTGAACGAGAAGGTCGGCGCCTTCACGCACCTCGACCCGGCCGACGTGCTCGCGCAGGCCGACGCCTCCGACGCCCGCCGCCAGGCCGGGCAGGGCAGGGGCCCGCTCGAAGGCGTCCCGGTCGCGATCAAGGACAACATCGCGGTGAAGGGCCAGCCGCTCACCTGCTCGAGCAAGATGCTCGCGCCGCTGGTCTCGCCGTACGACTCCCACGTCGCCGAACGCCTTCGCGCCGCCGGCGCGATCCTCTACGGTCGCCTGAACATGGACGAGTTCGCGATGGGTTCCTC
>CAZXSI010000100.1:0-4577 GCA_964643215.1 uncultured Klebsiella sp. | reverse complement strand
GCCCCCGCCCTTCAGCGGCGGTTGCCATCGAACGTCAGCCTCATCCCCTTCGGGGCGTCGGGGCGGACCTTGCCGTTTTCGAAGACGCAGACGCCGTTGACGAAGGTGCGCTCGATGGTGCTGCCGAAGGTATGGCCTTCGAGCGGCGACCAGCCGCACTGGTAGAGCAGGCCGGACTTGGTCACGGGCTGGGGCTTGGCGGGATCGACGACCACGAGATCGGCCCAGTAGCCTTCGCGGATGAAGCCGCGCTGCTCGACGCCGAAGAGGATGGCGGGGGCATGGCAGGCGCGTTCGACGGCGGTCTCGAGCGTGAAGGCGCCCTGCTTGACGAGGTCGAGGAGCACCTGGAGCGAATGCTGCACGAGCGGGAGGCCGGACGGGGCCTTGAAGTAGGTCTGGGATTTCTCGTCCCAGGTGTGCGGGGCGTGGTCGGTCGCGATGACGTCGATGACCCCGGAGGCGACGGCGGCGCGGACCGCGTCACGGTCGGCGGCGGTCTTGATGGCGGGGTTGCACTTGATCTGGTGGCCGAGGCGGGCGTAGTCCGCCTCGGAGAACCAGAGGTGGTGCACGCAGGCTTCGGCCGTCAGGCGCTTGCCCTTGAGCGGCGCGGCGCTGAAGAGCGCGAGCTCCTTCGCGGTCGTGATGTGCAGGATGTGCAGGCGGGCGTCGTGGCGCTTGGCCAGTTCGGCCGCCAGCGAGGAGGACGCGTAGCAGGCTTCGGCGTCGCGGATCCGCGGGTGTTCGCCGGCGGGGACGTCTTCGCCCCACTTGGCCTTGGCGGCGGCCTCGGCGGCCTTGATCCGCGGGGTGTCCTCGCAGTGCGTGAGGATGAGGGTGGGGGCGTGGCGGAAGATGCCTTCGAGCGTGGCGGCGGCGTCGACGAGCATGTCGCCGGTCGAGGAGCCCATGAAGACCTTCACGCCGCAGACCTTGCGGGCGTCGACCGCCTTGACGGCGTCGAGGTTGGTGTTGGTCGCCCCGAAGAAGAAGGAGTAGTTGGCGACGGAGGTCGCGGCCCCGATGGCGTATTTCTTCTCGAGCTCCTCATGGTTCGTCGCCGGAGGGTTCGTGTTCGGCATCTCCATGAACGACGTCACGCCGCCGGCCACGGCCGCGCGGGCCTCGCTGGCGATGCAGGCCTTGTGGGTCAGGCCGGGTTCGCGGAAGTGCACCTGGTCGTCGATCAGGCCCGGCAGCAGGAGCTTGCCGGCCAGGTCGTATTCCTGGTCGGCCTTCGTGCCCGCGGGAATCGTGCCGATGCGCTCGATGCGTCCGGCGCGGATGAGGACGTCGGCGCGGAGGCGGCGGCCTTCGTTGATGATCTCGGCGTGGCGGAGGACGACGGTGGACATGGGCAGGCTCATTCAGCCCGAAACCCCGGCCACCGCAAACGGGAAACGGCGGTTCAGCCCGAGACCTTCACCATGTCCGAGAGGTCCGCCTTCTTGACGCCTTCCGGGTTGATGTTGACGGCGGAGACGCGGAACTGGGCGCCGCGCTTATGGCTGAACTTCAGGATGAAATTGGTCACGACCAGCTTTTCCTCGGGGTAGAGTTCGGCCTTGCGGGCCACCATGGTGGTGACGAGCTCCTCGACCTGCTCGGCGCTGGCGCCGGGGAGCTTGGCGAGCGTGGCCTTGGCGTCCTGGATCTTGGGGCCGCCTTCGATGGCTGCGTTCCAGATGAGGATGGCCACGTTCATGGCGCCCTTGGCGGCGGTATGGTTGCCACCGGCCTGCTCGAGGATCGGTTGGGCGAAGGTGATCAGCTTGTCCGCGAAGCTGGGCTCGCGCGGGGTGGTGTCGACCGGGGTCGGCTCGGGGCGGGAGAAATCGCGCTTGATGTCGCGGGGCTTGTTGTTGCCGAAGGCGCCGGTGGTCTTGCGACGGGAATGGGGGGAGGCCATTGGAAAGGGTGTCCTCCAAGGGAAGCCCGAGCGGTCCCCTCGGCAAGCCCTTTCCCCTTGGGCGTCCCTTGACACCCCGCCTTGGGCAAGCCAGCCTGCTCGCACCACCCCTGCCGTGTCCGACTATAGCGACGTCATCCGCGCCCACCGCCGCGACCATCTCGCGAAGCCGAATTCGTTGCCCACCGGCGTCCACCGCTACTTCGAGAGCACCTTGCTGCCGTTGCCGATCGAGAAGGTCTTCGAGTTCTTCTCCAAGGCCGAGAATCTCCAGGCGATCACCCCGCCGGAGCTGAGCTTCCGGATCAAGACCCCCTTGCCGATCGTGATGAAGCAGGGAGCCCTGATCGACTACGACCTGAAGATGAGCGGCGTCCCGTTCGGCTGGCGTACGCGCATCACGCATTGGGAGCCTCCCTACGCCTTCGCCGACGAGCAGATCAAGGGTCCGTATGCCGTCTGGTTCCATACGCACACGTTCGCCGACGAAGGCGGCAAGACGCGGATGGACGACGAGGTCCTCTACAAGCTTCCGCTCTGGCCGCTCGGCGAGATCGCCTATCCGTTCGTGAAAGCCAAGGTCGAACGCATCTTCCGCTATCGTCGAGCGAAGATCCGCGAGATCCTCGGTTGCTAGGCGTCGTAGGGCTAGGGACGGGACCAGGCCTACGGCTAGTGGATATTCCTACCCCTACCCCTACCGTCACTTCTTCTCCGGCGTCGGCGGCGGCGGACAGTCCGGAAGCATCGCCCGCGCCTCGAAGGAGGCCAGGTTCTCCTGCCGGCCTGCCCACGCGATGCCGCGGATGAGCAGGCTCTTCACGTCCGGTCGGCTGAAGTTGACGTAGGTGTGCCCGGGGATGAAGACGAAGGCGCGCTGGGCGCCCGGCTTCTCATACGTCCAGAGCTGGGTCTGCTCCTCGAAGCCGTCGCCTTTCTTCTTCGGCGTCGGCGCGGTCGCGAGCGGATGGATGTCATCGCGCAGGTCCATGTCGTAGTAGATCTCATCCTTCATGCCGAAGTCCGCGATGCCCTTCGTGATGCCGTGGGCTTTGTCGACGAACTTGAGTTCCATGGGGCCTTCGCGCCATTTCGTCACCTTCTGGCGCCAGGAGCCGCCGACCAGGTCCTTGTAGAAGTTCGCCGAGGCGTCGTTGCCGGCGACGGCGCCGGCGTGGATCACGACGAAGCTGCCGCCGCGGGCCGCGTATTTCTCGACCCGCGTCTTTTCATCGGGCTTGAAGTCTCCGCCGCCCTGGCGGTGGATGACGAGCACGTCGGTCCGGGCCAGTTCTTCGTCGGAGGGGAAGGTCTGCACGCCTTTCGCGTCGGCGTCGCCGACCGAGACTTTCATGCCGGCGGCGTTCAGCAGGGGGCGCCAGTCGCGCGCGAAGGCCGGGTGATCGTGGTCGCCGGGGCCGTGGGTCTTCGGGCCGCAGCGGAGGAAGACGCGGAGCGGGGCAGGGGCGTCGGCGGCGAAAGCCGAGACGAAGGCGAGCAGGGGGAGGAGGCAGCGCATGGGGGAATGTTGAGTGCAAAGGTGCAAAAGTGCAAAGGTGCAAAAGTGGCGAAAGGGGTAGGGGCAGGGGTAGGACGGGTTGAATAGATGACTGAATCGATGACAGAGGACAGATGACAGAATCCCGCACCCGTACCTGAACCTGAACACCCGAACCTGATACCCGAGGGCCGAGACCTGAGACCCGAAAGAAGTCCCCCCAGCCAATCCTCCGGTTTCCGGTCTCCCTTTGAGTTCTTCCTTTGCCTTGGGTAGGGTCAGCACTGCGTGCTGACCTAGCGCTGTCTTGGGGTAGGGATGCGATCACTATCGCATCCGTTCGAAACCGAGGCCGGCAAGAAATCGGGCGTTAGCTAGATCTATGAAATCCCTACGCGTATAGGCGAACGGACGTGATGGTGATCACGTCCCTACCTCAGGATCGCCTCTCACTTTTGCACGTTTGCACAGGCGCCTATGGCGCCGATTTGCACCTTTGCACCTGTGTCTTCCTGCCTGCCGCTCAGCCCACCACGCCCGGCAATTCCGCCAGCGAAGTAATGAACGCGTCGGCGCCGGCCTTCACCTTGGCGCGGACGGCGTAGCGGCCGAAACCGATCACCTTGTCCGCGTCGCCCTTGACCTCGAGATCGCTGGCGCCGTCGCCGACCATGACGACCGTCGTGGCCTGATGTTCGGCGCGGAGGCGGCGCGCGACGACGTTCTTGCCCTTGGACCGGCAGGTCGGGCAGGACTCGTCGAAGCCGGCGTAGGAGCCGTCGGCGTGGAAGCGGAGGAGCACCGCTTCCACGCGGTCGATGCCGAGATAAGCGGCGAGAGGGAGGATGGCCTGGGTGAAGCCGCCGCTGACGATGGCGATCTTCCAGCCCGCCGCGCGGAGCTGGTCCAGCGTGGCTTTGGCGGTGGGTTCGACGGTCGCGATATACTTCGCGCCGATGGCCTCCAGTTCGGCCTTGGTCGGCTTGATGATGTCGAGGCGCTTGGCGAAGATCGCCTCCATCGGCGTGCCTCCGTCCATGGCCGCGTTGGTCATGTCCTCGACGGCCTTGAAGGTCTCCGGCCCGCGCAGGCGGCCCAGTTCGTCGATCCCTTCGATGGACGAGAGGGTCGAATCACAGTCGAGGAGCAGGAGCTTCGTGGCCACGA
>CAZXSI010000099.1:0-4600 GCA_964643215.1 uncultured Klebsiella sp. | reverse complement strand
TGATCGAGCTGATCGGCTGCCGTTCGTGAACGAGGGCTCTTCCACCCGTCGCTGGGCCACTTTCGCGATGTTCTTCAACGTCGTGGCTTGGGGCATGTCCTGGGTGAACGTGCGGGCGGTGCTGCCGGAAGTCGGCGCCGGGCAGCTGGGCGCGATGCGCTACCTCCTCGCTTCGGCGGTCATGCTGCCGATCTGGCTGATGCGCGGCCGCCCCCTGCCCGCCCGCGGCGACTGGCCGGTGGTCGCCTCTCTCGGCCTCTTCGGCTTCTGCCTCTACAATCTCGGCATCAACTACGGTGAACGCACCGTGAACGCCGGCACGGGCTCGATGCTCATCTCCTGCATCCCCGTCCTGGTCATCCTGCTCGGCGTCGTCACCGGCCGCGAGAAGGTCGGCCTGCTCGCCTGGCTCGGCATCGCGCTTTCGATGTCGGGGGTGGTCCTGACCGCCGCCGGTTCGGAGACGGGACTGACCTTCAACGTTGGTTCGTTGCTGATCCTCGGAGCGGCCCTTTGCGCCGCCATCCAGACGCTCATCAGCAAGGCCCTCACCCAACGCTATGCGGCGGTGGACGTGACCACCTGGGCGATCTGGCTGGGCACGCTTGGGCTGCTGCCGTTCTCCGAGGATATCGTCGGGACGGCCGCACGTCTCTCCGGCTCGGGCTGGGTTCACCTCCTCTTCCTCGGCATGGTCCCCGCCGCGCTGTGCTATACGATCTGGTCCTGGGTGCTCATCACCCTGCCGATCACGACCGTGATGAGCGCGGTCTACGCAATCCCGGTCTTCTCGGTGCTCTTCGGCTGGCTGATCCTGGGCGAACAACCTTCCGCCCTGACCTTGGTCGGCGGCGCGGTCACCCTCGCCGGCGTCGCCTGGGTGCAGTCATTGACGCGGACGCAGAGGTAGGGACAGCACCACGTGCTGTCCTGATTTGCGAACTCGATATCCATCAGGACGGCACGTGGTGCCATCCCTACCTCACGCTCACTTCCCCAGCTCGGCCGCCGTCCATGGCGCGGCGCGGCCCTTCGTCGCCTCGCGCACGGCCTTGACCTCCGCCGGCGTCACGGGCGATGCCTGGTTGCCGAAGGCCGAGCGGACATAGGTCAGGACGTCGGCGAGCTGCTGGTCGTCGAGACCCATGGGCGGCATGGGGACGAGTCCGTAATCCTTGCCTAAGACCTTGGTCGGTCCGGCCAGCCCATGGATGGTCAACTTGATGAGCGCCTGCGGATTCCCGGCGACCCACTCGCTCTTGGCCAGAGGCGGATAGACGCCCGTGAGGCCTTGGCCCGAAGCCTGGTGGCAATTCAAGCAGAGGGCCTCGTAGATCGCCTGACCGGGCGAGACGACGGATGGGCCGCTGGCAGCGATCTTCTTCAGGTAAGCGGCCTGCGATGCGGGCAGCTCAGCGGCGAGCTGACCAGCGGCGGGCAGAAGCTGACGTACGGTCTGACGGAGGGCGTAATCCAGGAACTTATCCGAAGGACGATCGACGGCCCCGAGCGCGGCGCGCAACGAAGCCTGGCCACCGACATGGCTGAGCGCCACGACAGCCTCGAGACGTACGCGAGGATGGCTGTCGGCGATGGCCTTATTCAGGCGTGCTTGGACATCGGGCAATCGGGCCGACCATTCCCCGACGACCCGGGCGGCATAAGCCCGGATTCGGAAGTCGGCGGAGGACTGCAGGCGGTCCAGCAAGCCCGGACGCACCAGCCCATGCGACTGCAGGACGCCGATGGCCTCGAGCGACTGGGCCTCGGCGCGATCCTTGCCGAGAAAGGCCTCCGCGGCGGCGGCGACCTTCTCCGTCGGCCGACCGAACAGCAGACGGCGGGCATGATAACGCGTCCAACGTTCGGCCGAGCCAAGCTGGCCGAAGAGTTCGGCTTCGGACATCGCGACGAGGTCAGGCTGTTTCACGGTCGGGATACCCTTGGCGGTCACCCGCCAGATCCGGCCGTGCGAACGATCCCGGCGTGGGTCGGCGTAGCTGGCCTGATAATGGCCGATGACGGCGTTGAACCAATCGCAGGCGTACAACGCGCCATCCGGACCGACCGAGACGTCCACCGGACGGAAGGCCTTGCTGCTCGAGACGATGGGGCTGACGACGCGCTCGGTCTTGAACCCGGCGCCGTCGTCGACGAAGCGATGCAGGTCGACCGTATTGCCGTAATAACCGCCGATCAAAGCCGCACCCTGCAGTTCCGCCGGCATGGCCCGGGTGCCGACGATATCGACCGAGTTCGATTTGAGCGGCGAATCGAAAAGCGCATGCGTGCCGGCATATTCGTCCGGGGTCTCGATCGCCCCCAAGCCGGGCAGGCTGTAATAGCCCGCGACGCGGTCGCCGCTCTTATGGAAGGGCTGGAAATAGTCGTCGAACGCGACTCCCCAGCAATTGTGGCCCGCCTTGCCATACTGGAAGAACGGCTGCAGCCGCTGATTCTTGAGGTCGTAGCGCATCAGGCCCGATTTGGGGAGGCTGACGATGCCGCGAGGGGTCTCGACGCGGGTGATCGCGTGCAGGCCTTGGCTCATCCAGAGCGTCCCGTCCGGACCATGGCTGATCGAGTTGACCAACTGATGGGTATCGCCGACGCCGAAACCCGACAGGAGGACCTCCGTCTGGTCCGCCTTCCCGTCTGCGTCGGTGTCGGTCAGCTTGATGAGACGATCGAAGTCGCAGACGAGGATGGAAGTGTTGCCGACATCATCCGTCAGCGGCTCGACGCCCTGGACCATGGTCAGTCCTTCGGCGAAACGCACCGCCTGGTCCGCCTTCCCGTCTCCGTCGGTGTCCTCGAGGCGGAGGATATAGTCACGCGGCTTCACGCCGGGCACGGCCTGCGGGTAGGTCGGCGAGCAGCAGACGTAGAGACGACCTTGGGCGTCCCAGGACATCTGCGTAGGCTTGGCGACGCCGAGCGACTCGTCGGCGAACAGATTCACGGCGAAGCCGTCGGCGACCGTGAAGGTGGCCTGCTCCTCGGCGGCGGACATGACCTTCTCGGTGCTCACGACCGGTCCGGCCTGCGCCGCCGGGACGGCGGATATCTCACCGCGCGCCAAGGCCTGGATATGCTTGTCCCAGGAAGAGACCAGCGGCTTGTAAGCCTCGAAGTTCTCCTTCAACGAGGGCACCGGACCGAAGCCCTTGCCGTAGTTCTGCGAGATGCGGTCGCCGTAGACGAACGACCAGTTGGCCGGACGCCAGCAATCCGCCCAGAGACGGTTCTTCTCGACGATGGCCGGACGGAGCTTGGCCGACCGTTCCAGGTTGTCGGGCAGTCCGAGCGAGTAAGCCACTTCCTGGCCGACGCTCGCAAGTCCCTTGGCCGAAAGATGCAGGCCGTCGACGGAAGAATCGTCCTTGGTGACCTCGGTGAGGTCGACGAAAGGCAGGCCGCGAAGCCGGGCGATCTCGGCCACGGCGGCGGCGTAATCGGCGAGATCCTTGCGGCGCGCGGGGGTCGTCAGGTCGGGCGGCCGGGGCGACTTCATGAAACCGGCCGGGGACAGCAGCACGATCCGGGGAGTATGTCGGCCGAGGTCGTCGAGCAGCTTATGGTAGTCGGCCTTGAATTTCGCCAAGCCCCCCTGCCCCTGCAGCGCCTCGGCTTGGCCGAACTGCACGATCAGGGTCGTCGCCCCGACGGTCTCGAGCTGGCCTTTCCATGGACCGAAGTTCAGGTCGCGCCACTGTTCGTGCACCGTGTCGGCCTCCCATGCCATCGTGCGAAACACCGGGTTCTTCGCGGCGAAGGCCGCGGCGATCCGCGACTCGATCTCGCCGGATTTCGCTTCGCGGACGAAATTCTCCTGGCCGATGAAGACGACGACCTCGTCCTGCCCGAGCGCAAACTTGCCGTCGTTGAACGGGGCCGGCGGGACCCAGGTTGCCTTGGGCTCGCCGAAACGATTGAGGACTTCGCCCTTGGTGACGACGGGGACGTCGGTCATCGGGTCGAGCGTGATGTTCCGGAAGCGGATCTCCGCCTTGCAGTTGCCGTGGATCTGCAGGCCGATGAGTCCGTAGGCGTCGTCGATCGAAGGATCGGCCTCGGTGTAGTCGATCGTCGGCTTACCGTTGAGCAGGATCGAGATGCGGGGGCCGACCGCGACGACTTCGTAGGTGTTCCAATCCCCCGGCTTCTCCACCTGCTTGAGTTCCGTCTCGTCGCGGACGCCGATCGAGCCCAATCCCGTTCCGACCTTGGCCAGCACCCGCTTGCGACGGGATTCGTCGTAAAGCGAACCGGTGAAGCCGGCTCCGATATCGGCCTGGTAACCGATCATCTCGTTCGGGGGATTGGTCGCACGCTGGCTGCGGAACTGGACGCCGCCGTTCACGAAGCCTTCCGTTCCGACGAGCTGGTATTCGAGCTTGAGCCGGAAGTTGTAGAAACTGCGCTTGGTCGTGAGGAACTCGTTGCGCGGGTTCCCTTGGAGCGAGCCGCCGACGATCGCCCCGTCGGCGACCCGCCAGACCTTGGGATCGCCATCCCAGCCGGTGAGCGTCTTGCCGTCGAAGAGGGAGAGCGGCGCGGCGCACAGGCCGAGCCAGCCGGCGCACAGGCCAAGGAGGGG
>CAZXSI010000098.1:0-4685 GCA_964643215.1 uncultured Klebsiella sp. | reverse complement strand
ATGAAAACTTGTTCACTGTCAAGCGGACAGCCCTAAACCCCTTATAATCATCAGTAACCGCCGAATCTGGCCTCGAATTCGGCCACGGTAAGCTCCATCCCGGGATAGCAGCGCCCGGCGATGGCCAGGGATTGTTCACGGATGGCCTGAGGGAGTCCCCAGAGGGCCTGGCTGATCGATCCGGTGATGGCGGCCAGGGTATCGGCGTCGCCGCGGATAGAGGCCGCGAAGCGGACCGCTGACTCATAATCAGGCGTCCCGGCGGCGATGGCCAGGCATTCCGGCACGCAGCCTTGGCAGGTCTCGTTGTAAGCGTGGTGCTGCCGGATGTGCGCGAGGTCGGGCAGGGGGCCGTAGAAGTTTTCGGCGACGGCGCGGACGGCTTCGGGCTGACGATATTTGCGGGCGGTCCAGATCGCGGCGGCGACGGCTTGGGCCCCTTTGATGCCTTCCGGGTGGGCGTGCGAAGGGCGCGCGGAGAGCATGGCATGTTCGAGGACCGTCTCCAGGTCGTCGAACGCCCACGCCACCGGCGAGACGCGCATCGCGGAGCCGTTGCCGTAGGAGTCGTTTTCGCCCGGAGCCCCGCCGTAGACCCAGCCGCTGAAGCCGCCGCCGAAAGCCGCCGACAAGGGCGCGTTGTGCCCGTGCTGCTCGTAATAGCCGAGCATGCCGACGAGCCGCGGCTTGTAGTCGCGTTCGCCCCGGAGGATCGTCGCCGCCACCGCCCAGGTCAGCAGCGAGTCGTCGGTCGGGCACGACCGTTCGGCGAAGAGCGGGAAGGCGGGGTCTTCGTTGCGGCTGAATTCGTGGACCGATCCGATGATGTCGCCGGCGATGGCTCCGAGCATGGGGGCAAGATGCCAGCCGGGCCGGGTTCATCGACCCCAAAGTCGGCGGGGCCTGTCATAGCGGCGGTTCGGCCCGCGCCGTCCTGCGGCAAGGTCGCGTTTTTTAAACAGCGTTCCTGTCTCTTTTTCCGCCCGGGGTTGCGACCCTCGGCCGATTCGCTTGTCTCAGAACCGCCCCATGACCCCCCGTCGTAGCTTCCTGCTGTGCCTCGCCCTGCTGGGTGCCCTCTGCGCCCCGGCCCAGACCACCGCCCCGGTCCCGTCGCCGGCCTCCCGCCCCGCGGGCGCGTCCGATGTCTGGTACCGCACCTGGGTGCGCGTGGACGACTCGTTCTTCACCAAGCACGAGCGCAATCTCTTCGAGGAGTCGGTCGGCCTCCATTTCCGCGATCTCGAGGGCGCGCATGAGGCCTTCGTCAACGGCGTGAAGGTCGGCGCGGGCGGCTCGTTCGCCCCCCGGTACCAAGGCGCCCGCAAGGAGGTCTTCCGTCACAAGGTCCCGGTGGGCACGCTCCGGAAGGGAGAGTGGAACGAGATCGTCTTCCACGTCCAGCATCCCGAAGGGAAGGGCGGTTTCCTCGGCGAGGCGCCGTTCATCATGAACTATTTCATGGAATGCGTGCTCGAGGGCGCATGGGAGGTCTCGGCGACGCCGCTCGTCCCGGGCCCGGCGCTCAAGGCGCGCCCGGCGTCCTCGGCGTTCGACAAATTCCGGGAATCCAACCGGGTCCTCGGCCGCGCCGAACAGTTCCATGGCCCGTCGCTTTCGCCCGCCGATGCCTTCGCGAAGATGCGGTCGACGCCGGACCTGGCCGTCGACCTGCTGCTCTCGGAACCGCAGATCGCCCAGCCGACCCACTTCAGTTTCGATACCCGGGGCCGTCTCTGGGTCACCCAGTATCGTCAATACCCTTATCCCGCGGGCGTGAACATGATCAGCCGCGACAAGTATTACCGTTCGCACTACGATCGCGTCCCGCCGCCGCCGCCCCATCACGACAAGGGCGCCGACATCGTCTCGATCCACGAGTCGACCAGGCGTGACGGCGTCTACGACAAGCACACGGTCTTCCAGGACGGGCTCAACATGGCCAATTCCGCCTTGCGCGCCCACGGCGGCGTCTGGGTGATGAACCCGCCTTACCTGCTGTTCTACCCTGATGCGGACGGCGACGACGTCCCGGACGGTCCGCCCGTGGTGCATCTCTCCGGCTTCGGTCTCGAGGACACCCACTCCGTCGGCAACGGCCTCATCCTCGGGCCGGACGGCTGGCTTTACGGCGTCCATGGCAGCACCTCGTCCTCCCGCGTCGTCCGCCCGGGCTTCGATTCGGCGGACGCCGCCCCGGTCCATTTCGAAGGCTGCATGGTCTGGCGCTATCATCCGAAGACGCGCGAGTACGACATCTTCAGCGAAGGTTCCGGCAATCCCTTCGGCCTCGAGTTCGACGGCGACGGGCGCATGTACTCCGGCCATAACGGCGGCACCACGCGCGGCTGGCATTACGTCCAGGGCGGCATCTACCTCAAGCAAGGCGTCGACCCCGGCAAGTTCGGCCCTTCCCGGACGCCTTACTCGTTCGGCCAGCTGCCGATCCTGGGGACGCTCACCAAGGTCCCGCGTTTCGCCCATTTCGGCACTTTCATCGAAGGCACGGCGTTGGCGCCGAAGTACCAGGGACACCTCTTCTCCCTCGACCCTCTCCATAACACCGTCACCGATTCCGAGCGCATCCCGCAGGGTTCGACCTACGTGACGACCGACAAAGGATTCGCGCTCTGGTCCGAGGACGTGGGCTTCCGTCCGCTCTACAGCGCCAACGCCCCGGACGGCTCGCTCTTCGTGTCCGACATGTATGAATATTACATCGCGCACGGGCAGCACTACCAGAACCAGATCGATCCCACCACGGGGCGCCTTTACCGCCTCCGCGACAAGGACGCGAAGCTGGAGACCGACACGGACCTCGAAGGCAAGCCGACGGCCCAGCTCGTCGCCTTGCTCGGCCACCCGAACAAGTTCCACCGGACGGCTTCGCTGCAGCTGCTGGCCGAACGCCGCGACCCGCAGGCGGTCGCCCTGCTCGACGCGCAGCTCGGGCAGGACAAGGGCAGGGGCGCCCTGGGTTGCCTCTGGGCCCTCTATCAGGTCGATGCCCTCACCGACGAGCGGGCCGTCGCCGCGCTGACCCACGCCTATGCGCCCGTGCGCTTCTGGGCCATGCGTTTCCTGGGCGACAAATACGGCGTCAACCGCGGCCTCGGCGTCCCGGGACTCGGCGCCAAGGGCGCCCGCGACCTCCCCCCGGACGTCTTCGCCGCCGTGCTCGCCCGCGCCCGCACCGAGCCCGATGCCGAGGTGCGCTCGCAGTTCGCCTGCTCGGCCCGACGGCTGCCGACCGGGCAGATGCTCCCGCTCGTCACGGCGCTCGCTTCGCGCGACGAGGACGCGTCCGATGCCTATGTCCCGCTGCTGCTCTGGTTCGCGCTGGAATCCCACGTGACGATCGACCGCGACGCCGTGGTCGGCTTCGTGAAGGATCCGGCCGTCTGGGACCGTCCGCTGGTGCAGCAGCATCTCCTCCCGCGCCTGATGCGACGCTTCGCCGCCGAAGGCCGCCGGGCCGACCTGCTCGTCTGCGCCCAGCTGCTGCGCCTCGCCCCGACGGCCGCCCATGGCGCCTACCTCATGAAGGGGTTCGAGGAGGCCTATCGCGGGCGCGAGCTCGCCGGGCTGCCCGACGAGCTCCTCCGGGCCCTGGCCGCCTCGGGCAAGGCGCCGTTGGTCCTGCGCGTCCGCCAAGGCGAACCGGCGGCGATCAAGGAATCGCTGGCGCTCGTCGCGAACAAGAAGGCCGAGGCTACCGAGCGGCTCAACCAGATCCGGGTCTTCGGCGAGGTCCGTCAGGCCGAGGCGTTGCCGGCGTTGTTGGCCATCGCCGACTCGGCCGAAGCCGCTCCGCTGCGCAAGGCCGCCCTGATCTCGCTGATGGCCTACGGCCAGCCCGAAGTCGGCGCCAAGGCGGTGACCATCGTCGGGCAGGCCGCCGGCGAGATCCGTCTCGCCGCGCTGGCCTTGCTCGCCAGCCGTTCCGAGTGGTCGCTGCAGCTCCTGCAGGCCGTGAAATCGGGCCAGGTCGCCGCCAACACCGTGCCGCGCGACATGGTCGAACGCATGCGCCAGCACGAGCCCAAGCAGGTGCAGTCGCTGCTCGCCGAGCTTTACCCGGCCAGGCCCGCCCCGGGCGTGACGGACTTCCTCGCCAAGATCGCCGACGTCGAGGCGAAGCTCAAGGCCGGCACGGGTAATCCCTATGCGGGCGAACCGATCTTCATGGAGAAGTGCGCCTCGTGCCATAAGCTCTTCTTCAAGGGCGGCCGCATCGGTCCCGAGCTCACCGCCTACCAGCGCGACAACCTGGGCACCATGCTCATCAGCATCGTGAATCCCAACGCGGAGATCCGCGAAGGCTTCCAGTATTTCTCCGTCACGACGAACGACGGCCGGTCGCTCAGCGGCTTCCTGGTCGAGCGCGACGCGCAGATCCTCGTCCTCCGCGGGCTGGAGGGGGAGGATATCACCGTCCGCCAGGCCGACGTCCGCCTGCTCACCCCGATGGGCCGCAGCCTCATGCCCGAGGGCTTGCTCGATGGCCTGGACGCCCAGCAGTTGCGCGACCTCTTCGCCTACCTGCGGATCTCCCAGCCCATCAGCCGTTAGGCCGCCTTCCCGGGTTTGGCTGGAACTTAGGCGGTTATTGGGTGTTTATATGGACGTACCCTCAACCCTATGAAGCACCTCCCCCTCCTCAGTCTCCTCGCCCTCGGTTCGGC
>CAZXSI010000097.1:1646-4696 GCA_964643215.1 uncultured Klebsiella sp. | reverse complement strand
ATACTCTATACTCTATTTCACCTTCTCCCACACCAGCTCGCTGACATGCCCGCGCGGCAGACGGCCGCCCCCGGCGCAGGTCTTGCACTTCTCGTCGACCGCCAGCGAGCCGCCGCTGAGCTGGAACGAACGGACGTTCTTGCCTTTGAGGTCATAGCTGCCGGCGACCATCCCGGACCCCTTGCAGGCGTAGCAAAGGCCTTCCTTGAACCAGAAGACCTTGAAGGCCGCCCCGGCCCGCAGCGCCGACATGAAACGCTCCTGGTTGGCCTTCGAATCGGCGAGTTCGCCGACGAGATGGAAGCCGTCCGCCGCCGGCTCGACGTGCGCCTGGATCGTGCCGAACGGCACGCTCTCCGGATCCGTCAGGAACAGCGTCACGGGCGTGTTGCGGAAGGCCCCGGCGAAATCATCCGACCCGAGCGCGCGGTCGAAATCGTTGGGCACCTTGCGGAGGAAGACCGCGGCATGCGCGCCGACCAGCCGGTCCGTCAACGGCGCGCCGACCTGGATCTCGGCCATCCGGCACGTCACGTCGCGCGCATGCTCGGCCGCCTCCTTGGCCGTGCGCAGCACCTTCAGCGGCGCGCGTTGCAGCTCGGCGCCTTCGGGCCGCATCTGCCCCGTCTTCCCCGCCGCGTTGTCGCCGAAAAGCCGCGTGAGGTCGGAGAACGCGAAAGGGCTGTTCTCGTCCACCTTGCGGATGAGCGTGCGGGCGTAATCCTGCTGCAGCAGGACGCCGTTCGCGCCGACGCGATACTGCTGCCGGAAGGCCGTCCAGAGCACCGCGAAGTCCTTCGTCGGATAGGCGCCCGTCGGCGAGACCTTCGACACCACGAAGGTCTCCACGGGCACCGAAGGCGCCGCCCCGGCCCAGACGGCGAAGGTGCTGCCCAGGATAGCCAGCCACGCTCTCATGAAAATCAGCCTACCCACCCTCTCCTCGGCCGCAAGCCTCGCCCGGCCTCCCCCGCCCATACTCTATACTCGATACTCAATACTCCTTCCTGTATGCCTCCCCCATGGCCCCGAACCCGCTCAAGCCGCTCATCCAAGGCATGATGGTGATGCTCATCGTCGCGCTGGCGGTCCTGCTGGCCTACGGACTGCGGCTCATCGTGATCGAGGAGCAGCGACGCACCGAGGCGGCCCTGAAAGCGAATCAGGAAATGCAGGAGAAATGGCGTCAGCAACAGACGGCGGCCGACCAGAAGATGCGCCGTCAACGCGAGGAAGCCGCGGCCCAGACCAAAGCGGCCGAGGCGGCCCGGGCGAGGGATCGCGCTTCCCTCGATGCGCTACAGGCCAAGAAAAGGCCGCTGGACGTCGGCGCGGCCTTCGGCCGGCTGCGTCGCAAGGCGGAAGGCGGCGACCCTGACGCCCAGGCGCTCATGGGCTTCATCTTCCTGCTCGGCATGAACAATGTCCTCGCCGTCGATCCCCGCACCTACGGCGTCACCGCCTCCGCCAAGCATGCGTCCGCCCTGATCGGCGAAGACATCGGACCCCGGATGTTCGACACGCGCTTCGAATCGATCCCGACCCTGCCGCCCAACCGCATCCAAGGCCTCCAATGGTACGAACGCGCCGCTTACCAAGGGCACCGCGGGGCGCAGGCGAGCCTGGCCGCGGCCCACGTCGGCCACCCGACGGCCTTCCTCGGATACAAATGGGCGCTCATCGCGTCCAAGACCCCGTGGCCGAAGGACTTCGTGACCATGGACGGACACTCCCAGCGCTCCATCCAGCAAGCCCTGGTCTCGCTGGAGAAGGAGACCGCAGCGGATATCCGGGCCGAAATCCGCGCCGAGGCCGAGGCGTTCAAGCCGTCCTTGGAGGTCACCCCGCCGACGAAGTGAGCCGGCCTCTTCGCGGGTTGCTCCGCCGGCCAGCGTAAGCTAGGAGTGACGGCGATGAACCGCCCCGTCATCTCGCTCTGCCTCGCCCTGCTCGCCTACGCCCACGCCTGCGCCGCGCCGGTGAAGGTCCTCCTCATCGGCCAGCCGCCGGACCACGGCTACCGTTCCCACACCTACCTGCCCGACTGCGAGCTGATCGCGAAATGGCTCAAGCAGAACGGCGAGTTCGAGACCACGGTCGCGCGCGGCTGGCCGACCGACCCGCACGCCTTCGACGGCGTCGCCGCGGTGGTGCTGCACAACAAGCTCGGGGGCGACGTCTTCTTCGCGCCCGCCCACGCCGCCCAGGCGCAGGCGCTCATCGACCGCGGTCTCGGCCTCGTCGCGCTCCATTGGGGGACGGGTTCCGCCGAACCGACCGCCGCCGATCCCTGGCTGAAGGCGCTCGGCGGGCATTTCAACGCCCAGAAAGGCGGCTTCTCCCGCTACAAGGTCGAAGCGAGCACCGTGCGCCTCGTCGACCCGACGCATCCGATCAGCCGCGGCTGGCAGGATTTCCCGATGCGCGACGAGTGGTATTACGACCTGCGTTTCCTGCCGGCCGCCAAGCCCGTGGCGCTGGCGAAGGTCGGCGGCAAAGACTACCCGGTCGGCTGGGCCTACGAACGTCCCGCCGGCGGACGTTCTTTCGGCTTCGTCGGCCTGCACTTCCACGACAACCTCGCCTCCGAACCGTTCCGTCGCCTCATCGTCAACGGCGTGCTCTGGGCCGCGCAGGTCGAAGTGCCCGCCGCCGGCGCGTCGGTGAAGATGGAAGCCAAGGACCTCGACCTGCCCGAGGAGTTCGAGAAGCTGAAGCCGGCCGCGAAGCCGGCGGCCAATCGCCCCGCCGGCGATCCGCTCCTCACGCAACGCATGGCGGAAAGCGCCTCCTATCAGGAACGCCTCGACCACGCGCTCGAACACGGCGCCGCCCTCCCGCAGGCGCTCGCCGAGACCAAGGCCTTCCTGCTCACCGCGCCCGGCGTCGACCCGCGGTCCGTCGAGGCCACCGGTGTCGGCATCCTTTACAAGACCACCGAGGGCCTCGGCTTCTACCTCCGGGTTCCCTTCGACCGCCTCCCGGGAATAAAATAACCACGGAGACGTGGACTGGATTGATGACTGCGTGGAGCCCTGCGTGGAGGCCTG
>CAZXSI010000097.1:0-1546 GCA_964643215.1 uncultured Klebsiella sp. | reverse complement strand
TGGAGGCCTGAGTTGATGGATAAATTCAGTGGAGGGTTTCGTCTTCTCATCGACCCGAACCCGGATCCAGACGGCTCTTATTTCAACGCAGCCCTCCATTCAGCCCTCGATTCAGGCCTCCAATCTGCCCCCTACTTCCCCGGCTTCAAACCCTCTACCGCCGCTTTCAAAGCCCTCGTCCGCTCCTTCACGTCGCCGGCCGCATCCATCGGCGCGCCGACGACGATCGTGACGCCGCGGCGATAGCACGGCCAGAGGCAGAACAGGATCATGTTCTGCACGGTGATCGAGAACGGCGTGACCCAGCGGCCGGGGTAGTTGCCATAATGGAAATACACCGGGACCATCGGCACGCCGGCCTGCTGGGCGATGCGCACCGCGCCCGTCTTGAAGGGCAGCTCGGCCTCGCCCAAGGCCTCGACCAGGCCGGTCGGGCAGATCGCCACGGTCTCGCCCCGCTTCAGCAGCGTCACCGCGTCGTCGATCGAGACCTGCACGAAGCCCCAGCGGAGGGCGTATTTCTTCAGGAACGGAAAACTGAACACCAAGGGATGCACGAGCAAACGGGCCGAGGCGCGGATCATCCCGAACAGGAAGACGTCGCGATAGCTCACATGGTTGCCGCACAGCAGCACCGGCCCCGCGGGCACCGTCCCGACGACCTGGACCTTGCCCACCAGCATGCGGACGAGGAAGGCGGCGGGCCGGGGCTCAGCGGACAAAGGCTCGCCTGGGGACATAGGCGGAGCATAGTCACCCCGCCACCCGAAGCAACCCCAACCCATGCGCCTCCTCGCCCTGCTCACGCTGCTCGCCGTCACCGCCTTATCCGCCGCGGAAGACAAGGTCGTCATCTGGAAACTCGACGACGTGAGGGCCGGCGAGAAGAAGCGCCTCGCCGCCGGGTTCAAGCGCGTGGCCGCATGGGCCAAGGCCGAGAAGACCGTCGTCACGATGGGCGTCATCTGCGACTCCCTCGCCCAGCCCAACGCCGAAGACGTCGCCTGGATCAAGGCCAACGCCGTCGAGCACGGCGGCGTGGTCGAGTTCTGGCACCACGGCTGGGACCATCGCAGCTGGACCGACGCCGCCGGCAAGGCCATGGCGGAATTCCGCGGACCCGACGTCGCCACCCAGGCCAAGCACCTCCAGGAAGCGCAGGCGATCTTCAAGCAGGCCACCGGGCTGACCTTCCGCGCCTTCGGCGCTCCTTTCAACCAGGCGGACGACGCCACGATCGCCGCCATGGACGCCGTGCCCGAGCTCACCATCTGGATGTACCCGCCCAAGAACGAGACCAAGCGCAAGGCCCTCGGCCGCACGCTCAACATCGAGGTCGCCACCGGCAAGGTCAGCTACGAGAAGTTCGCGCGAGACTACGCCGCGCGGAAGCCCACGTCCATGATGCTCCTCCAAGGCCACTGCGGCATGTGGAACGACGACTCCTTCCAGGACTTCGTCAAGATCGCCGCCCTGCTCAAGCAGGACGGCTGGACGACCCTGACCGCCAGCCAATACGTCGAGAAGACCGGCAAGAAGTAAGGGC
>CAZXSI010000096.1:0-4719 GCA_964643215.1 uncultured Klebsiella sp. | reverse complement strand
GCGCCGTCCTTCACGCCGTTGGTCTGCCAGCCCTTGAGGCCGGCGACGTAGAGCTGGCCGTCGGCCGGGCTGAAGCGCGCGCGCATCAGGCCGGTGGCGAACTTGAGCGGGAACTTCACCACGCCGCCCTGGGCGATGTCGCCGACGCGCTCCTGGAGCACCGCGAAGAGCGAGGACTTGCCGTAGGACAGGTAGAGCATGCGGCCTTCGAACGGACCCCACTTGCCTTTGTTGGCGGGCACCCAGATCTGCGTGCCGTTGGAGTTGTCGATGTCATAGGGAACCCAGCAGAGGTGCGGGCTGTGCTTCGTCGGGGCCGGGGTGCGGTGCGAGAGGTCGGGGACTTCGATGAACTCGCCCGGCTTCGAGAAGTGGATGTAGTCGACCGGGACCCAGGTACCCTGGTTGTCGCCGTTGGAGATCTCGCCGTTGGGGCCGACGCCCATGCCGTTGGGGGCGCGGATGCCGGTGGCGTAGACCTCGAACTTCTGGCCGTCCGGCGAGACCTTGAAGATGCAGCCATGGTGCTCGCTGAGGGGGCCCCAGCCGCGACCTCCCGGATTCACGGGTCCGCCCTTCAGGAAGTAGAAGTTGCCCTGCGAGTCGGTCTGCAGGTCGAACGTGAACTCGTGGAAGTTCGACGTGACCTGGACGTCGTTGTTGAAGTTCTGGTAGAAGTCGGCTTCGCCGTCGTTGTTGAAGTCGTGCAGCAGCGTGATCTGGTCGCGGCCGAGGACGTAGACCTTCTCGTCGACGATCTTCAGGCCGAGGCCGTGGAAGATGCCGGTGGCGTAGCGGTGCCAGGTGATCTTGCTGAGCTTGTCGTCGGCGAACTTGCCGACCCAGACGTCGCCGCTCCAGGTGGCGAAGGCGATGCGGCCGTCCTTGAAGAAGTCGATCGCGCCGACGCGGATCCAGGAACCGTAGGGGTTCTCGGCGGGGACGGTGACGGTGTCGACGACGTAGGGGGCGGCGAGGAGCTCGGCCAGCTGGTCCTTGAGCGACTGCTTCTGGGCGGCGTCCTGCTCGCTTTCGATGCGGGACTTGAGGGCGTCGGCCTGCTTGGCCTGGTCGGTCTCGCCGAGCACGCCTTCGGTCACGACTTCCTGCGTCCAGTGGGCGGGGCCGCCCTTGGTGAAGGCGCGGAGGTCGGCGGCGGCGGCGACCTTGGAGGTCACGCGACGGAGCACGTCGCCGGCGTTGATGGCGCCGTGGGCGAACGAGACCTTGAAGGAGGTGCCGGCGGCGACCTTGGTGAGCTTGAGCGAGAGGAAGTTGCCTTTGTTGCTGAGGATCGAGCCGGCGGGCAGGCCGTTGACGGTGACCGTCGTGAGCTCGTCGGCCGGCTTCACGATGGCCGGGGCGTTCTTGGCGACCTTGGTCTTGGCCTTCGCGTCGGCCTTCTTGCCGGGCTGTTCGGACGGAAGGGGGATCTCGACGCGCACGATGGCGTTGGCGCCGTCGGCGAGGTCGACTTTGCCGCCGTAGGGCAGGTCGAGCAGGCGGACGGAGGAATCCAGCTCGCCCTTCACGACGGTGAAGGAGCGGGAGAGCACGACGGCGTCGCCGACTTTTTCCATCTCGGCGGACTCGAGGACCTCGGCCGAACCGACGGTGTAGGCGAAGACGACGCGGTCGCCATGCAGGTAGAGGCCCTGGTATTTGGCGTGCTCGCGCGGGAGAGGACCGAGCGCGATCTTGGCCATCACGCCTTCGGGGCCCTTGGGCAGCGTGCGGGTCTCGTTGAAGGTGCCGTTGAAGCTCCAGCCGGGGCCGGGGTTCGTCTCGAAGTAGACCTTGGCGCCGACGGCGGGGCCGGGATTGGGGCCGTGCTTGCCGTCGAAGGCGACGCCCTTGGTCTGCATCCAGCCGCCGGTCCAGGCGCCCGCGCCGCGCAGCGTCTCGGTGTCGAAGGCGTAGCCGGCGTCACGGTTGCCGAGGTTGACGAGGACGGCCTTGTTGGCCGCGCAGCCCTTCTGCTCGAACGGGCTCTTGCCTTGGGTGTTGTCGATCGAGGCCGAGAGGAAGCGGCCGTAGTCCATCGCTTCCCACTTGGGCAGCGGCTTGGCGTCGGGCTTCTTGGTCGCGTCCTGCGCGAGGCTGGTCACGGCCGCCAGCGCGAGCGCCAGGGACAGGGAGGTACGGGTCAGGGATTTCATGTGATGGGAAATAGGGGTGGACGGGGCAGGGGGCAGGATTGCTTAAACAGCCCCCCGCTGTCCACCGTATTGGAGCGTTTCTGAAGGCCGAAGTTCCTTTCAAGGAATCGATGACCGACGACGGATGGCAGAGGGCGGAAAAGCAGGGGGCCAGGGGGTCGGCTGAGCGGAAACGTACCAATAAAGGGGGTCTCCGCCCTTGCTGACAGGGAAGGCTTTCCGTTTTCTTCTGAGCATACCCCATCATGGCTTCCCGCATCCTCATCATGGCCGGTCTGATCGCCGCCGGTCTTTCCCCGGAGCTCTTCGCCGCCCCCGCGGCGGAGTCCGCCTTGGTGTTCAACACCACGGTTCCGAAGAACGACCTCAAAGGGTCTTTCGCGGCGCAGGTCCTCTTCGCGCAGAGTCAGGTCATCCCGTCCCGCCCTCGGGAGGACGATCGCCAGCCTCGCCTGATCGGCCTGCGCAAGGCTCTCGTCATGGTGCGCCCGGTGCGCGTGGATTCGGCGCCGGTCGCGTTCAATGCCCCGGTCGTGCTCACCGCGTTCGATGGCGCCGGCAAGGAGCTCGGCACGCTGACCCTGAATCCGCCGTCGCAGCTGCCGAAGACGGCTTACTTCGTGGACGGCACGCCGGTCAAGGGCGTCGATTTCACCGCGCCTGCCGGGAAGGTCGCCGTCATCGATGATGCCGCCACGATGGCGAGACTGGCGGAGCCGAACGGATCCGCCGTGCGCGAACTGCTCGGCGGCAACGCGGTCGTCCGCATCGAGACCGCCGACGGACGCTGGGTGCGCGACATCCATCTGCCTCCGGCCAAGGCCCACGAGGGCAAGATGGTCCGCGTCGACGCCGGGGCCGGCTATGGTTCGACGATCCACCATGGCGCCGGGAGCGTCGGCATCAGCCGTGGCCAAAGCCTGGTCTTCAAGAGCGTCGGCGGTCGCTGGTTCCGCGAGGGTGAACTGGACAACAATCGCCTGATCTACGCCGCCGACGCCTGGAGCGCCGACCTGCCGGCGGAATGGCTGCGGCCCGGCCTGCGTCTGCGCTTCCGCAAAGGCGGTGACGAAGGCGAACTGGCCTCGCTCGACATCGGCGCGCCGACGCAGCTGCTGCTGCACACGATCGACCTGGGTTTCCTGACCACCCCGCGCGGCGCGTTCGGATTCGCCAAGGACCCGGAAGCGCATCGCGAATATTTCCAGACCGTCCCCGCCAGCCGGCTCATCGTCAGCCAATACGCCCCGCTGCATCTCAAGGAAGTGATGCTGCCTACGGGCGTGTTGCTCAAGGAAGTCGATCCGAGCAAGGGCGGCTGGCACGAGGGCGCGATGCGCCAGCATATCGGCAAGGAGCTGGTCTCGCACGGCATCGACAACGCCAACTACGGACTCCACAGCACCGCGGGGGCCGGCGAGAAAGGCCATCCTTACGCGGTCGCCCAGCTCACGGCCCACAACAGCCGCGGCGTCTACGCCAACGGCGTGCAGGTCCACGGCGGCTCGGGCGGCAACGGCATGGTGACGCTCGACAACTCCCTCGGCAACGAGTTCAGCCACGAGGTCGGTCATAACTACGGGCTCGGCCATTACGTCGACGGCTTCAAGGGATCCGTCCATCGTCCGGCCGACCAGGTGAATTCGACCTGGGGTTGGGACGCCGACAAGCGCCGCTTCCTCCCGAACTTCTCCCCGCTCCGCACCGGCAAGGACGCCACGCTGGAAGGGCAGTCGCAGCCGCCGTTCGACGGCCGGAGCTATGGCTTCGACGCCATGGCCGGCGGTGCGCCGTTCTCTTCCTTCAACCGCTTCACGCTCTACACGCCTAATACCGCGGCCATCATCCAGAAGTTCCTCGAGTCGAAGGCGGTCTTCGATCCGCTGTCGCCGACGGGCTTCAGCAAGTGGAACGAGTCGACCGCCAAGATGGAGCCGTTCGCGCATCGGCTCGCGACGGGTCGTTCGGCCAGCGCGCCGATCAAGGGGCTGAGCGAAGCCAGCCTCGCCAAGTTGCTCTCCGAATACGAGCGCGTCGAGGTCGCGATGGGCGACGGCAACTGGGCGAAGGAGATCCCGCTGCCGCCGGCTTCCGCCGCGAACAAGGGTCGTTCGGTCGCCGTCGTCCATGGAGCCGGTTACAATTCCGTGCTGTTGCTCAACGGCGAGGAGGTCACGGTCTCGCGTGGTTTCGCCAAGGCCTACGTCTCCGACGGCAGGAAGTGGCAGGAGGGCAAGGGAGACGAGGGTTCTTCGGAACGTAAGCCGCAGACCTTCGGCGCCGCGGTGGTCACGTTGCTCGGCTATTACGATCCGGCCGCGACCTTGCCCAGCTACGCCTATCCGGCCCTGCATGGCGCTCTCGGTTTCTCCTATGCGGAGGAGACCGCGCAGTTGAAGCCGACGGACTGCCAGCTGGTCGTGGAGACCAAGGCCGGCATCCTTCGTTTCCGCCTCGCGGACCGTCGCATCGACGCGAAGCACATGAACAAGTTCCACGTCAACGTGCCCGCCGCCAGCCAGCCGACCAAGTTCGCGGTCATGGCCGGCGGCAAGGTCCT
>CAZXSI010000095.1:0-4726 GCA_964643215.1 uncultured Klebsiella sp. | reverse complement strand
CCCTACCCCTATCCCTGATGCCCATGCTCTCCCGCCGTCGTTTCCTGGAATCCGCTTTCGTGGCGGCCATCGCCGCTTCGCTCGGCGCCGCCGAAGGCAAGCGCGCCCCGCGCGTGGTCCTGCGCTCGTCCTGGCAGACGGTGAACATCGGCGACATCGCCCACACGCCGGGCATGCTCGCGCTGCTCGAGAAATATTTCCCGGAGGCCGAAGTCACGCTCTGGCCTTCGAGCGTCGACAACGGCGTGAAGGAGATGCTGGCGGCCCGCTTCCCGAAATTGAAGTTCGTCGGGCCGAAGCCCGACGTCGCCAAGCTCTACGCCGAGAATGATTTCCTGCTGCACGGCTCCGGCCCTTCGCTCGTGGGCGAGAAGCAGGTCGCGATGTGGCGCAAGCAGGGCCCGAAGCCCTACGGCGTGCTCGGCATCACCCAAGGCAAGCCGACGCCTGAGACCGTCGAGATCCTCAACGGCGCCCAGTTCGTCTATTTCCGCGATTCGGTCTCGCTCGAGACCGCCAAGGCCGGCGGCGTGAAGTGCCCGGTGATGGAGTTCGGCCCGGACGGCGCGTTCGCCACCGACCTGCGCAACGAGGAGAAGGCCGAGGCCTTCCTGCACGGCTGGGGCCTCGAGCGCGGCAAGTTCCTCTGCTGCATCCCGCGGTACCGCAACACGCCCTATTGGCTCATCAAGAAGGACCGTCCTTTCGATGCCGCGAAGCAGAAGCGCAACGAGGAGCTGAAGGAGCATGACCACGCCCAGCTGCGCGCCGCGATCGTCGCGGTGGTGAAGCAGACCGACCTCAAGGTGCTGATCTGCCCGGAGGACCAGACCCAGATGGCCCTGGGCAAGGAGATGCTTTACGACAAGCTCCCCGAGGACGTGAAGGACCGCGTGGTCTGGCGTCAGGATTACTGGCTCACCGACGAGGCGCTCAGCGTCTACGTCCGCAGCGCCGGCCTCTTCGGCAACGAGATGCACTCGCCCATCATGTGCGTCGGCAGCGGCATCCCGGCCATCGTGTGCCGCTGGGCCGAACAGACCTCCAAGGGCAACATGTGGAAGGACATCGGCCTGCACGACTGGCTCTTCGACCTCGACGACGAGCCGCAGCTCGCGGGCATCGTCCCGGCCGTGCTCGCCATGGCCAAGGACCCCGCCGCCGCCAAGGCCAAGGTGCTCAAGGCCCAGGCGATCCTGCGCGAACGCCAGTCCGCCGCGATCGGTCGCGTCCGGAAGGGCGTCGGCGCCTGAGCCCGCTTACTTCTTGGCCGGGGCCTTCGGCTTCGGCTGCTCGGCGAGCATGACCGTCACGGCCGGCGTCGGCTCGTTCACGCCGGCGAAGGCGTTGTAGGCCTGCTGGAAGGCCGCGGCGTCGCGGACGTCGCCTTCGGCGATGAGCCACTTATAGCGCAGCTTGAAAGGAGACTCCGGGGTGGCGACGCCCTTCGGGAAGGCGCCGAAGCGGCCGTAGTCGCGATAGGCCGAGAAAGCCGTGTCCTTCGGGTTGGAGGGGTGGTTCAGCAGCAGGGCGGTGAAGGTCTGGCCTTCGATCGTGAAGACCTCGGCGACCCAGGTCAGGTCGCGCACCTTGTGGATGAGGACGTCCTTGCCCGGGTAGAGATAGGTCGTCTTCGTGCCGTCGATCTTCTCGGACGGACGGAACTGCGCGCCGGCGTGCTCCGGGTCGCCGTCGATCTTGGTCTCGCCCTGGCCAGGCAGGAGCGTGCTACGCATCTCGATGCCGAGGTAGAAGGGGGCGGTAGGTTTCGTGAACGTGAAGGCGCGTTCCTCGGTGAGGATCGGCTTGGCCGTGGCGGATTCGCCCTGCCAGTCGATGGCGGCGACGAAGCCGTCGGCCGTCGGCTGGACGGCGGTGACGACCTGGTCGCCCTTGACCATGTGCCACCGGTCGTAGGTCTTGCCGCCCACCGTGATCTTCATGAACCCGAGCATGATGCCGCGGTGGTGGGTGAAGTTGAAGCCCGCGCCCTTGGTCAGGCGCAGGACGCCGCTGGGATCGTAGACGTGGAGGTAGGGCTTGTAATTCTCGAGGCGCTTGGCCGGGGTGCTGACGTCATGGGACATCATGAAGCGGGCGACGACCTTGCCGTCCTGGGCGACGTCGACGGCTTCATCGGGAGTGACCTTGATGTCCGCGGCAAAGGCCTGGGTGAGGGCAAGCAGGGTGCCAAGGGCGAGGGGCAGGGGGCGCATGGGGTCACCCTACGGGGATGTTGTTGGGAGGGAATCCCTGAATCTCATAGGAAACTTTACCTATGCCTGGGGGTTGCATAGGGGTATCCTCATGACCCTGCGCTTCCTTGTCGCCCTTGTGGCGGTCTTTTCGGCCGGCTTCTCCTCGCTCCTCGGGGCGAGCGCCAAGCCGAACATCGTCTACATCCTGGCGGACGACTTGGGCTTCCCCGAGCTGGGGTGCAACGGGTCCGACCGTTACAAGACCCCGAACATCGACGCGCTGGCGAACAGCGGCGTCCGGTTCACCCGTTTCTACACCGCGCCGCTCTGCGGGCCGTCCCGGGCGCTGATCCTCACCGGCCGCTACGCCTTCCGCACCGGCGCCGTCACGCAGGACGCCTGCAAGACCATCCTCCGTTCCGGCGAGAAGGCCGAGGTCATGATCCCGACCGTGCTGAAAAAGGCCGGCTACGCCAGCGCGATGATCGGCAAGTGGGGCCAGCTCACGCCGTCGGGCGATCCGTCGGACTGGGGTTTTGATCACGAGTTCTACTTCAAGGGCAGCGGCATGTATTGGAACAGCAAGATCGCCAAGCCGATGTCAGAGGGCGGCGAGGTCCGCGGCGACCCCGACACCTACGTGCTCGACGGCAAGACCATCCCGGTGAAGGACGACGAGTACATCCCCGACCTGTTGCACAAGGATGCGACCGCCTGGCTCGAGGCGCATAAGTCGGGCCCCTTCTTCCTTTATTACTCGATGTCGCACGTGCACGGAGACATCCTGCCGACGCCTGACAGTCTCCCGGCGCCCAAGGGCGAGGGCGACTCGGCCAGAAGGAAGCGCCATTACGCGGACAACATCGCCTACATGGACAAGCTCGTCGGCAAGCTCGTGGCCGAGCTCGATCGCCTCAAGCTGCGCGAGAACACCCTGATCGTCTTCATGGGCGACAATGGCAGTGCCAAGGCCAACGCCCCTGAGGCGACCATCGGAGGCAAGCGGATCGAAGGAGAGAAAGGCTCCATGAAGGAAGGCGGCGGCCTCGTCCCGTTCTTCGCCACCTGGCCCGGCGTCACCCCGTCCGGCAAGGTGAACACCAACGTCGCCGACGCCAGCGACCTCCTGCCCACTTTCGCCGAAGTCGCCGGCGCCCCGCTGCCGACCGGCCGCGTGATGGACGGGCGCAGCCTGGTCTCCCAGTTCAAGGGTGATGCCCAGTCCCCGCGCACCTGGGCCTATTGCCAGCTCAGCAACAACTACTACGTCCGCGAGGCGGGCTGGAAACTCGACCAGTCCGGCACCCTTTACGACATGAAGGACGCCCCCTTCCAGGAGGTCGCCGTCGCGGCCGACACCAAGGACGAGGCCGCCGTGGCCGCTCGGGCCCGTCTGGCCGCCGCTTTGGCCGGCCTGAATCCGGGTGCCGGCTACAAGGACGTGGTCGGCGACGGTTCCGGTCGCAGCGGAAACAAGGAAGAAAAGAAGAAGACAAAGAAGGTCAAAGAGGCTAAGTAATCGGCATGCCCCTGCGTCTGCTTTGCGCCTTCCTCCTCGCTTCGTCCGTCCTCTGCGCGGCCGACGAGGTGCTGACGGATAAGTCCGCCTCCTCGAAGGTCCTCGCCTTGTACCAGAAGACCTTGGCCGCCGCGCAGAAGTCCCCGCCGGCGCCCGGCGGCATCATCTGTCTCGGCAGTTCGCACATGCAGATGTGGAAGGGCGTGAAGGAGGACCTCGCCCCGTTGACCGTCGTGAACTACGGCATCGGTGGCAGCCGCATGACGCAGGCCGCCGACCTCTTCATCGATAACCTCGCCATCCCGTTCAAGCCCCGTGCGGTGATCCTCTACGAGGGCAGCAACGATATCAATGCGGGCACCAAGCCCGAGACCGTCCTGGAGAATTTCCGGAAGCTTCACGGCAAGCTGCACGCCGCCTTGCCGCAGGCTCGCCTCTACGTCCTCGGCGTCGTGCCCAGTCCCGGCAAGCGCTTCGAGAAGATCGCCGACCTGCGCAAGACCAACGAGCTGCTCGCCAAGGAATGCGCCACGCAGCCGTGGATGAAGTTCATCGACGTCACCGAGCCGCTCATCGGCGCCGACGGCAAGCCGAAGGCCGAATGCTTCATTCCCGGAGACATCCATATGCTCCCCGCCGGCTATGCCGTGTGGAAGTCGGTCATCGCTCCCGTCATCGTGCCCGCCGAGAAGCCTTACGAGCATGCCAGATAGCCATCACTCGGATTTCAGGCGGAACCTTCGCCGGGAAATCGCGGCTTACTTCATCGTCGTCCTGTGCGCCTTGCCGGTCCGTTTCTGGATCTATTCGGCCGCCAAGGAGCAGGACAGTTGGCTGGCCTTCCTGGCCGAACGTGCCTTCGGCTATGTTTCCATCGGCCTTATCGCCGCCGTCTTCGTCTCCAAGCTGCGCCTCCGGACCAAGCTTATCCTGACGTTCCTCCTCGTCGCGCTTTGAGGAGGCGATGTTTGGGCTAGGTCAGCACGCAGTGCTGACCCTACCTGGATGC
>CAZXSI010000094.1:3146-4780 GCA_964643215.1 uncultured Klebsiella sp. | reverse complement strand
GAAGCGCGTTGGCTACGCCCAGTTGCAGCAGGCCCGCGGCGACCGTGGTGACGCCGGCGTAATCGTTGCCCGGCGAGGAAAGTTTGAGGATGCCGTTACCGCTCTTCGTCAGTCCGACGTTGGCCGGACCGGAGATAGGTCCGGCCATGGTGGCAGTCACCTGCGGACTGCCGACCGAGAAAGTGCGGGTCGCGGCACCCAGCGAAATCATGCCGCCGAGGGTCAGGTTGTTGGCCGCGACGCTGCCTCCGAACGTGGCGTTTCCACTGAAGGCGATCGGGTTGAGCACCGTCACGGCGCTGGCGCCGCTCATCAGCGTGGTGCCATCGGCGACCGTAAGGCCACCGAGGCCGAGCGGGCCGCCCGTGAGGCTGAAGCCGCCGGAAGTGGTCGGTGCCGTACTCGAGGAGCTGGCGCCCAGGATCAACGTGCCAGCGGTGAGCGTGAGGCCGGTGCGCCAATTGCTGGTCGCGCCGGACAGCACCAACGCGCCATTGCCCGTCTTGCTGATGGGATTGGTGTTGCCGACATTCTGCGTGATCTGGCCGCTGACGATCAGCCCCATCGGCGAGAGACCGCTGACGTTGATGGTCGGGCTGGCGTGGCTGAATTCGAGCGAGGCGCCCGTGCCGCCGCTGATGGTCGGCGTATACGCGAGGTTGTCGTTGACCGAAGTGAGGGCGGCGGCGGCGGAAAGGACGATGCGGCTGAGCTGCGGGGCCGTCGGGGTACCTAGGCCGAGGGTCGGAGTAGCGACGCCGCCGATATTGCCGAACGTGACGCTCGCGAGGGTGTTGTAGATGGGCGTAGCCGGCGCCACGACGGCGTAATTCGGGAAGGTCAACGTGCCACCGCCATTGATCGTGACGGCGTTGCTCGGGTCGATTGCTCCGAAGGTCGTCGCGCCGAAGGTGACCGCGCCGCCGTTGATCGTCAGGCCGCCGGCGGGAATCACGACCTCACCCGTGCGCGGAGGAGTCAGGCTGACGGTCGTGCCGTTGTTGACGACCGTTCCGCCGGTGTAGTTGTTGCCGGCCGAGCCGACGGTCGGCGCGGAGAAAGCGGCGGTCGAATTAGCCGACATCGTCACCGTGAGGCCGTCCGCGGAGATGGCGGTGATCGTGGTGCCGGCGGGGATCGACGAGCTGAACAGGGCCTGTCCGACGTGGAGATTGGTGTTCGGGGAAGCGACGGTGAACGTATTGGTGCCCGAGGTGTGCGCCACCCCTGAGAGAGCCGTCGCGCCCGCGGTGCCGAAGCTAAGGAAACCAGCCGCGGCGACCGGGGCGGAGCTCAATGTGACCGTGGTGCCATCCACAACCGCGCTGACCGTACCCGTATAGGCAGATCCTCCGAAAGTTCCGGTGACCTTCTGGCCGGGGAAGAGGCCGGTCGTCGAGGAAAGCGTGACGGTAGCGGTCCCGGTCGAGGTGACCGGAAGCTGCAGGGTCGATTTCCCGTTGGCCAGGGCGAAGGTGCCGCCTCCGGAGAAGACCACCTTCTTCCCCGTGCCGGTCAGGCGGGCATTGACCGTGAGGGTACTCGGGTTGTTGAAGAGGAATAGTTCGGAAGTCGTCGAGGTGAGGCGTCCCCAGTCGACGAACTGTCCGAGATTGACCTCGCGGATGCCGAGG
>CAZXSI010000094.1:250-3136 GCA_964643215.1 uncultured Klebsiella sp. | reverse complement strand
GTCCGAGATTTCCGGTGACATTGCCCGAACGGAGGAAGCCGCCGGACGTCAGCGTCAGCGTATCACCGAAGGCGGTGAAGGTCAGGCTGTTGCCGGCCGTCGTGACGGCCATGTTGAGAGAGTTCAGGCTCGAGGAGCCGTCGACGTTGGTGTCGAAATTGCCGCTCGATTTATAATTGCTGGTCGCCGCGTCGGAGACGCTGCCCGCCGTCGTCCTGGTCGTGGTGTATCCGGCGAAACCCGCACCGGTGTCACCCATGACCCCGATGCCGAGGGCCCCGGTCGTAGAGGCGGCCGAGAGGTAGGTCAGGAAATCGGTGCCGTTGTAGACACCCCCGCCGCCGATAAGATTGTTGGCGAGGACAGGCGCCGCCGTGAAGGTCAATTGCGGCGCCTGCCCATTCGACGAAGAGTATCCGCGGCCGATCTGACCGTCGGTCGCGGTGAGATTCAGGATGGCGCCCGAGCCGGCGACGCGGGCCAGCGAAGCCGCGGTGAGGTTGAGGCTTCCGCCGTTACCGGCCTGCGCCGCGAACGCGATGGTGTTGGTCCCGCTGGCAAGAGTCAGGGCTCCGAGCGTGGCCGCCGTCTCGCCTTCGAGCCGCGCCGCATAAGAGAGCGTGCCGCCGTTCAGGCTGACCGCGGAGGCGCCGGTACGGGCGACGACATGGGAGAGGCCCGTGTTGTTCATCGCCAGCGTGCCGAAATTCACGGTGATGGCTCCGCCGCCGCCGATCGTGGCGTCATCGCGAAGGGTCATCGTGCCGCCGCGGACGAAGGTGGCGCCGGCATAGGTGCTCGGACTGAAAAGGGTCCAGTTATAGTTGCCGGACTTGTCGACGCCGAAGTTATTGCCGCCGGCGCCGCCCAACGTGCCGGCGAAATTGATATCCGACCCCATCAGCGTGAACAAGGTCGAGGCCGACGTGCCGGTGTTGACGACGGCGCCCGCGCCGCCCGAGAAAGTCGTGGTCGTCGTGTGGGTGACGTTCTTCACGACCTGGCTCGTTCCGTTCAGGTCGACCGAACCGGCGTTGACGACGAGGTCGTAGACGGTCGGAGTAGTCGAGGTCAGCGCCACCAGCAGCGTGTTGTTGCCGGCGGATAGCGTGAGGCGGCCTTCGTTGACGAAGGTCGCCGCGGTATTGTAGCTACTCCGGTCAAGCACGACGTTCCCGGCGCCATCCTTCACGACGCCACCCGAACCGAGCACGTAGGCATCCAAGGCGAGGTCGCCCAGGGCGTGCAGATAAAGCAACGAACCGCCCGCGGTGAGCGCGCCGCCGGTGATACCGAGGTTGCCCGACTGCGCGACGATCGCACCCGAAGAGACCGTCAACGCGTTAAGCGCCCCAGCGTTGGAGAAGAGCAGCCCGGAGAGGCCGCCGCCGTTCGCCGTGAGGCCGCCGCCGCTCTTCAGCGTCAGGCTGTTGACGCTGTTCGCTCCGTACAGCGAGGTGGCGGCCGACAGGAAGACGTTCGAGGTGGCCGCGGCGTTGGATGCGGTGCCCCCCGAGGAGGTCACGAAGGCCGGCGTGGCGGTCGCGAGGTAGCTGGAGACCCCGGGGGCGAAGTAGCCAAGGGCGGTGTCGGCGGAAGCCAGCAGGCGGAAGCCGTTCGCATCACTGGTCACCAGGCCGGACCCCGTCGAGTCGATGCCGATGATATCCGGTCGGATGTTGTTCGAAAGACCTGGCGTGGTCGCGATGACGTTGACTCGGCCGGAGCCGGCCGCGGCTCCGCCGAGCAGGCCGGAACCGGCATCAAGGTAAAGTCCGCCTCGGTTCGTGCCGCTCGATGTCGAGAGCGTGGCGATGTTCAGCGTGGTCGCGGCCGTGCCGGCGGTCAGGCTGAAGGCGCTCATGCCTTCGAGATTGGTGACGGTATTGAGGGCTTCCGTGACGGCCGCGGAGCCGCCGAGGAAACTGAGCTGGCCACCGCGCATCGACAAGGTGCGATCGGCCGTCGTGCTCGTGATGCTGGTCGTGGCCCCAAGGCGATTCGCCACGACATTGGTCGAGTTGTCGAGGACCAGGGAGCCGCCTTCAGCGAGGATGGTCGTGACGAATCCGGTGCGCGCGCTGGCGCCGGCGAGCACGATCGAGCCGCCGTTGACCTGCAGCGTGTCCAGGATCGAGCCGGAATTGTCGGCGGTCAGCGTCCAGGCGCCGGAGCCGATCTTGGTGATGCTCAGCTTGCCGGAGGTGTAGTCGGAGCCGATCAGACCCGCGAAGGTGCCGCTGGTGCCATCGGCGCCGGTGACGAGTTTGCCGCCAGTATCGAGGCTGAAGTTCTTGATTGCGGCGGTGGAAGAAGCGCTGACGACGGAGCCGATCTGTCCGTTGGTCTGGCCGCGCATGTCCAGGATCGTGCCAGCGGCCAAAGTGACCTGGGCGGCCGGATAATTAGCCGTGCCCAGCACCAGGGAGCCTGCGTTGACGGCGATGGCGGAGACCGAGGTGCTGGTACCGCCGAGCTGCAGCGCGCCTTCCCCGGCCTTGGTCAGGCTGGTGCCACCCGCAACGTTGGCGTTGATCGTCAGGCCGACCTGTTCGTTGGCATGGCCCAAGGTGCCGAGGACGGTCGTACCGACGAACTTGCCCACCGTGACCGTCGCAGAGGCAGGCAACGCGATATTGCCTTGGATAAGAGGAATGGCCCTCACGTCGTCCAACGTGTTGACGGTGATGCCGCCGGTGAGCGTCAGCCTGCCCGCTCCGGTCCAGACAAGCGGGCCTCCGTCGGCATATCCGCCTTGGCTCTGCATGACGAGGTTCGCGATGGTCTCGTCGAAGCCGCCCGCGGCGAATCGGGAGCCACCGCGGACGGTCAACGTGGCCGTGTCGGCGATCTGGTTGCTGGCCTGCAGGGAGATTGAAGAGCTCG
>CAZXSI010000094.1:0-240 GCA_964643215.1 uncultured Klebsiella sp. | reverse complement strand
CCGTTAGTGGTTCCACCGGTGACCACGATGTCGCCGGTGATGGCATCGTTGGTCGAGGTCGCGCCCAGCACGCCTAGGTTGAGCACGACACCGTTGACGTAAGCCGTACCGACGTAGGAATTGGCGTTGGCCAGCGCGATTACTGAACCACCCGTCTGACCAGCCGAAGTGAAGACAGGTGAAAGCGTCCCCGTGAGCTCGGAGAAGATGGTCAGCGTGTTCTTCGCGTTGTGGATGAAC
>CAZXSI010000093.1:1227-4793 GCA_964643215.1 uncultured Klebsiella sp. | reverse complement strand
GAGCAGCAGCGGGCCGGCGTCCTTGGGCGCGTCGACGACGCAGCAATCCTTGCCGTTCTCCGCGACGACGAGGTAGGCGTTGGTCTCGAAAGGCCCCAGCGGGGCGGCGGCGATCTTCATGAAATCAGGCTCCGAAGGCTTGACGCATCGCGGCCTCGACGTGGTCGGGCGGGCGCACGGCCTTGAACTCGCGGTTCACGAAGGCGTGGACGGTGAAGCCTTCGACGAGCAGTTCGCCGTCGCGCTCGACCCGGTAGGTGAGTCGCAGCCGGGCCTTGGGCTTCTCGGCCAAGGTCACCGTGATGCGCACGCGGTCGTCGAAGCGGGAAGGGCGGTGGTAGGTCAGGCCGGTCTCCAGGACAGGCAGGAGAAACCCGTCCTGTTCGAGCTGACGATAGGGGGTGCCGAGCTGGTCGAGCAGGGCGACGCGGGCCATCTCGAACCAAGGCAGGTAGTTGCCATGGTAGGTGACGCCCATCGCATCGGTCTCGGCGAAGCGGACGCGGGTCTCGACGGTGGCCTGGAGCATGAGGTTGTTTTGGCTCCCCCCGGCGATTTTCCAACGCCAAACGACGCGACGGAGGCTTCTCCTTGCCCCGGCGGGCTTCCTCGGCTGATGTCGGGGCATGGGTCAGCGCGAACGATTCGTCATCTTCCTCGTCGGGGCCCTGCTCGGCGTCGTGCTCCTCCTCGGCGGCAAGTCCTGCGGCAGCGAGAAGAAGAACCAGCTCCGTCAGGTCCGTTCGTCGCTGAGCATGGCGCCGATGATGTACGACTATGCGGTGACGAAGAAGGGATTCTACGGTCGGTACGTCCTTTTCGAACAGGTGGCGGAGGCCAAGGACGGCGGCAAGGTGCGCACGCTCGTCACCGGCGGCACCCGTCGTTATTCGCCCGAAGGCAAGGAGCTCCCCGAAGAGCATATCCTGATCAAGGAGACTTATGCCGCCGGCGTCGCGCTGGCCGAGCCAGGTCCGGTCGCGGCTTATGAATTCGCCTTCGCCGACCGCATCGCGATCAAGCTGAAGCCCGGCCATCAGGCTTCCGAGGTCACGCTGCAGTCCGGCGACGTCGCCGCCGCCTGGCCCGGCCAGGCGGAGTCGCTGCTCCGTCTGGATGCGTGGCGCAGGCTGCCCGGCGGCGCTCCTTGGGGTCAGCTCGAGGCGCTCGTGCAGGAACTCAAAAGCCATCCGGCGGTCGCCGACGCCCACCTGGTCCGAATCGACTGGCAGGCCGAAGCCGAGCTGATTAGGGCTAATTCACCCAAATGAGCACGACGCTGCAGCGCGAGGGGGGTCTGACCGTGGCGCTCAGCTTGGCGGTCAACGTGGTGCTGGCCGGCGCCAAGCTGAGCGTGGGCATCCTCGCTTCTTCGCAGGCCCTGGTCGCCGACGGCATCCATTCCCTCGTCGATATCGCCAGCGACATCGCGGCCATCATCGGCCTCAAGTTCGCCCACCTGCCCAAGGACGACGATCACCCTTACGGTCATCATCGTTTCTCCACCCTGGCGACGATGCTCATCTCATCGTTGGTGCTGCTGTTCTGCCTCGGGCTCGCCTGGCAATCGCTGGCCGCCTTGGTCAGCGGGGCCGAGGTCGCCCAACCGGGGATCGCCGCCGCGTGGGTCGCCGGCGCCGCGCTGCTCATCAAGGAAGGTTTCTACCAGTACGCCCGCCGTCAGGCCGAGCGGCTCGGCTCGCGCCTGCTCATGGCCAACGCCACGGATCACCGTGCTGACGCCGTCGCGTCGTTGCTTGCGCTCATCGCCGTCGTCGTGGCCCATGTGAACCCGGATTGGCGGGCCCTCGACAAGGTCGTCGGCTTGGTGCTCGCCGGCTGGCTCGGCGCCGAGGGCATCAAGCTCTTCAAGGGCGCCTGCGAAGACCTGCTCGACACCGCGCCGGCGGCGCACGTGCTGCATGACCTCAGCGAGCATATCCTCGCCGCCCCCGGCGCGAAGGGTTTCCACGCCTTCCGCGCCCGCCGCCTGGGCGACCGCTTCGAGGTCGATTTCCACCTGCAGGTCGCCGAAGGCGCCACGGTGGCCGAAGGGCATGCCATCGCGGGACGGATCAAGGCCGACATCCTGCGTTCGCATCCCGAGGTGGTTTCCGTGCTGGTGCACGTCGAGCCGGACGCCCCGGAGCATCGCAAACAGGACGGTCATCACGGCTTCAACGCCTGAACTCGGGTTGCCTTCTGCGGCGGGCGGGCTTGGATGGGTCCATGAGCCTGCCCCGTCTCTCCCTTGCTTTGCTGGCCATGGTCGTGTCCCTGACCGCCGCCCAACCCCCGAACGTCGTCTTCATCTTCGCCGACGATCAGCGGGCCGACACCATCGCGGCGCTGGGTAATCCGGTCATCAAGACCCCGAACCTCGACCGGCTCGTGAAGCGCGGGGTGGCTTTCACCCGCGCCTACATGCAAGGCGGCAACCAGGGCGCGACCTGCGTGCCTTCGCGCGCGATGCTGCTTTCCGGCCGTTCCCTCGCCCAGATCGACGAAAAGTTGCTGAGGCATGCGACCTGGCCCCACGCCTTCGGCGCGGCCGGTTATGCGACCTTCGCCGCCGGCAAGTGGCATAACGGACCGCCGGCCTTGCCGAAGTCCTTCCAGCAGGCCCGCGCGCTCTTCGTGGGCGGCATGGCCAACCCCCTCAAGGCGCCGACCAGCGACATGCTGCCGACCGGCAAGCTCACCCCGGCGAAGATCTCCCCGAAGCACCTCTGCGAGGAAGCCACCGACGAGACGCTCGCGTTCCTGAAGTCGCAGGACGGCAGGAAGCCGTTCTTCTCCTATCTCGCCTTCGACGGACCCCACGACCCGCACATCGTGCCGGAGGGCTTTCCGATCGATTATGCGCCGGCCTCGATCCCGTTGCCGCCGAACTTCCTGCCCCAGCATCCTTTCGATAACGGCGAGATGGTCATCCGCGACGAACAGCTGCTGCCCTGGCCCCGCAAGCAGGCCGACATCCAGGCGATGCTGGCCGAGTACTATCGCTACGTCAGCTTCCTCGACGTGCAGGTCGGGCGCATCCTCGACGCCGTCGACGCGTCGCCGCATGCCGCCAACACGATCATCGTCTACGCCGCGGATTCCGGCGTGGCCCGCGGTTCGCACGGCCTCATCGGCAAGCAGAACCTCTACGAACACTCGATGCGCGTGCCCCTGATCATCGCCGGCCCCGGGATCGCCGCGGATAAGCGTAGCGAAGCGATGTGCTACCTCTTCGATGTCATGCCTACGCTCGGCAAGCTCTGCGGCATCGCCACTCCGCCTGGTTCCAATGGACGCGAGTTCGCCGAAGTGCTGAAGGATCCGACGCAGCCTGGCCGGCCGTTCCTGATGTTCGGTTACAAGAGCATCCAGAAGGCGCTCAACGACGGACGCTGGAAGCTCATCCGCTACCCGCACGTCGATCGCACCCAGCTCTTCGACCTCCAGTCCGACCCCTATGAGACCAAGGACCTGTCAGCCCTGCCGGAGCACGCCGACCGCATCAAGGCCATGCGCGAGAAGCTGGCCGCCGAGATGAAGGCCGACGGCGACAACGACCCGCT
>CAZXSI010000093.1:0-1127 GCA_964643215.1 uncultured Klebsiella sp. | reverse complement strand
GGCCAGCCGGTGTAGCTCGGGACGTCGAACTTGCCGTAGGTGCGGTCGCCGAGGATCGGGTGCGTGATGTGCGCGAGGTGGACGCGGATCTGGTGCGTGCGGCCGGTGTGCGGGAAGGCGCGGACGAGCGCGGCTTCGACGCCATATTTTTCTTCCACGCGCCAGTCGGTGATGGCTTCGCGGCCGTCTTCGCGGACGGCCATGCGCACGCGGACGGTGCGGTGACGGTCGATGTTGGCGTTGATGACGCCGGAGAGCAGGCGCGGAGCCTTGTCGACGAGCGCGAGGTATTCCTTCTGCGCGGTGCGTTCGGCGAACTGCGCGACGAGCGCGTGGTAGGCCTTGTCGGTCTTCGCGAGCACGATCACGCCGGAGGTCTCGCGGTCGAGGCGGTGGACGACGCCGGGGCGGGGCGCGCCGCCGGCCGGAGCGAGCTTGCCCTTGGTGTAATGGAGCAGGCCGTGGACGATCGAGACCTCGTCCGAACCCTGGACGGGGTGCGTGAGGAGGCCGGCGGGTTTGTTGACGGCGATGAGGTGCGCGTCTTCGAAGAGGACCTCGAGGGCCATCTTCACCGGGCGGGCGGTGGGCTCGCCGGGGGAGGGCAGGGCGACCTCGATGGCGTCGCCGGGGTTGAGCAGCGTGCGGCAATCGGCCGTCTGGCCGTTGACCTTCACCATGCCGAGGTCGAGGGCCTTCTGCACGCGGGAGCGGCTGACGCCGTCGAGCAGCGCGGCGATGATCTTGTCGGCGCGGGCGGGTTCGAATTCGCTCGGGATGCGGGTCTTGAAGACCTCATCCGGGCGGGCCTCCTCGATGGGCGCCTTGGCCGGACGGGCCGCGTAGGGCACATGCGGGGCGGGCTTGGCCTTGCGCTTGAGGGCCTTGGCCGTGCGGGCCTGGGGGCGGGAGCCGAGACGCTTGGGCTGGGCCTTCTTCGGCTTTTTGGGGTTGGCCATGTTATTTGGCCTTACCGAGGAGGTATGCGGGATTCAATTTCTGGAGGGGCTTGGGAAGGAAGAGGCCGTCCTTGCGGATCACCTGGCCGTCGAAACGGATCTCCCCGCCGCCGTATTCGGGGCGCTGGATGCAGACCATGTCCCAGTGGATGGACGAATGGTTGCCGT
>CAZXSI010000092.1:0-4818 GCA_964643215.1 uncultured Klebsiella sp. | reverse complement strand
GCGGACCGAAGCCTTCGCCGTTCTTGTCGCCGATGCCGGTGTAATAGGAGATCCACACGTTCTTCGCGGCCGCCGGCTTGCCGTCCGGCCCGAGCATGCGCTTCAGCAACGGGGCGGTCGCCGGGTCTTCCCCGATGTAGTCGATGGTCTCGACCCTCGCATGGCCTTCCATGTTCGACTGGCCGACGAGGATGTAGACCTGCAGGGGTTTCGCCGCGACGGCGCACGCGGCCATGACGAACCACGCGATCAAGGGGTGTCTCATGGCTCTCTTATACCCCTCCCGCGCCATCGCGCAATCCTCAGGGTGGGACGCGTCGGCGATGCGTCCGCGGTCGCGATACCGTCGCACCCCTGCCCGCCACCTGCCACCCGGGGCTGCCACCCGCCACCCGAAACGACACACCACCCCATACTCAATACTCTATACTCGATACTCGCACACACCCCTTGCCCACGTGTCACCTTGCCCACGTGCCCCCGCGCGTCGCCGACGCGCTACCACCCCGCGGCCCGGCCTTCGCGCGACCGCGGATCATGCGCGCCGACGAACGGCCCGTCCTTGACCGGCTGGCCGACGGCCTGGGTCGAACCGATGGCTTCGACTTCGTTCAGGACATGGCCGCGCCGCCGGAGGTCTTCCTTGATCGCGGCGGGCAGCGACTTCTCGACGCGCAGTTCGTCCGGGCTCCACTGCTGATGGAAGCGCGGTCGCGCCAACGCCTGCGCCGGCGCGTCCCCTTCGTCGAGGATGCGCAACAGCGCGAGGAGGGTCTGCGAGATGATCGTCGGGCCGCCGGCCGCGCCGATCGCGAGCACGGGTCGGTCGCCTTCGAAGACGAGCGTAGGCGACATGCTGGACAGCGGGCGCTTGCCCGGGGCGGGCAGGTTGGCTTCCGCGCCGACCAATCCGAACGCGTTCGGCGCCCCGGCCTCGGCGGCGAAATCGTCCATCTCGTTGTTCAGTACGACGCCGGTGCCCGGCACGACGACCTTGGAGCCGTACGAGGTGTTGATGGTCGACGTACAGGCGACCCAGTAGCCGGCGGCATCGGCGGCCGAGAAATGCGTGGTGTGCTTCTCGAAGACATGCTCGTCCGCGCGCGGCGGGGTGCCGTGGTCCTTGACCGGCGTGACCTTGGCGACGTCGATCTTGGCGGCGAGCGCCCGGCCGTAGTCCTTGTCGGCCAGACCGCGGGGCACCTTGGTGAAGGCCGGGTCGCCCAACCAGAAAGCCCGATCGGCGAAGGCGAGCTTCATGGCCTCGGCGACGACGTGGACGGAATCCTCCGCTTTCACCGGGCCCTTGGCCTCGAGGATGTTCAGGATCTGGGCGACGTGCACGCCGCCGGAACTGGGCGGAGGCATGCCGACGATCCGGCGTCCGTGATAGGTGGTCTCGAGCGGCGTGCGACGCTTGAACGCATAGGCGGCGAAATCCGCCTCGGTGATGAGGCCGCCGTTCTCGCGCATCCACTTGGCCGTGGCCTTCGCGAACGGGCCCCGGTAGAACCAATCGGGTCCGCCGGCGCCCAGCGCGCGCAAGGTCTTCGCGAGCTCGGGCTGCTTATGTATTTCGCCTTCCTTCAGCGGCGTGCCGTCGGCATGCAGGAAGGTCGCGCGCGATGACGGGAACTGGGCGAGGTCCTTGGCGACGGCGGCGTTGCGCGCGGCGTAGGCGCGCGGCACGGGGAAGCCCTCCTCGGCGATCTTGGCGGCCATCTCGCAATGGACCTTCCACGGCAACTTGCCGTAACGCGTCACAGCCTCGTGGAAAACCGCGACCTGACCGGGCACCGCCACGGCGAGGGCGCCGGTGCGACTCAGCTCGGGCACCGCGTGGCCGTTGCGCACGAACATGTCCGCCGTCGCCGCCGCCGGCGCGGTCTCGCGTCCGTCGAGCGCGACGATTTCGCCGGAAGGCAGACGAAGGAGGAAGAAACAGCCGCCGCCGATGCCGGAGTTATGGCTGTCGACCACCCCGAGCACGAGTCCGGTGACGACCGCGGCGTCGACCGCGTTGCCGCCCTGACGCATGATCTCGATACCGGCCTCGCTGGCCAGGTGATGCACCGCGGCGACCATGCCGCGCCGCGCTTCCTCGGCGGCCTGACCGACGGCGGCCAGCAACATGAGCACGAGCAGGGGCAGTCGCTTCATGCGATTACCGTAACCACGCGTTCACCCACCGCAATCCTCGGGTAGGGACGCGTCCGCGCTATCGTGGTAGGGGCAGCACCGCGTGCTGCCCTAGTTGCCTCTAGGTAGGGACGGCTCTCCGAGCCGTCCGCTGTCTCTAAGCAGGGTCGAGCGGCCCTGCTCGACCGCGGCTGACCGGGCCAGTCGGCCCTACCCACGGTCGCGACGCCGTCGCGCCCCTACCCTAAGACCTTAAGCCGAAACGACGTAAAATCCTTCGCGGCGGAAGATCGCCGCCACGGTCGCCTCGCGCTCCTTGGAGTCGGTACGTAAAGGGCGCGAGAGCATGTAGATCTCTTTCTTCACGGACGGCTTGAGCCCATCGAGGTCCGCCAGGCGCGTGGAGAGCTCGATCGGGCGGATGCCATACTTATAGATCCAGCCGCGCTGGGACTTGTACTTCAGGAGGTGTTGCAGGTAACGCTCCTCGGTCGGCAGGCCGGTCTCGCCGACATAGATCACCTGCTTGGGCGATTTCTTACCCCCTTCGTTGGCACGCAGGACCCGCTTCTTGTCCGCCGGCGTGAAGTGCTTCAACGGCATCAGGAGACCGGCGTAGACGATCCGTTGCGGGGTGCTTTTACGTTTGGCCATGCCTCCAACCTGCCCATTTCCCTTTCCCCCGCAACCTCCTGGCAGGGACACGTTCGGCCCACCCGTCCGCCGTCTCGTTGTGTTCCCAACCGCCATCACCTGTCATAGGTAGGGTCGAGCGGCCTGCTCGACCGCGGCCGACCAAGGATGGTCGGCCCTACCCACGGTCGCGACGCCGTCGCGCCCCTACCCGCCACCCGAAACGACTGCATCCACCTTTGCACTTTTGCACCTTTGCACTTTAAAACCCTACCCCTGCCCCCACCCCTACCCCTTTCGTCACAATGCCCCGCCGCCTCCCCCTTCTCCCCCTCCTGGCGTCCCTGACCTCCCTCCTCGCCGCCGAACCCGTACCCGCGACGATCGTCGTGCACGCGGACAAGCCCGGCTTCGCGATCCCGGCCGACTTCACGGGCCTGAGCACGGAGAAGAAGCTGCTGGCCCGCGACTGCTTCAGCGCCCGGAACCAGGACCTCGTCGCGCTCTGTCGCACGCTCGGTCCCGGCGTCCTGCGCATCGGCGCCAACAACGTCGACTCGACCTTCTTCAAACGCGAGGGCGCCCCGCCCCTCGAGTCGATGCAGGACAACAGGTACGTCACCGAACCGCGCACGATCGGCCCGCAGTCCGTCGACGCGTTCTTCGACTTCGCCCGCGCGTCGGGCTGGAAGATCATCTACGGCGTCAACCTCGGCGCCAACGACCCCGCGATGGCGGCCGACGAGGCGGACTACGCGTGGAAGGTCGGCGCGAAGGAGATCGTCGCGATCGAGATCGGCAACGAGCCGAACCTCTACCCGAAGGGCCCGAACCGCGAAGGCATTCGCCCCGGCAACTGGCGCTACCCGCAATACAAGGCGGAGTTCACCGCGGCCTACGACGCCATCAAGGCCAAGGACAAGCAGATCCCGATCACGGGTCCGGCGGTGACGAAGAGCACGAACTGGATGCCGCTCTTCATGGCCGACTTCAAGGACCGCATCGCGCTCGCTACCTCGCACGTCTACCCGCTCTCCGCCAAGGAAACCGACCCGAAGGCCCAGCGGTTCGCCTCGGTCGAGAAGCTCCTCGGCGAGAAATATCCGGACGACTGGATCATCAAACTCAAGGACGCCACCTCGGTCGGCGTCCCGTATCGCGTCGGCGAATGCAACACCGCTTCCGGCGGCGGCAAGCGCGGCGTCAGTAACGCCTTCGTCTCCGCGCTGTGGGCGATCGATTTCATGTTCGACGTCGCCCAGGCCGGCGGCCAGGGCGTGAACTTCCACGGCAGCTTCACCGCGAACAACTACTCGCCGATCGTCTTCGACAAGCAGACGTCCCGCTACGTCCCGGCGCCGATGTACTACGGCATGCTCTTCTTCAGCCGCGCTGCGCAAGGTCGCCTCGTGGCCGCCGAACTGAAGACGGACGCCAACCTCACCGCTCATGCCGTGCTCGGCGCCGACGGCAAGCTGCGGGTCACGCTCGTGAACAAGGACCTCACCAAGCCCGTCGCGGCGTCGATCGCCGCCGGAGCCAAGTTCACCCAAGGCCAGGCCCTACGTCTCACCGCACCTGCGGCCTCGGCGACCGAAGGCGTCACCTTCGCCGGCGCGACCGTGAACACCGACGGCACCTGGACGCCCAAGAGCCCCGAAGCCCTCACCCTCTCCGCCGGCAATACCACCGTCACCCTGCCCCCCGCCTCGGCGCTATTGCTCATTCTGGAATGAGGTAGGGACGCGTCGGCGACGCGTCCGCTGTATCGCAGGTAGGGTCGGGACCGCGTCACGACATAGATGTCTCAAGGTAGGGACAGCACCGCGTGCTGTCCTATCTGTCTTAAGGTCGCGACGACGTCGCGCCCCTACCCCGCCACCGGCCACCCGAGGCTGCCATCCGCCACCCGAAACGCCTGCCTCCACCTTTGCACTTTTGCACGCGGCCTCTGGCCGCATTTGCACCTTTGCACATGCAGCAGCCCCTTGCCCACGTGTCACCGTGTCAACGTGCCCCCTCTTGGCGCTTTGCGCCAAGTTCCCC
>CAZXSI010000091.1:0-5009 GCA_964643215.1 uncultured Klebsiella sp. | reverse complement strand
GCGAGATCGATGAGATCGTCTTCGGAGATGTTGGGCAACGGCTGACGCGGCGCCATGGTGAGGGTGTGCGGTGAAAAGCGACGTCCGAAAGGACGCGCCAAAGGAGGGAAAACCTAGTGGGAAGACGTATCGCCTAGACGGCGACGTCTTGGACCGGGACTCCTGGGTGCATCTCGAAGATGCCTACGGGGGTCGTCGGGCCTGTCATCACGATGGAATAATCCTCCCCGATGCCAATGATAATCTGCCCTCCGGGCATATTTACCGTCAAATCCGCGTCCACGAGGCCCATTTTGCGGGCCACGGCGGCCGAGGCCGAAGAGGAGGAACCGGAGGCCATGGTGTACCCCGCGCCCCGCTCCCAGATCTCGATCCGCACGTTCTTGCGGTCGAGGACCTGCATGAACTGGACGTTGGTGCGGTTCGGGAAATTCGGGTGCGTCTCGAGGTGCGGGCCGTACGTCTTGGCGAGGTCGGGCGTGAGGTCGTCGACCGGGATCACGCAGTGCGGGTTGCCGACCGTCGCGGCCCAGTACTTGAAGGTCTGGCCGAGGACGGTGATGGTTTCGCCGAGGACTTCGCGGTCGGCGCCGACGTGCGGGATGACCGGCGCGCGGAAGGAGACCTTGCCCATCTCGACGCGGATGCGGTCGCCGCCGTCGAACACCTCGCAGCGGACGACGCCGCCGAGGGTGTGCAGCTTGAACTCCTGTCCTTCCTTGACGCGCTTCGTCTCGAGCAGGTGGCGGCAGAAGATGCGGATGCCGTTGCCGGACTTTTCGGCCTCGGACCCGTCCGGGTTCAGGATGCGGAGGCCGAAGGTGCCGTCGGTCCGCTCGATCGGTCCGTACAAGATGCCGTCCGAACCGAGGCCGAAGTGACGATGGCAGACCTTGCGGATGGCTTCGGGAGAAAAGAGGGCGGGGCAATCCTTGGGCTCGAGGACGAGGTAGTCGTTGCCGAGGGCGTGGTATTTGGCGAAACGCATGTCTGCCTTCTGATTGGGCGTTCGGGGCGGGTTTGGCAAGCAAGCCGTGCGCGGCCCATCTGCTGGCTTTATTTCTCCCGTGCGCGGGCTTACAAGATGCCTATGCGCCTCCTGCCCCTGGTTGCCCTTTCCTGCGCCCTTTCCCTGTTCGCGGCCGACAAGCGGCCGCCGAACATCGTGCTGCTCTACTCGGACGACATCGGCTGGGGCGACCTCGGCTGCTATGGCGCAAAGGTCATCCCGACCCCGCACCTCGACCGGCTGGCCGCGCAAGGCACCCGTTTCACGGCCGGCTATTGCACCTCGGCGACGTGCACTCCTTCGCGCTACTCGCTGCTCACCGGCGAATACGCCTGGCGGCGCCAAGGCACCGGCGTGCTCCCCGGCGACGCCCGTCTCATCATCAAGCCCGGCCGCCCGACGATGGCGGCGAGCCTGGCCAAGCTCGGCTACGCGACCGGCGTCGTCGGCAAGTGGCACCTCGGCCTCGGCTCCGGGGACGTGGACTGGAACAAGAAGATCGACCCGTCCCCGAACCAGATCGGCTTCACCTATTCCTTCATCATGGCCGCCACCGGCGACCGCGTGCCGACGGTCTTCGTCGAGGACGGCTCCGTCGTCGGCCTCGACCCCAAGGACCCGATCGAGGTCAGCTACAAGCAGGCGTACCCGGGCGACCCGGACCTGACCGCGGAGGGCGAGCGCGCGAAGCTGAAGATGGACTGGTCCCACGGACACAACATGGCGCTCGTCAACGGCGTCGGCCGCATCGGCTGGATGAAGGGCGGCAAGGCCGCGGTCTGGGACGACGAGACCATGGGCGACACCTTCGCCGACAAGGCCTGCGGTTTCATCGCCCGCAACAAGGACAAGCCTTTCTTCCTGTATTACGCCTCGCATGAGAACCATGTGCCGCGCGTCCACCATCCGCGCTACGCCGGCAAGACGCCGCTGGGTCCCCGCGGCGACGCGGTCGTGGCCTTCGACGACCAGGTCGGCCGCATCCTCGCGGAGCTCGACAAGCAGGGCCTCGCCGACAACACGCTCGTCGTCTATTCCTCCGACAACGGTCCGGTGCTCGACGACGGTTACAAGGACAAGGCCGTCGAACTCAACAAGCAGGCCGGTCACTCGCCCGCCGGACCTTTCCGCGGCGGCAAATACAGCATCCTCGAAGGCGGCACGCGGGTCGGCTTCATCGCCCGCTGGCCGGGTCATACGCCGGCCGGCAAGGTCTCCGATGCCTTGATGTCGCAGGTCGACCTGCCCGCGGTGTTCACCAAGGTCGCCGGCGGCGATCCCGCGGATTTCCTCAAGCTCGATTCCGTCGACACTTCGGCCGCGCTGACCGGCGGCGCCGGTCGCGAGACGCTGATCTCGAGCACGCAGGGCAACCAGCTTTCCATCCGCGACGCGCGCTGGAAGTTCATCTCGGGCGTCGGCGCGCCGGGCAAGGGCAAGAAGGCCCAAGGTCCGCTGGTCGCCTTGCTCGGGTCCGAAGCCGAACAGGCCAACGACAGCCGCGATCAGGCCGGCCCGCGGCTCTTCGACCTCCAGGACGATCCGGGCGAACGCCGCAACGTCGCCAAGGAACATCCGGAGATCGTCGCCCGCCTCAAGGCGCTGCTCGAGGCGCAGCGGGCCAAGGGCGTCGGCCAGCCGTTACCCAAGTAATCGGTCGATTAATTCCCGCGACCGGCCTTCTCCCGACTTGAAGCGGAGGAGGGAAGGGCGATGCTCGGCGCATGAGCAAGCCCCCTATTCGCGTCCTCTGCGTCGGCGCCGGCCACATGGGCCGCTCCCATGCGCTCGCCTACCATAAGCTCCCCGGTTTCCAGATCGTCGGGCTCGTCACGCGCTCGGCCGACTCCCGCGCCAAGCTCAACGCCGAGCTCGGCGGCGGTTATGCCGAGTACGGCGACTTCCATGCCGCCCTCAAGGCCGCCAAGCCCGACGCGGTCTCGATCTCGAGCTACCCGGACACCCATGCCGAATACGCCGTCGCCGCGCTGGACGCCGGTTGCCACGTGTTCGTCGAGAAGCCCCTCGCGGTCACCGTCGCCGAGGCGGAGCAGATCGTCGCCAAGGCCAAGGCCGCGAAGCGCAAGGTCGTCATCGGTTACATCCTCCGCCACCACCCGGCCTGGACCCAGTTCATCCAGACCGTGCAGACGCTCGGCAAGCCGCTCGTCATGCGCATGAACCTCAACCAGCAGAGCTTCGGCGACATGTGGAAGACGCATAAGGCCCTGATGCAGACGTGCAGCCCCATCGTCGACTGCGGCGTCCATTACGTCGACATCATGTGCCTGATGACCGGGAGCCGGCCGGTGCGCGTCTCCGGCCTCGGCGCGCGTCTCTCCGACGAGCTGCCGCCGGGCATGGTCAACTACGGCCATCTGCAGGTCACCTTCGCCGACGGCTCGGTGGGCTGGTACGAGGCCGGCTGGGGTCCGATGATGTCGGAGGAAGCCTTCTTCGTGAAGGACGTCGTCGGCCCGAAGGGCTGCGTCTCCATCGTCGCCGGCAAGGCGGCCGAGGCCGGTAAGTCCGCCGACGTCGACTCCCACTCCGCCGCGCAGGCGCTCAAGGTGCACCACGCCGCCCTCGGCCCTGACGGCAGGTTCCTGAAGCCCGACGAGGTCGTCCCGACCGAGGCCGATCCGGGCCACGACGGCCTCTGCGAGCGCGAGCAGGCCTATTTCGAGAAGGCCATCCGCGAGGACCTCGACCTGACCGCGCACATGGACGACGCCGTGAACTCGATGCGCATCGTCGCCGCGGCGGACCGTTCGTTCCGCGAAGGCCGGACGGTCGAGCTCTGAGCGGCGATGGCGCACCCGAACCTCGTCTTCATGGGCGTCTGCGGCTGCGGGAAGAGCACCGTGGCCGGGCTCTACGCGCAGCGCACCGGCGCCACGTTGCTCGAGGCCGACGTCTTTCATCCGCCGGAGAACATCGCGAAGATGAGCTCCGGCACGCCGCTGACCGACGCCGACCGCGCCGGCTGGCTCGCCGCGATCTCCGCGCGTCTCGCCGCGGGCAAGGCCCGGGGCGAAGCGATGGTCGTCACCTGTTCCGCGCTGAAGAAGGCCTACCGCGACCGCCTCCGCGAAGGCGACCCGGAGCTCTTCTTCGTCTTCCTCGACGGCAGCCAGGAACTCCTGCAGTCCCGCCTCGACGCGCGCAAGGGCCACTTCATGCCGCCCGGCCTGCTCGGCAGCCAGCTCGCGACGCTGGAGCGTCCGAACCTCGCGACCGAGCGGTGCCTGCACGTCAGCATCAGCCTGTCGCCCGAGCAGATCTGCGCGAGCGTCGCCGTGGCGATGCGCCGGTTCTCCTGAAAAGCAGAAGGCCCGCGCGAGGGCGGGCCTTCGTCGGGCGAAGCGGCGGAAGCTTACTTCTTCCAGACGACCTTGGACGGCTCGATGACGCTCGTCTTCTCGAGGGTCGGGAAGCCTTCGGGGACGGGCAGGGTGACCTTGCCGGTCGCGGCCCATTCGGTGGAGCGGGCCAGGATGGTCTGGAAGCCCACGCAATGCAGCGCGTCGAAGGTCGTGTCGCCGGTCCAGAGGTGGCCCATCGAGGTGGTCACCACGCGTCCCTTGTTGAAGGGGGCGTACCAGACCATCGGCTCATGCATGTCGGTGCCGCCGAACTCCGGCTTGGAGAAGGAGCTCGAGAGCACGTGCATGTGGTCGGCGCTGCCGCGCATGCGGCCGTAGAGCTCGTCGGTGGCATGGAGCCATTCGGCGGGGAGGCCTTGCATGATGGGGTGGGCGGCGTCGCGGGTCTTCAGCGTGAAGACATGCTTGGCGCCGTGGCCGGAGCCGAATCCCTTCGTCTGGATCTTCTCGTCGGCATCGACCAGCGCGACGGCCTTGCCGGTCTTGTCGTCGACGGCGATGCGCTGGCCGAACTTCGCGTCGCGCCAGCCGCAGCAGATCATCTCGTTGAAGTTGTCCCAGCCGGTGAAGGCGTTGTTCGCGGCGTGCACGTTGACGAGGCCGCCGCCGTTCAT
>CAZXSI010000090.1:0-5060 GCA_964643215.1 uncultured Klebsiella sp. | reverse complement strand
GACGTCGCCCGCTTCGCGGAGTCCGACGGCTTCGAGACCAATCTGGCGCGTCCCAACGCCTGGCCCTACCGCGATTACGTCATCCAGGCCCTCAACGCCGACCTGCCCTACGACCGCTTCATCCGCGAGCAGCTGGCCGGGGACCAGCTCGGAGCCGACGCCGCTACCGGCTTCCTCGTGGGCGGTCCTTGGGACCGGGTGAAATCGCCCGACCCCGTGCTGACCGCCAACCAGCGCGCCGACGAACTGCACGACATGATCGGTACGACCGCGTCGGCCTTCCTCGGCGCCACCCTCGCGTGCGCCCGCTGCCACGACCACAAGTTCGACCCGGTGCCGACGACGGACTATTACGCCTTCATGGCCATGCTACAGGGCGTGCAGCACGGAGAACGTGAGCTGCGCGACGCGGACAGCGACGCCCGTGAACGTCAGGCCGAGACCCTCCGCGCGGAACTGCGTCCGATCGAGCAGAGCCTGCGCACCTTCAAGCCCAAGGCCTACCTTGGACGCATCCTGCTCGCGGACGACTCCGACGCCCGCTACACCCAGCAGGTCGAACTGCCGGACAACGGCAACCCCATCGCCTACGACAAGGGCACCGGCAAGGGGCTCGCGCAGGATCCGGGCGACGTCCGCCGCCTGCCCAATCTCGGCGAGAGCTACCGCTGGTGGCGGGCCGACAAGCCCGGCGAGGACTTCTTCACCTGGAAGCCCTCCATGAACGGGCCCGTGCGCATCTGGATCTCCTGGGGGGCATGGACGACGCACGCCTCTGACGCACGTTACGTGCTCGACCTCGACGGCGACCTCAAGACCAAGGACGACCAGACCGAGATCGCCCGGATCAACCAGCGTCAGTTCGCCGACGGATCACCCGCCGTCAAGGACCAGCGGCGCTGGAGCGGGCTGAAGTCGGCCGGCGTCCACCGCATCACCTCCAGGAGCGTGCTCATCCTGCGGGCCGGAGACAAAGGCGGCCCCACCGCGGCCGACCTCGCCGTCTTCGAGGAGGCCAAGGAAGGCAAGGAGCTCGCCGTGCCGCACCTGCGCGCGCCCGTGACCCATCTGGCCAACGAGGAGGACTTCGACCCCGTCGAGGCCAAGTTCGTGCGCTTCACCATCACCGGTTCGAATCCCGAAGCCTGCATCGACGAACTCGAGGTGTTCGACCTGTCCGGCAAGAACCTCTCCCTCGGCGCCAAGGTGTCCGTCTCCGGCCTCTACGCCAACGGGAACAGCATCCACCAGACCCGCTTCATCAACGACGGCACATACGGCAATCGCAGCAGCTGGATCTCCTCCGAGAAGAGCGCGGGCTGGGCGCAGCTCGAGTTCGACGCGCCGACGACGATCAACCGGGTCGTCTGGAGCCGCAACCGCGACGCCTCCGACCAGCGCTACAAGGACCGCCTCGCCTACGGCTACCGCATCGAAGCGTCCGCGGACGGGAAGCAGTGGACCAAGGTCGCCTCCAGCGACGACCGGCTCTCGATCACGTTCAAGGACCGCGTCAGCAGCCTGCCGACGCTCGGGGAAGTTCCCGCGGACAAGGCAGCCCAGGTCGAGGCGCTCACCAAGCGCCACTCGCAGCTGCTTTCCGAGATCACCCGGCTGACCACCAAGCCCCGCGGCTACGTCGGCAAGTTCGAGCAGCCCGGCCCCACCCTGCGCAAGCATCGCGGGGACCCGACCCAGCCGCGCGAACCCGTGGCGCCCGGCACCCTCTCGCTCGTCGGACGCAAGTTCACCCTGCCCGCCGACGCCCCCGAGTCCGACCGGCGCAAGGCCCTCGCCGACTGGATCGCCTCGAAGGACAACCCGCTGACCGCGCGCGTCATCGTGAACCGCCTCTGGCACCACCATTTCGGGACCGGCATCGTCGACACCCCGAGCGACCTCGGCCTCAACGGCTCGCGCCCGACGCACCCCGAGCTTCTCGACTTCCTCGCGGCCGAACTGATGGACCACGGATGGTCGCTCAAGCACGTCCATCGGCTCATCCTCACCTCGCGGACCTTCCGTCAGGATTCCAAGCGGATCGAGAAAGCCGCGGCCATCGACGCCGCGGCCCGCCTGCTCTGGCGCTATCCGCCCCGCCGCATCGAGGCCGAGATGCTGCGCGACTCGATGCTGGCGACTGCCGGACGCCTCGACCTCACCATGGGCGGACCGGGCTTCGATCTCTTCGAGCCGATGACCAACTACGTGAAGGTCTACGTCACGAAGCAGGAGTTCCTGCCCGGCGACTACCGGCGCATGGTCTACCAGTCCAAGCCTCGCGCGATGCTGGACGACTTCTTCGGGGCCTTCGACTGTCCTGACGCCGGCCAGCCCCAGCCCAAGCGCACCGCCTCCATCACGCCCTTGCAGTCCCTGAACCTGCTCAACGGGAGCTTCTCCCTGCAGCAGGCGGCGGCGCTCTCCGAACGCCTGCGGAAAGAGGCGGGCGAGGATTCCGCCAAGCAGGCCAGCCGCGCCTTCGAGCTGCTCTTCCAGCGTCCGGCGTCGGCCGAGGAGCTCGCCGAGGCCTCCCGCTTCATCGCCGCCCAGGGGCTGCCCGCCTTCTGCCGCGCGATTTACAACGCCAACGAATTCGTCCGCATCGAATGAACCATCTCCTCAACCGACGTGGCTTCCTCAGCCGCACGCTCTCCGGCCTCAGCAGCATCGCCTTCGCGCACCTGCTCTCGCAGGACCGCCTCCTCGCCGCCACGCCCCTGCGCCCGGCCATCGACCCCTCCCGTCCTTACGCGCCCCGGCCTCCGCACTTCGAACCCAAGGCCAAGCGCGTGCTCGTGATCTTCTGCTCCGGCGCCCTCAGCCACGTGGACACCTTCGACTACAAGCCCGAGCTCATCAAGCGGCACGACACCCCGATGCCGGGATCCGAAGGCCTCGTCACCTTCCAGGGCGCCAACGGCAACCTCATCAAGCCCATCGCCGAGTTCAAGCCGCGCGGACAGTCCGGCAAGATGGTGAGCGACCTCCTGCCCAACCTCGCCGAGCTAGCCGATGAGATGTGCTTCATCCACTCCATGACCGGGAAGTCCAACACCCATGGCCCGGCCGAGAGCCAGATGGGGACCGGCTTCACCTTGGACGGCTTCCCGAGCATGGGCTCCTGGGTGACCTACGCGCTCGGCAGCGAGAACCAGGAACTGCCGGCCTTCGTCGCCATCCCCGACCCCCGGGGCGTGCCGCAGAACGGGCCGCGTCACTGGAACAGCGCGTTCCTGCCGGCCTCCTTCCAGGGCACGGCGTTCAGCGCCCAGCGCGCCATCCCGAACCTCGCGCGCCCCGCCGAGATCACCCCTGAGGCCGACCGCGCGACCCGCGAATTCCTGCGCCGCCTCAACGACCGGCACCTCGAGAAGAATCCCGGCGACTCCGACCTCTCCGCACGCATCTCGTCCTACGAACTGGCCGCCCGCATGCAGCTGAGCGCCGCCGAGCTCTCCGACCTCTCCGGCGAATCGCCCGCGACCCGCGCGCTGTACGGGGCCGACGACAGCAACGTCAACAAGGCGGGGTTCGCCAAGAACTGCATCCTCGCGCGGCGCCTCCTCGAGAAGGGCGTGCGCTTCGTGCAGCTCTTCAACGGCTCCTATGCGATGGGCGAGGGCGTGGGCAACTGGGACGGGCACAAGAAGATCGTCGACCAGTATGCGGTGCACGCGCCCATCCTCGACCAGCCGGCCGCGGCCCTGCTCAAGGACCTCAAGGCCCGCGGGCTGCTCAAGGACACCCTCGTCGCCTTCGTCACCGAGTTCGGCCGCATGCCGACGTTCCAGAAGGGGGCCAACGGCCGCGACCACAACCCCAAGGGCTTCACCGTCTGGCTCGCGGGCGCCGGCGTGAAGCGTGCCTACAGCCATGGTGCCACCGACGAATTCGGACACATGGCCGTGCAGGACGTCACGACGATCTACGACCTGCACGCCACCATCCTTCATCTGCTGGGCCTCGACCATGAGCGCCTCAGCTTCTACAACAACGGGGTCGAACGGCGCCTGACCGACGTGCACGGACACGTGATCAGGCCCGTGCTGGCCTGAGGCGCAGGCGGGCTTTGACTCGCCGCAGGGCCGACCTAAGATATGCCTATGATCCTGAACGCGACACGAAGTCTCCTGCTCCTCGCCACGACCGCGCTCTTCGCCGCGGAGACCTTCGAGGTCGACGGGCATAAGGCCGTGATCCACCCGGCGACCAAGCCGGCGGAGGGAAAGCCCTGGCTCTGGTATGCGCCGGCGCTCAAGGGCGGCGTCTCGATCGTCCAGCACAAGCTCTACGCCGACGCCTGCCAGCAGGCCGGCATCGCCATCGCGGGCTATGACCTCGGCGAAGTCCGCGGCGCGCCGAAGAGCGCGGCGCAGTTCACCAAGTTCTACGATGAGATGGTGAAGCGGGGCTACTCGCCCAAGCCCATCCTGCTCGGCCAGAGCCGCGGCGGGATGATGACGCTCACCTGGGCGTTCCGGAATCCGGATAAGGTGAAGGCCTGGATCGGCATCTACCCGGTCTGCAACCTCGCCAGCTGGCCCCTCAAGAACTCGAAGGCCCAGACGCTCGCCGACTTCGGCCTGACCGAAGCCGAACTCACGGCCCGCCTCAAGGAGTTCAACCCGCCCGATAATCTCGCCGGCCTCGCCGCCGCCAAGATCCCGATGTTCGCCGTCCATGGCGACAACGACGTGGTCGTCCCGCACCAGGACAACACCCTGCTCCTCAAGGCGCGTTACGAAGCCCTCGGGGGCAAGTTCACGGTCAAGATCGTCCCCGGCGAAGGCCACAAGGTCGGCCCCTCCTTCTTCGAGTGCCCGGAGCTGGTCGAGTTCCTGCTTAAAGAGGGAAAATAAAGGGTTAGACCTAAGGAAAAGGTGGAACTCCCGGGGCAGGCGGGTTACCCAAAGATACCCCATGTTCCGCCGCCTTCCCCTAGGCCTGGCCCTGCTCCTGCACGGGCTGGCGTTCGCCGCCGAAACCCGCGACCTCATCCTGGTCGCCGGGCAGTCCAACGCGGTCGGTTACGATGCCTATGCGGAAGAACTGCCGGC
>CAZXSI010000089.1:0-5251 GCA_964643215.1 uncultured Klebsiella sp. | reverse complement strand
ACCTGAAGATGCTCTCGCACATGTACCAGTACGCCTGGCGCACCGGCCTCAAGACCACCTACTACCTCCGCACCCTCGGCGCTTCCAACATCGAGAAGGCCACGGTCGAGAAGGCTCCGAAGGCCGAGAAGAAGGAATACACCGCCGAGGAGAAGAACGCGTGCTCCATCGAGGCCATGCGTAACGGCGGCACCTGCGAGGCTTGCCAGTAAGCGTAACGCGAAGGCCCGAGGGCCTGATGACCGGAGGGCCGGGAAATCAAGGGCGTCCGCAAGGACGCCCTTCTTGTTTAGGCAGGGGCGCCGCGGCGTGGCGTCCGTTCGCCGTGGCACGTACGTATCGCCGGGCGAGATCACCGACCCCCCTTGCGTCCATCCGCCCACGGACGCGACGCCGTCGCGCCCCTACCTCATGCCCCCATACTCTATACTCGATACTCCATACTCTAATCCGCAATCTCCCCTCATGTCCGACATCGCCACATCCGCCGGCAAGGTCCGCGTGCTGTCCCGGGAGGAATCCTTCGCCGAGCTCGCCCGCCGGATCAACGAGCTGGCCGCCCGCGGCCCGGCCTCCGTCGGCCTCAGCGGCGGTTCCACGCCCAAGGCCTTCTACGCCTGGGCGGTCCGTACCCGCGCCCTGACCGCCGAAGCCCTCGCGCGCATCGACTGGCACGTGAGCGACGAGCGTTGCGTGCCGCTCTCGTCCGATGATTCGAATTTCGGCCATGCCGCCCGCGGCCTGCTCGACGCCCTCGGCGTGCCCTCCGCCCGCCGCTTCCCCTGGCCGGTCGAGCTATCGCCGGCCGACGCCGCGGCCGCCTATGAGGCCGCCTGGGCCAGCCGTTCGCCCGCCAAGGCCTTCGATCTCTGCGTCCTCGGTCTTGGCGACGACAGCCATATCGCTTCGCTCTGGCCGAAGTGCCCGTTGATCGGGCATAAGGCCGGCCCGCGCTTCGTCGCCACCGAATGGCCGGGCCGTGGCTGGCGTCTGACCATCACCGAAGCCGGCCTCGCCCAATGCGGCGCCATCGTGGTGCTCGTCGGCGGCGCCGGCAAGGCCGCCGCCCTGCGGGAGATCGCCTGCGGTGAATTCGCGCCCAAGCTTCACCCGGGACAGGTGCTGCGTGCGCACGCGTCGCGGGTGACTTGGCTGGCCGACCAGGAAGCCGCCGCCGGCCTCTGACCTAGGTCACTGGGCCTTCGGCGTTTCGCCTGCCGTCTCTCCGCCCTTCTTCCCGGCTTTCTTGCCTTCGGGCTCGGCCTTGGGCTCTTCCGCCGTGCCTAGGCCGCGCAGGCTCTCGATGGTCTTATGGGCGGAGACGTGCTGCATCAACGTGTGGGTGACGTAGCGGTTCTCGGGCTCGGCGCCGGGGTTCTCCATGACGAAGTAAAGCCGGCGGATCTTCTCGTTCAGGATCAGCGGGGCGCGGAAGATCAGTTTCTGGGCGCCGTCGGGATCGGTCACCCCGAGGAAGAAATTCACGACCTCGCGTCTGGTCATGACCACGGGGCTCGCCGTGCGCGTCGAGGGCGGGGCGTTGAAGGTCTTGCCCGCCATGCTGCATAGCAGCGGTCCCTTGGTGTAGTTGTACACGTGGAAGCCGCCGAACGGGAAGTTCTCGACGTTGATGTTGAAGGTGCGGGCCATGACCTTGCTGGTCGTGCCGTCGGCCGCGAACAGGATCGCCAGGGTCTCCCGTTCGTCCGGGCCGAGGTTCAGGTTGACGAACGGCAGCCACGTCTCGACCGGCTTGGCGCCGGCCTTGCCGCTCGGGTCCGGGAGCATCGCCTTGCGCACGATGGCCACGGCGGCGGGCCCCTCGTAGAGCATGGTGGTGCCGGGGTTCATGGCCGAGGGCCAGATCGGGATGACGCCGCCGTCGGTCTGCACGCCGAGGTCCAGTTGTTCGCCTTCGGCCAGGACCGGCGATTCCCACCAGGTGATGGTGAGGGCGCAGGTCCGCTCCGAGAGGCCGCGGGGGCGTCCTTTGGCGGCGGCCCGGTCGGCTTTCTTGCCGCCTTCGGGCTTGTCGGCGGCCTTCTTGACCTCGGGTTCCGCGGCGACCAAGCCGAGGGCGAGGGCGGAGAGCATGAGCCCCGCCAAGAGTTTCCTGAAGCGCATGGAATTAGATTTCGTTGGCGTTGAGCCAGCGGATGGAGGTGGCCTTGAAGCGACGCCCGAGGAGGCGGTTGATGTTCCAGTTCTCCCTCTCGAAGGTCGTGGCGTTGGCCGGCAGCCGGAGGGTGCCGCCGTTGTAGACGCTCTCGTAGGGGTCGACCATCGGGATGAGGTCGTACTCCTTGCCCGCGACGCTGTTGACGCGGTAGGCCGACTTGCGGCGGGTGACCTCGTCGTAGGCCGGGCCGCGGGAGGACGGCAGCATGAACTGGGCGGTGCGCTGCACGACGACCTCGATCCAGGCGCGGCCGATGGTGTTGCCCGCGTTGTCGAGGGCCTCGCCGTAGGCGCGGACGGTGAAGGTGTCCGAACGGGCGGTGAGGTTCGGCCCCACGGTGTTGAGCACGTCCATCTGCGTCACGAGCTGCGGAGCGCCGAGACCGGCGACCACTTTCTTCTCGTCGTTGGTCACGCTCATCGAGGCGATGTTCGGGAAGCGCTTGGCGGTCGGGTTGGTGGCGCGTTTCAGGACGCCCCAGACGCCGGTACCGTCGGCGTTCTTGTCCGTGAAGTTCGGGGCGTTGCGACCGGCGTTGTTGTTCGGGTCGGAGAAGCTCGACGTCAGGTTCGGCGCGTCGGGGGCCTCGAAGGTGCCGCTCGGCAGGGCGCCGCCGGCGTCCTTGATCGCCGTGGTGTTGATGCCGGACTTGTCGATGGCTGCCTGGAGCGCCCCCTTGAGCCCGTGCTCGGACGCCAGGAGGCGGCGGTTGACGAAGTCCGCGAGCGACATGAAGGGGCCGCGGTCGCGGACTTCCTTCACCACCTCGGCGGCGAGCTTGTCGATCTCGGCGTCGCTGAGTTCGCGGTAGTTGTTCCAGGCGCCCGACACCCCGCCGGTGGGCTTGAAGGAACGGGCGAAACGGGTCAGGACGGTGCCGCTCACGGAGGATCCGTCGGGCAGCGTCTGCCCGCGCATGCCCGCCAGCACGGCCTTCCAGGCCTGCTTCGAGGTCGAGTTCACGTTGAAGCCGCCGTCATACAGCGCGTTGCGCGACAGGTAGGTGGGGTGGGGGAACTCGTTGGCGCCGGGGAAGGTCCCGTCGGCCACCGCCGGCTTGGTGTCGGGCTGGAAGACGACGCGTTTGTTCGCCAACGGATTGTAGCCGGCCTCGAGCGCGGCCTTGAAGTCGCGGAACGAGGTCACGTCGAAGCCGCTGTCGTTGCCGGCGGCCTTCTTGAGGGCGCTGGCCTGCTCGGCGGCGACGTTGGTGTCGGTCGGGAGGTCGGGGCCCGCGGGGAAGGCGTTCTTGTCGCCCGGCAGCGAGTAGGAGTTCGCCTGCAGGTTCAGGCCGCTGAAGTAGTAGGCGTCCCAGAGGGCGAGGTTGGCCACGAACGCGTGGTCGGTGCGCACCTGGGCGTAGTTGCGGATGATGCGGGTGCCTTCGTGGAGGCCGACGTAGCCGTTCTCCGGGATCGCCTTGTCGTCGCCGCTTTCGAGCTTGGGGCCCGGCCAGTCGGTGACCTTGGTCAGGTCCATGATGCCGGGGTGGGCGAACGAGGAGCCGACCGTGAGGTCGGCGTCCGTGTTCACCTGCGCGTAGCCGGCGGAGCCGAGCTGGGCGAGGGAGAGCAGCGGGCGGCGCGGGATGGGGAACAGGATCGTGTCGGAGCGCTGGTTCGTCCCCGGCTTCACGCTGTCACCCCAGTAGGCGTTCACGTTGTTCGTGCTGAGGGCCATCTCCGGTTCGGCGTCGAGCTTGCGCTGGGAGAGCACCCAGCCGATCGGGGTATGGGCCTTGCCGTCGTACCCGTAGAGATGCGCCTGCTGCGAGCGCACGCTCAGGAAGAACGGCGACATCGGCGCGTTGTAGACTTCCGGGGGCGTCACCAGGTTGGCGATCCAGCCGGTGTAGCTGCCCCCGACGGCGAGCTTGAAGGCGCTCGCGGATGCCGTCTCGGGATACCAGACGTTCTTCGTCTGGCCGGTCATCTCGGCGGAGCGCAGGAGGAAGTCCGTCATGAAGAACGGCTGCTTGGTGTCGCCGAGGTCGGCGCGGACGGCGCCCAGGATGCGGCCGTTGAGCGTCCCGGCGCGGCCGGAGATGATTTCCGGTCGGCCGAACTCGGGGTCCGCGTCTTCCGGACCGTAGGTCACCTGCTGGCCGATGACGTTGGGGTCGCCGCGCCAGAGGACACCCGTGTGGGAGGCGGGATTCTTGCCGGTCGCGATCCGGTAGTCAGGCGGACGGGCCGTCAGGCCGGCGATGTTGGACTTCCACTCTTCGTTGTACTGGATGATGTTGCTCCAGTGGCCGTTGTCGTTGCCGTAAAGCGGCCAGCCGGCGGTGAGCGCCTGGAAGTTGAGGATCAGTGATTCGTCGACGAGGTGCTGTCCCGGCGCCGTGCCGGAACCTTCGTAGGCATAGTTCGAGACGGTCTTGGTGGTCGGGTTGTAGACCGGATTGGGGGTGGCCGGGGAGCCGAACCAGCGGCGATCCTTGTTGAGCGCCAATCCGTCGATGCTCTTGTTGTTCAGCAGGTAGAAGTTCCAATGCTGGTGGCCGCCGACGGCGGTGGTGCCGTTGCGGAGGCGCGGGAAGACGTAGCCCGGGGTGTTCGCGGTGCCTTCCTCGCCGACCACGCGCCCGTCGTAGTTCACCCAGCCGGAGTTGCGGGCCACGATGCGCAGGCTCTTGCCGGCGTTGACGGCGGCGGCGTAGGTCAGCACGTTCTTCAGTTTCTTGGCGGTCCCGTCCCAATCGACGCCGAAGGCGTCCCGGAGTCGGCGCGAGTTGACCACGTCGTTCCAGAGGTTCAGCGCGTCCTGATAGTTCGGCGTGCCGCCGACGGTGGCCCCCGCGACCGTGGTGCAATAGTTGCCGAAGAAGCCGTGGGCCGGGGCCTGGCCGGCGCCCGTCGGGGCGGGCAGCACGTACATCTTGCCGTCGCTGCGGCGATTGGGCATGAAGCCCCAGGTCCAGAGGCGTCCGTCGGGGTTGGTCGATCCCGGCGCGCCTTCTTCGAGCTGCGTCGTCACGTCGGTGCCGGAGCGGTAGCGCGCGTTGTAGAAGGGGGTCATCTTGTAGACCGCGTTGCTGCCGAGGTCGTAGCCGAAGTCGTTGGTCGCGAT
>CAZXSI010000088.1:0-5262 GCA_964643215.1 uncultured Klebsiella sp. | reverse complement strand
TGCATCTCGTCCGGCGAGTAGAGCGTGAAGGCCTCGCCTTCGGCGGAAGCGCGGCCGGTGCGGCCGATGCGGTGGACGTAGTCCTCGGCGTGCTCCGGGACGTTGTAGTTGATGACGTGCGTGACGCCGCGGATGTCGAGGCCGCGCGAGGCGATGTCCGTCGCCACCATGATGGTGAACTTGCCCGACTTGAAGCCGGCGAGGGCGGCGGCGCGCTCGGATTGCGAACGGTCGGCGTGCATCGTGGCGACGGGGGTGCCGTGGCCCTCGATCCATTCGGCGATGCGGTCGGCGTCGCGTTTGGTGCGGGTGAAGACGATGACGGACTTGTAGCCGCTCTTGTTGAGCAGGGCCAGGAGGAGGTCGTACTTCTGGAAGATGTCGACCGGGTAGATCGCGTGGTCGACCGTGTCGGCGGCGCCGAGGCCGGTGCGGACGTCCACCGTGACGGGGTCGCGCAAGGCCCAGCCGGCGATGCGGCCGATGGCGTCGGAGATCGTGGCGGAGAACAGCAGCGTCTGGCGCTCCTTCGGGCAGTAGTTGACGATACGGGTGACGTCCTCGATGAAGCCCATGTCGAGCATGCGGTCGACCTCGTCCATGATCAGGATCTGGATGGACTTCAGGTCGAGGATCTTCTGCTCATGCAGGTCGAGCAGGCGTCCCGGGGTGGCGATGACGACGTCGACGCCTTCTTCGAGCGCCTTGACCTGGGCGCCGTAGCCCACGCCGCCGTAGAGGAGCGCGGTGCGGGTGCCGAAGTGCTTCCCGTACTTCTGGAAGTTCTCGTCGACCTGGACGGCGAGCTCGCGCGTCGGGACGAGGACGAGGCAGCGCGGCTTGCCGGCGGCGGGGCCGAGGAGCGAGAGCGTCGGAAGCGCGAAGGCGGCGGTCTTGCCGGTGCCGGTCTGGGCGGCGCCGATGAGATCCTTGCGGGCCATGATGACGGGGATCGCCTGGGCTTGGATGGGGGTCGGGGTCACGTAGCCATGTTCGGCTAAGGAGCGCAGGACTGGCTCGGGCAGACCGAGGTCGGAAAACGTAGACATAAAGTGAAGTTAGAAAGCGATACGCGGGGGCAAAGGGAAAGGATAAAGGGAGGAAAACTCGGCTGAGAAGGCAAACCTCCGGCCGGACGGGGCTTTCGGGCGCTTTCGGGTCCGGGTTTGACAATCCCCGCGGGATTCCCTGCATAGGTCTTCCTTCCTCCTAGGGAAGGACGCACGGTGGTTGTAGCTCAGTTGGTTAGAGCACTGGTTTGTGGTACCAGGGGTCGGGGGTTCAAGTCCCCTCAATCACCCCACTTTGCGAAAGCCCCGGAGCAATCCGGGGCTTTTCTGCGTCTCCCTGCAACCGCGGGGCGAATCGCGGGGTATGATTGGAACAGCCCGATGCGCCTCGCCCTGCTCACCCTCCTGCCCTGCGCCGTCTTCGCGGCCGAACTGAAGCCCCAGCTCCTGAACCCCGACAAGGTCCTCTTCGCCGACGACTTCAGCCAGCCGCGTGAGCTCAAGGCCACCAACGCGAAGTCGCCGCAGGTCGGCGCCTGGAACCCGAACCAAGGCACGCGCTGGAAGGTCGCCGACGGCGTCCTGAAAGGCGAGGCTTCGTCGGCCGAATTCCAGGCCTCGCACGACACCCACAAAGGCGTGCATCCGCGCATCGTGCTGACCAAGACCCCCGCGGATTACGTCCTCAAGTTCTCGATGCGGCTCATCGACGGCAAGCCGTTCGTCGCCGGCGAACGGAAGTCCGTCCCGCCCTTCGTCGAGATCGGCCACCACATCGCGCGCATCACCTGGGGCGAGAACGGGGCGATGCTCCTCGCCGACGGCGACACGCTGCAGCTCGACGTCGCGAAGGACTTCAAGCTCGAGAACGGCCGCTGGTACGTGGTCATGGTCGAACGCCGGGCCGACGAGGTCTTCGTGCAGTTCCAGGACGGCCCCTCTTTCTACGGCAAGCACCCGACCTACAAGAGCGAGCTCCACGCCGTGATGCTGGGCGGGCTCGAGGCCGGCCACATGGAAGTCGACGACGTCACGGTCTGGTCGGTCAAGGACGGCGAGCAGCCGACCTGGGCCGCGACGCTCAAGGCCCGTGCCCCGACGAAGGAAGTCCGCCTCCGGGAAGCCAAGGCGAAGAAGTGACGACAGCCGGGCGGGGCTGGTTCAGCCGTGGGCGCCCTTGGACTTGAAGTAGGCCTCGATGGTGTCGCGGATGGCTTTCTCGAGCTCGTCGTCCTTGGCCTTCAGCTCGGCGTCGATCGCCGGATCGCCGACCTGGGTGCCGCGGCGAAACCACTTGTCCCCGCTGAAGGAGAAGTGCTGGCCGTAGTAGGTGGCATAGGTGACGTGGAACTTGTACCCCGAGGGGTAGTTGGTGAGGGTCACGACGGCTTTGGCCGCGGGATAGTCCGGCTTCACCTTGAGCAAGGCCTTGCGCACTTCGGCGGTCACTTCCTTCGAGTCGCACTTGATCAGGTGGTCCATGAAGCGCGCATCGGCGAACTCCACCTCCATCGGGAAGAACACGCCGGACTTCATGCCATGGAAAGGCGAGCCGGGCACGCCGAAATATAAGACCAGGCACGACGCGACGGTCACGGCGACCAGCGCGGCCACGACGACCAGCGGGTGCATAGGCTTCTTGAGTTCGACGGAGCACATGCGGACAAGCCAAAGGCGAGCCCCGTCCCGAATCAACCAGATTGGGAAGGGGCCGGCGGAAGGGTCACTTCAGCGTCTGGAGGTAAGCCTTCACGTCCTCGAGCTCCTGCGGCTTGAGGATCAGGCCCATCGGCGGCATCGGCGAGACACCGAGCTTCTCGAAACCCTTGGCGAGGACCTTGTTCGGCTCGACCAGGGATTCATGGATGTAGGCGGGCGTGGCGCGGGTGGCGATGCCGTCGAGCGCGGGGCCGATGGCGCTGCCCTTCCCGCCCACCATGTGGCAGGTGGCGCAGGCGGCGGTCGGATGCTTGGCGAAGATCTCGGCGCCGCGGGCGGCGTCGCCGGCGGTGACGGGGGCCTCGCCGGCGAGGGTGAGCTCGCACAGCTTGACGTCGTCGTAGAACGAATCACCGACGGCCACATGCAGCAGGTTGATGCTGGCCTTGGTCCGCTTGCCGCTGTTGAAGATCACCTCGACCTCGGTCCAGTCGGACTCGCGGGCGGTGACCTTCTCGGTCTCGGCGCGGCCGATATGGTCGTTGAGGCTGGCCTTGCCGCGCAGCGCATGGGTCTTGATCCAGGCGCTCAGGCGATACTCGGTGTTCGGCTTGAGCTCGACGTCGGCGAAGAAGCTCGTGTCGGCCTCGCCACGGGTGATGGCGCGCATGGCGTGCTTGCCGGAACGCACGTTCTTCGGGTCGATGACGATGCCCCAGTTGGCGTCCTTGTTGCCCGCGCGCTGGCCGTAGTCGCGGCGCTTCCAGCCGAGCGGCGTCTTCTTGTCGGCGCCGACCTCCTCGAAGCCGGGATTGGGCAGGAGATTCGGGCCTTCGACGTAGGTCGCGGTCTTGTGCTTCTTGGCGAGCAGGCGGGAAACCTCGTTGAGCCACTCATCGGCCCTCACCGCGGGATCGGCGGCGAGCTGGCGCACCAGCGTCTGGACTTCCGGGGAAGTCGGGAAATCGGCGAGCTTCACGAGGGCGGCCAGGCGGGTGGCCGGGGCCTTGTCGGCCACGACGCCCGCGCCGAAGAAGAGCTTCTGGGCGGCGGCGTCGGCGCCGAGGGCGCGGATCGCGTTGCGACGGAGCTCGGGCGAGGCGGAGAGCAGCGCGGCCTGGTGCGTGGCGGCGTCGAGTTCGCCGAGGCCGTGCAGGGACCAGAGGGCGTGGATGGCGGCGACGTCGGCGGCGGACTTAGCCACCAGCTCGCGGAGGGCCGGGGCAAGGTCCTGCTTCTTGCCTTCGACGATCAGGCGCTGGGCGCGGAGACGGCCATACTGCGTGCCGCCGGAGAGTCCGGCGAGGAGCTCGGCGGAGGATTCGCCTTGCGCGGACTTGGCGACGGCGCCGGGCTTGTCCCAGACGATACGGTAGATGCGGCCACGGGAGTGGTCGCGGAGGTCGTTCTCGTGCGCGCCACCGACGCCGGTCTTGGCGTCGTAACCGCCGCGGTTCACGCTCGGGGTCGGGTTGTGCTGGATGATGAAGTTCTGCCAGTCGGCGAACCAGATGGCGCCGTCGGGACCGACTTCGGCGAAGACCGGGGACATCCATTCGTCGGAGCTGGCGACGAGGCTGTAGCCGTCCTTGGCGACGTAGCCGGCGCCGGCGGGCTGGACGTCCATGAGGCCGATGAGCTTCATCGTCGGCTCGCAGACCATCGCCTTGCCCTGCAGACGCTCCGGCAGGTGCGGCGAGTAGATGAAGGTCGCGCCGGCCGCGGCGGTCCAGCCGCCCATCACGTCGACCTGACGGAAATTCGGGGTGATCGTGTGGGCCTTGTCGACGACGTTGATCTTCTTGGCCGACATGCCGCGGGAGCCCTTGGCCCAGGCCGTGGCGGGGATACCGCCGAAGAAGATCGGGGCGTTGTTGGCCGTGCCGCCGAAGGAATCGCCGGCCGCGTTGGCGCCGTAGCCCCAGGTGTTGTTCGAGAACTGGTGGAGGAACTCGAGCTTGGCGCCGTCGGCGGTGAAGCGGTAGCTGCCCATCGCGAAGTTCTTCTTCTCGCCGCCGACCTCGCCCGCGAAGCCGCTGTAGCCGACCGCGCCGCGGAGCCAGTTGTCGTAGCCGTAGGACAGGCTGCTCGCCTGCGCATGGGTATCGCGGATGCCCCAGCCGGTCATGATGACCTGGCGGACGTCGGCCTTGTCGTCGCCGTCGGTGTCCTTGAGGAAGACGAAGTTCGGGGACTGGGCGACGATCACGCCGCCGTTGGCGAAGACGAGGCTCGTCGGGATGTTGAGCTTGTCGGCGAAGACCGTGAACTTGTCGGCCTTGCCGTCGCCGTCGGTGTCTTCGCAGATCTTGATGGAGTCGTTGCCCTTCTGCTGGTCTTCCATGACGCCGTGCGGGTAGTCACGGGTCTCGGCGACCCAGAGGCGGCCGCGGGCGTCCCAGGCGAACGCGATCGGCTTCATGATGTCCGGCTCGGCGGCGAAGAGCACCAGCTTCAGGTCGGCCGGGACCTGGGTGCGCTCCATGCTGCCCTTGACGGAGAAAGGCTTCTGGAAGGTCAGCGGCTCAGGGCGCTTCTCGTAGTTGGCGACGTTGCCGTTCTTCTCGCGGACCTCGGGCTCGCGCTGGGCGAG
>CAZXSI010000087.1:0-5297 GCA_964643215.1 uncultured Klebsiella sp. | reverse complement strand
GCGCAGGACTCGCGGCAGGCCTTGAGCTGCTCGAGGTAGCGCGGGCCCATCTTGGCGGCGACCTTGAAGCCGACGTGGATGAGCTGGCGGATGTTGGCGTTGTAGAGCGGGTTCTTCTGGTCGTGGCGCAGGGCGCCGACGAACTGCTCGCTGGTCCAGCCGTTGACGACGGCGGCGGCCGGGAGCTTGGAACGGTCGATGTCGATGACGGTCGCGTAGGGCTGGCAGAGCTCGTCCATGTGCGACAGGGCTTCGGCGTAGATCTCCTTGGCGAGGGCCAGGCCGGCGCCGCCGGCTTCGGCGAGGCCGATGACTTCTTCGAGCCAGGTCGTGCCCGCGGTCTTCACGTGCACGCCGGCGCCATGCTTGGCGAGGGCGCGGCGGATGGCCGGGTAGATGGAGAACTTGTCGCTGCCGCTGTGCACGGAGAGCTTCAGGTTGGCCGGGAGGCCGTACTTCTTGACCGCGTGGGCGATGACGCAGAGGTCGTCGTTGAACTCGCGTTCGAACTGGGCGAGGTCGCCGACGTAGTCGACGCCCTTGTTGAAGCGGCCGGTGAACTTCGGGGCGATGGTCTGGATCGGCACGCCTTCGTCGGCGATGGCGGCGAGGATGACGAGCAGCTCGGGCGGGGTCTGGGGGCTGTCGGTCTCGTCCATCGAGATCTCGGGGACGAAGCGGCCGACGCCCTTCACGGAGACGATGTGGCGGTAGACCTTGCCGGCTTCCTGGACGGCCAGGAGGAACTTGGCGGCCGTGCGCTCGACGTCGGCGCGCGTGGTCGTGAACGGACGGTCGATGCCGGCGAGGGTGAGCGTGCCGACGAGCTCAGGGTGACGGTCGACGAAGGCCTTGACCGCGGCGGGGTCGGCCGGCTGGGCGATGAAGTCGGCGACGTCGATGGTGAAGAAGTCGGAGACGCCGACGAAACGGTCGACGGTCTTCAGGCCGATGTGGTCGGCGTCGAGGAAGTAAGGGGCGGTCCAGCCGAGGGCCTTCACGGCGGCGTCGGCCGCGGCGCGGGTGCTGGTCGGCTCGGAGCCGATGATGTTGTGCTCGCGGTTGGACTTGTTCCAGACCGGGACGATCTCGACGCCGAGCTTCTTGGCGGCGATGCAGGCGGCGAGCTGGGCTTCGGCTTCGTGGGCGAAACGATCGCCCATGCCGAGGGAGAATTTACCGATGAAGAGAGGTTGGGAGGACATGGGGGACAAGTAAGACGGCCAGAGTAGAGGCCTGTTTCCGGCGATGGCAACCACCCGGAGGTACGAAATTCGGCACCCCTTATCCTCGCTTGTCCTTGCCCTCCGCGCCGCCGTTCATCTTTACTCCCCTCCCTCTCCCTATGCACCTGAAGATTGCTGTCCTGCCTGGCGATTACATCGGCCCCGAAGTCATGGCCGCCGCCCTGCCCGTCCTCGAGGCGGTCCTGAAGAAGTCAGGCCATACCCTCGAGCACTCCACCCACGACGTGGGCGGCGCCGGCATCGACAACCATGGCAAGGCCCTGCCGGACTCGACCCTCGAGGCCTGCCGCGCCGCGGACGCCATCCTCTTCGGCTCCGTCGGCGGCCCGAAGTGGGAGAAGCTCCCCCCGGCCGAACAGCCGGAGCGCGCCTCCCTCCTGCCCCTCCGCAAGCACTTCACGCTCTACGCCAACGTCCGCCCCGGCCTGCTGCTGAAGAACCTCATCGACACCTCGCCCATCCGCCCGGACCGCATCCCGAACGGCGTCGACATGGTCTGCATCCGCGAGCTCACCGGCGGCCTCTACTTCGGCCCGAAGTCCACCAAGGAGATCGACGGCGGCGACATCGAGGCCATCGACACCATGGTCTACCGCAAGTCGGAGATCGAACGCATCACCGACGTAGCCATCGCCACCGCGCGCGCCCGTCGCAAGCACATCACCCTCGTCGACAAGGCCAACGTCCTCCAGACCTCCGTCCTCTGGCGCAAGGTCGTCGCCGACCGCCTCAAGGCCACCGCGCCGGACATCACCCTCGCGGTGATGTACATCGACAACGCCGCGATGCAACTGGTCCTCAAGCCCGCGCAGTTCGACGTCCTCCTCACCGAGAACATGTTCGGCGACATCCTTTCCGACGAGATGGCCGTCATCTGCGGCTCCCTCGGCATGATGGCCTCCGCCTCCCTCGGCGCGAACCGCAACCGCCACGGCTACGGCTACGGCCTCTACGAGCCTTCGGGCGGCACCGCCCCCGACATCGCCGGCCAGGACAAGGCCAACCCGTGCGCCCAGATCCTCTCCGCCGCCCTGATGCTCCGCCATTCCTTCGGCCTCGAAGCCGAAGCCAAGGCCATCGAGCTCGCGGTCGAGAAGACCATCGCCGAAGGCATCCGCACCGCGGACATCGCCGGCGGCGGCAAGGCCGTGGGCACCAAGGCCATGGGCGCGGCGATCCTCGCCCGACTCTGACCGTGGACGAGGCGGAACGACAGCGCGCGGCCGAACGACGTCGGGAGGCCGTGTGCAGTCCGTTCATGCGCATCGCGCGCTTCCCGGTCGACGTCGCCCGCGAACTGCTCGACGCCGGCTACTACCGCGTGGACCAGCTCGCCGGCCGTTCGCCCGAATCGCTCCTCACCGAGATTGCGGTGCGCAACAAGGCCAAGCTGCCCGCGCACTTCCTGCCCTCCTTGCGCATGGCGGTCTACTTCGCGGAATCCGACAGCCCCGACCCGAAGAAACTCTTCCTGGATCAGTGGCAGTGAGTGAGAAAGACAGGGATTAGCGGCTGGCGGTTAGCGGTTGGCGGTGGGGTCAGGCGAGAAGCGGCCTAGATGATGGCTGAATCGATGACAGAGGGCTGAATCGATTTCGAGAAATGCAAAAATGGCATTCCTCGACTCAGTCATCTGTCATCTATTCCGCCATCCGTCATTTCTTCAGCAGCTCGCGCCAGTCTTTGTGCTCCTCCTTGTAGCGCTGGAAGGCCTCGTATTCGGGGGGCGTAAGGAAACCGTCGCCGTTCTTATCGATCTTAGGAAAGATCCAATCCCAGCCGGGCTTGTGCGCCTCCCATTCATTGCGGGAGGCCTTGCCGTCGCGATCATCGTCGGCCTCGGCGAAGAAAGACTGCACGAGCGACTTCGCTTCGGCCTTCGCCACGAGCGGCCGTAACGATTCGTCCCAGGCGATCAGCATGCCTGAAGCCAGCAAGGCCTTGCGGTAGGCCGCGGGGTCGATGCGCTGGACCGAGACACCCGTCTCGATGGCCTGGCTCGCGGCGATACCGGCGGCCTCGCCGCACATCATGAAGGTGGGTTCCATGCGCGCGGAAGCGTAGCCGAGGTAGGACGCGGAGAAGCAGACCGAGACGAGCAGGTTCGGCGCATCGGACTCCTGCGGAGTCAGCGCGCGATACGGGATCGGATAGGGCGTCCTGGTCGGGCCATGCGAGCCACCGACGAACATCCAACCCTCGAGCCCGACGAACGTCTTGCCCTCCTTCTCGACGACGACCCGACGGGCGGGATAGGTGTCGATGCCGTATTGGGCGAGGGCCACGGGGTCGTCGACTTTCGTGCGGTTATAGACGTCCGCCGCGGTGATGACATAACGGCCCTGCAGGCGACGCGTGAGACGGACATACAGCTGGCCCGGCCAGCCGGCGGTATCGGGGTGACGCGGCAGGTCGAGGCCAAGTTCGGCGGTCTCCTTGCGGAAATCATCGGGCACGCGCGCATCGGTGCTCATGAAGTGGTGCAGCCCGCGGAGGTAATCCTGGTGCGCCTTCCAGACCTGCGCCTTCACCGCATAGTCGCCGTCGGCATAGAGATGGCTGACGCCGACCGGCGCCATCGTGATGAGCGAGTTGCGGTGGTAGTTGTATTCCCCCGCGTTCATCCAGCCGGGGAAGATGCGAGCGAGGCGTTTCTTCAGCTCCTTCGGATCGGAGATGCTGGCCTTGAGATGTTCGACATAACGTCCGACGAGCTCGAAGTCCTTGGCGTCATAGCCGGCCGGCGGCGTCAGCGGTGCACGGCGGGCCGGATCGGACGTCACGTAGTATCGGTAGTTATAAGCCTGAATATGGGCGTCCGACGTGCCCACGGCCTCGGCGAAGCGGCCCGTGATACCGGGCAGCAGACCACTGGCGGCGTCGCCGGCTTTAACATAGGGGTCGATCGGCGTGAGCTCCACCGGCTCGCGCACGCCGGCGGCTTCTTCGCCGTATTCCTGCGTCGATTCGCGCGTCACCCGATACGGCACGCCCGCCCGAGCCAGCAGGTCGCCTTCGTAGCCTGCGTCGATGAACACCTGCGCCTTCACGCGCAGGCGACCGACCTCGGTGGCGACGGCCGGCGGGCAGCCCAAGGCGTCATAAGGAGCGAAGTCGAACGAGACCGATGAAATCTTCCCGCCGGACTTCTCGACCGACCCCACGCGCAGCTCCCGGACGACTTGGATGCCTTGGTCGGCGAGGAGTTTCTCGAACGAGGCGCGGATGATCTCCGGCGAATTACCCAACGTGGTCAGCAGCGGCTTGGTCATGCCGCCCGTCGCGGCGGGGTTAGGGCAATCCTCCAGCGGCTTGATGCCCGCGCCCAGGATGCCCCCGACCCAGCGGGAAGGCTCGACGATCACCACCGTGCGCCCGGCCCGCTTCGCCGTGGCCGCGGCCATGATGCCCGAAGGCGTGGCGCCGTAGACGCAGACCTCGACCTCCTTTACTTCGCCGGCCATGAGGGTGAACGGCAGCAGCACCGACCAGACAAACAGCTTCATGCGCCCATCCTGCGACCCAGGCCTTACGCCTCAACGCCTTTCAGCGGCCTCCGCAAGGCTTGAGCCTCCCCCATACTCCATACTCGATACTCAATACTCTGTCGGCCTCGCCGACCCCATTTGCCTTTCCCCTGATTCCCTTCACCCTCCTCCACATGGTTCCCACCGTCGTCGTCCCCGTCATGACCTTGGGCAACTGCGTCTTCCTGCCGCAGCAGTTGCTGCCGCTGCGCATCTTCGAGCCGCGCTACCGCAAGATGCTCAAGGAGACCCTCGCCGGCAGCCGCATGTTCGCGATCTCGCAGTTGGACGAGGACAGCCTGTCGCCCGACAACGACGAACCGCCCTGCCCCTTCACGTGCGTCGGACGCATCGTCGGACACGTCGAACTCGAGGACGGCACCTCGCACATCGTGCTGGAAGGCCTGCGCCGAGCCCGGGTCATCAAGGTGAAGCGCAAGACGCCTTACCCGCAGCTCGAGATCGCCCCGGTCGTCGACGAAGCCTCGAACGACCTGCTCGGCAGCACCCGCGACATCGCCCG
>CAZXSI010000086.1:0-5354 GCA_964643215.1 uncultured Klebsiella sp. | reverse complement strand
CGCGGATGACCTGGGTGAGCGGGACGATGACCTCTCGGTTCGCCGCATCCTTGGTGACGAGCGAGGCCACCGCCCCGCCCTCCACGACCTTCTTGGCTTCGGCCTGCAACGCCGCGAAACGTCCTTCCAGGCCGGCGATCCGCTGACGAAGCGCCGCGACCTCGGCGGCGAGCTTCAGGTCCTCGGCGCGGCGCAGGGCCACGCGGGCTTCATCCATCTCGCCGTTGACTTCGCCGATGCGGTGACGGGTGATCTCGGCCAGCTTCTCGCGGACGGCGGCGGCGGCCGCGACCTCGGCCTGGAAAACGGCCTCGAAGGCCGGATCGGCGATCGCGATGACCTTGCCGTCCGACTTGCGCAGGGACTGCGGGCGGACGAACGCCGGGCCGTTTTCGACGCGCTCCAAGCCCAGCACGTCGGCCGGGAAGGTCTCGCCCTTGATCTTGGCCTCGTCGACCCAGAGGTAAGAGTTGCCGTTCAGTTCGCGGAGGCCGACCTGATACTGGAGCTCATAACGAGGCTGGTCGGCGGGCGAACCCGCGCGGATGCGACGCTGGGCCAGCTGGCCGATGAGCGTGCGGCCGTCGTCGACCTGGGCGACCGGCACCGGCGGCGCCCAGAAGACCGTGACGCCATTGACGATGACCAGCCAGAGCAGGCCGACGACCATGCCAAGTCCGATGATGAGGCCGAGGCCGGTGAACCAGACCCAGGGTTCGCCGCGGGGGGTGCTGCTGTCGGAGGAAGGAGCGACCATGGCTTAGACGACTTTGTAGCGCTCACGCAGGCGCTGACGGAGGATCTCCGCGAGGGTGTTGATCACGAAGGTGAGCAGGAAGAGGCAGCAGGCGCCCAGGAAGAGCGCGCGATAATGGGTATGACCCGCGGCGGCCTCCGGCAGCTCGACCGCGATGTTGGCGGAGAGCGTCCGCATACCGCTGAACGGATTGGCCTCCATCACCGCGGTGTTCCCGGTGGCCATCACGACGATCATCGTCTCGCCGATCGCGCGACCGAAGCCGATCATGATCCCGGAGACGATGCCGGAGATCGCGGTGGGTACCACGACGTTCCACACGGTCTGCCAGCGGCTGGCGCCGAGGGCGAGCGAGCCGGAGATCAGGGAGTTCGGGACATTGGAGAGCGCGTCCTCGGCGATGGTGAACACGATCGGGATGACCGCGAACCCCATCACGAAACCGACGACCAGGGAGTTGCGCGAGTCGTAGGATTCGCCGGTGGTCTGGCGCCACCATTCGCGGAAGTCGGCGATCGGCAGCCCGCTCGCGGAATCCTTGACGGTGAAGAACGCCGCCTCGACGGAGGGGCCGGACTTCCAGGCGGCGAAGGCGCAAAGGGCGAGGAACGGGAGGAGCCAGAGGAACTCCATCCCGGGCTTGACCTGACGGCGCACCGGCTGCGGGAGCGCGGACCAGAGGAAGCCGGCGAACAAGGCCGCCGGAGCCAGGATGCCGACGGCGCAGAAAAGGGAGATCAGCCGAGGGTCGACGAGCGGCGCCAGCCAGAGCCCGGCCAGGAAGCCGAGCACCACGGAGGGCAACGACGCCATGACTTCCATAACCGGCTTGACGATGTTCCGGTATTCCGGGCGGAGGAACTGCGAGACGTAGACCGCCGCGGTCAGCGCGATCGGCAAAGCGAAAAGCAGCGCGTAGAAGGTGCCCTTGACGGTGCCGTAGAAGAGCGGGACGAGCGAATACTTGGCCTCGAATTCGTCCGAGCCGGCGCTGGACTGCCAGGTGAAGTCGGGAGCGGATGCGCCTTCGTACCAGATCTTGCCGAAGAACGCCCCCCAGGATGATTCGGGGTGGTGGTCCACGATGCTCCAGCGGTGGAGCTTGCCGTCGGCGGAGAGCGCCGTGAAGCGGTCGTAGTTGCCCGCGAAGGCGACCTGGCGGATCGAGCCAGCGGGGGCGTCACCCTCCCAGCGCAGGGAGCCCGTGGTCATGTTGCGGAGCTGGAACTTGCCGCCGGCGACCGCCAGATAGCACTTGTTGCCCTCGGCCGCATAGACGCCTTCGCCGGCGCCCGCGAGTTTCTCACCGTCGTGGATCTTGCCCCAGCGCCGCAAGCTCTTGCCGTCGGGCTGGACCTGCGGATACATCGACCAGACCTGCTGTTCGCCGGAGCGGCCGACGAAGACGACCGACACGTTGCCGAAGATCATGCCGGCCGCCGCGACGGCCGGATCGGGCGAATCCTTGAAGGGCACGAAGGCCTGCAGGAACGAGAAAGACGAGCCGTCGTCGGCGTAAGTACGCACCTCGCCGCCTTTGCCGACGACGATGAGCGATTCGGCCGTGGAGGGGAGGAGCACCTGTTCGACCGACGCGACATCGGCCGCGACGACGAAAGGAGCGGAGGCCGTCACCTTGCCCTTGCCTCCCAGACCTTTGCGCTCGGTGAGACGGACGGCGGTGAGCAGCGGCTTGCCAGCTTCTTCCTGACGGACGAGCATGAGGCGGGCCTGGGGACCTTTGGCGTTCCAGACATCGACGCAAGGCAGACCGGCCTTGCCGATCGCGATGGGCTCGAGGGCGGTGACGGTCGGCTCGACGGAGCGCTTGCCCGCGGCGTCGAAGGTCGAGCGATAGGCGATGCGCAGTTCCTGCACGCTGCCGTCGGAGAGCCCGAGGAAGACGAGGCCTGCGCGCGGGTAGCTGCGGACCGCGGTGACACCTCGGGCACCGAGCGTCGGGGCCCACTCGAGCAGCTTGCCGCCGTCGGCGGCCCGCTGGAAGACGACCTTGCCGTCCGTAAGCACGACGTAAGGGAAATCGCCATATTCATCCTCACCGAAAGCGACGGCCGACGCGGGCACCGCGAGCGCGCCGACCGGGGCGACCTTGGCCCCGGTGAAGAGCGGGAAGACCTGGAAGATCAGGAAGGCCAGCATCCCGAAGACCGCGAGCACCACGCCGACCCCGCCGAAGCGGATGAGTCGTCCCATCCACCGGTCGGCGGCCAGGGTCATGGGACTCACCGTAAAACGCGACTCCGGCGCCGGGGCCGGAGCAGGGTTTTTGTCGGAAGTTGCCATCGGGTGACGGTCTGGTGTCGTGATGTCTAAGAAAGGGCAAGGCGGGGAGACCCCGCCTCAGGAGGACCCGAGACCGTATCGTCGCGCTTTGCAGACCGGCCCCGGAGGGCGTGGTGGCGACGATACGATTTCGAGACCAAGCTTATTCGGCGCTGTAGTACTTGAGGGCGGCCCGACCTTCGGCGGACACGTCGGCCGGCAGGGGGAAGTAGCCGTCCTTGATCGTGATTTCCTGGCCCTGCTTGGAGAGCACGAAGGTGATGAACTCGCTGGTCAGCTTGTCCATGTCCTTGGAGGGCGCCTTGTTCACGTAGACGTACAGGTAGCGGGCGAGCGGGTAGCTGCCGTTGAGGCAGTTGGCGTAGTTGGCTTCGACGAAGGGCGAGCCGTCTTCGACGGACAGGGCGAGGGCCTTGACGCCGGAGGTCTTGTAGCCGATGCCGGAGTAGCCGATCGCGCCGAGGTCGGCGGCGACACCTTGGACGACGGAGGACGAACCGGGCTGTTCCTTGACGGAGGACTTGTAGTCGCCGTTCTTGAGGGCGTTGTCCTTGAAGAAGCCGTAGGTGCCGGAGGCCGAGTTACGACCGAAAGCGGAGATCGTCTTGCCGGCGAAGGCGCCGGTCAGCTTGACGTCACCCCAGGTGGCAATGTCTTGGCCGCCGCGCTTGCGGGTCGAGGAGAAGATGCCGTCGATCTGGCTGAGGGAAAGACCGGTGACCGGGTTGTCCTTGTGGACGAAGACGGCGAGGGCGTCGATCGCGACGGCGATCTTGGTCGGCTTGTGGCCGAACTTGCCGGCAAAGGCGGCGACTTCGGAGGACTTCATCTCGCGGCTCATCGGACCGACCTGGGCGGCGCCGGAAGTGAGGGCGACCGGAGCGGTGCCCGATCCCTTACCTTCGACCTGGATGTTGACGTTAGGGTACTTCGCCTTGAAACCTTCGCTCCAGAAAGTCATCAGGTTATTGAGGGTGTCGGAGCCGACGGAGTTCAGGTTGCCGGAGACGCCGGAAGTGACGGCGTAATCAGGCAGCTTGGCGTCGACGGTGACGACATCGGCGGACTGGGCGGAGACGACGGTCGCCGTGAGGGCGAGCAGCGCGAGGGATTTGAGGGTGGTGTGCATGTGGTTGGAAAACGCAGGCATCATCCCATACGATTGTTACGGTTTCGTGTCGGAGGGGTGTTTCTTGGGCAATAGCCCAACCCCTCCTGCGACCCCCTTACTTCCCGCCTTGAAGCGAAAACCCTTATTTCTTGAGGTATTCGCCGATCAGCTCGGCCGAGCGGGTCTCTGCCTCGGCTACAGGCAGGCCACCCTTCACGCCCGGACGCTTATGCCCGGTCTGACTGAGCCAGGCATCACGCAGGAGCAACGAGCTGTCGCGCAGCGTCTTGAACTTCGCGCCTTCGGCGAACGCGACGTCGGCTTTCCATTTCATCATCGGCGCGAGCGAAGACCAGACGGCCTTCGCCATGAAGAGATGCCCTTGTTCGCCGGGATGGAGATTGTCCTTCGCGTAGATGAAAGTCGGATCGGACTTCTTCGCGGCGTCGACGGCCTGATGGAGCAGCGGATGGATGTCGATGACCTGCCAGCCGGCGGAGCGCTGCGCGACGAGCCACGCGCCATAGGCTTCCATCACGCCGTCGTAATTGATCACGTCCTTCGCGCGGTTGTCCGGAGCATAGAGCGGCGGCGTCACGAGCACCACCTGCGCGCCGGCGCGGACGCACGCGAGGCGGAGCTTGATGACGCCCTCCTGGAAGGCGAGCTGTCGCGTCGCGTCGAGCGGCTGATAGATCCCGTCGTTGATGCCGTAACACGCGACGACGAGCGTCGGCTTGAACTGACCAAGCACGCGGCTGAGTCGTTCATGCAGGTCGGGACGCGGGAAGCTGCCGCCAGCATGGCCGGGCTCGGAAAGGCCCGAGGTCGTCTCGCTCGAGAGCCCCATGTTCACGATCGTCGCGCGGGAGAGCCCCTTCTGCGCACGGATCGCGGACTCGACATAGACCGTCCAATTGCCGCCATAGGTGATGCTGTCGCCGAGGAAGAGGATGCGGGGCTCGAGTTTGTCGGCCGAAGCGCGGGCGGTGAACAGGACCAGGAGGGCAAGAAAGAGGCGTGGCATACCCCTCACGCTGACAGTTCGCCGAAAGAGGGAAAAGCGGATTAAGGGACGACTTATTAACGGAGCGGCCACTTCCGTCTTCTCCCGGCGGGCGGACGGGGTATCGTCCGCTGTCCTGAACCCGCCCATCCACATCAAGGGAGCCCGCACCCACA
>CAZXSI010000085.1:3916-5391 GCA_964643215.1 uncultured Klebsiella sp. | reverse complement strand
GGCGGTTGCTGCTCGACCGAACAGCCCGCCCAGAAGAGCGAAGGCGGCTGCGGCACCGGCGGTTGCGGCTGCTCGCACTGAGCCCCGGGCGGATCCCCGACCCTCAGCCCCCGGCGTCCCGGGGGCTTTTTGTTGCCCGGGTCCGGCGGGCCGGCAGGCTGACGTCACCCCCGCGCATGCGCTCCGCCCCTGTCCATGCCCGCGACCTGACGCCCGCGCAGACGCGCGTCTCGATCGCGATCATCGCGGTGCTGTTCTTCATCTTCGGCTTCGTGTCGTGGGCGAACGCGATCCTGATTCCCTACTTCAAGATCGGCTGCGAGCTGACGCACTTCCAGGCCTACCTCGTCACCTTCGCCTTCTACATCTCCTACCTCGTCTTCTCCCTGCCGGCCGCGCAGCTGCTGCGGCGGACCGGCTTCCGGCGCGGGATGATGATCGGGTTCTGGATCATGGCGGCCGGCGCCTTCCTCTTCATCCCCGCGGCGTTGACGCGCACCTACGGCGTCTTCCTCGGCGGCCTGTTCACGCTCGGCGCGGGCTTGGCGATCCTGCAGACGGCCGCGAACCCGTACATCACGGTGCTCGGTCCGGCGGAGTCCGCCGCGCGGCGCATCAGCCTGATGGGCATCTGCAACAAGGGGGCCGGCATCCTCGCGCCGATCGTCTTCGCGGCGGTCGTCTTCAAGGTCACGGACACCGACCTTTTCGCGCGGCTCGCGACCATGGGGCCGGCCGAGAAGGCCGCGGCGCTCGACGAGCTGATCCGGCGCGTGGTGCTCCCTTACGCCTGCGTGGGCGCGGCGCTGCTCGCGCTCGGCGCGCTCGTGAAGCTCTCGCCCTTGCCGGAGATCGACACCGAGCACGAGACGGACGCCGTGGCGGAGGCGAACGCGGGCAAGGCGAGCGTCCTGCAGTTCCCGCACCTCGTCCTCGGGGCGCTGGGCATCTTCCTGCACGTCGGCACGCAGACCGTGGCCGTCGACACCATCATCGGCTATGCGGACACGATGGGCATCCCGCTCGCGGCGGCGAAGATCCTGCCCGGCTGCGTGCTCGGCGCGATGATCGTCGGCTACGCGCTCGGGCTGGCCTTCATCCCGCGGCACGTGTCGCAGGTGACGGCCCTGCGGGCCTGCGTCGTGCTCGGCGTGGCCGCCACGTGCGGGGTGCTGTTCGCGCCCGGCAAGCTGACGCTCTTCGGACTCGAGGCGGACGTCTCGCTCTGGTGCCTCACGTTGCTCGGCCTCTCGAACTCGCTGACCTGGGCGGGCATCTGGCCGCTCGCGCTGGCCGACCTCGGGCGCTTCACCAAGACCGGCGCCTCGCTGATGATCATGGGCCTCTGCGGCAACGCGCTCATCCCGCTCGGCTACGGCTGGATCGCGGACCATTATTCCGCGCGCGCCGGCTACGCCATCCTGCTCCCCTGCTACCTCTACCTCACTTACTACGCGATGAGCGGGCACAAGAAG
>CAZXSI010000085.1:0-3816 GCA_964643215.1 uncultured Klebsiella sp. | reverse complement strand
TCAGCGCGATCTCGACGTCGGGGTGGAGCGACTGCTTCACCGGACAGGCGTTCGCGGCGCGGACGAGGCGTTCGCGCAGGTCCTCGGCGACGCCCGCGGGCATGTGGATCGTCGCCTCGAGCTTCGCGATGCGGCGCGGCGGCTGGGCGGTCATGTGCTTCTCGACCTCGACGCGGAGGCCGCGGAAATCCAGGCCGAGGCCCTTGGCCTGGATCCCGAGGATCGTCATGACGCACGTCGCGAGCGACGTCGCCGTGAGGTCGGTCGGCGAGAACGACTCGCCCTTGCCGTGGTTGTCGACCGGGGCGTCGGTATGCAGCACGGTCCCCGACGGGCCGTGCGTGGCCTTGACGCGGAGGTCACCGAGGTATTCGCAGGAGATCTTGACGCCCATGGGCGGAGCCTAGGCGAAGCGGCGGCCCCCACCAAACAAAAAGCCCCGGCGGGCCGGGGCGGACGGGCGGTTCGGCGGCGCGATTATTCGTCGCCGTCCTTGCCGATGGCGTCGACCGGGCAGCCCTCGAGGGCTTCCATGCACTTGTCGATGCCTTCCTGGTCGGTCGGCTGGGCGAAGACGTAGGAATAGCCGCCGTCGTCCTGGCGGGTGAAGGACTTCGGGGCGGTCTCGCGGCAGAGGTCGCAATCGATGCACTGCGAGTCCACGTAGAATTTGCCCGGGACGCTTTCCGGACGCTTGTCGTTCTTGTCGGCCATAGGGTGTGATTAATTGGAAGGCGGCGGTCGGCTGTCAAGAATCCGCGTCAGTTCGCGGGCAACATGACGATCAGCTTATGACGGAACCCGTCGCGGCCGGCCAGGTAGGAGGCGGAGAGCCGGTCGGCGGTGGCGAAGACCACCTCGACGGAACCCGCCGGCGTCAGGTTCGGACGGAGCCCGGGGCCGGCCTGGCGGTCGAACGCCGTGAGCGGGCGCGCCGTGACCGAAGCCACCGGGAGCTCATGTTCCTGCAGGATCACGAAGCGGATCCGGCCGCGGGTGGCGGCGTCGACGCCGTCCCAGCAGAAGAGGCGTTCCATCGCGGCCGCGTCGTGCGCCTCGTAGGCCTGGCGGAGATCGTCGGCGAGGGCGCGCAGGCTGCGCGTGTTCCACCAGCCCCAGGCGGCGACGAGCGCGAAGCCGAGCAAGAGGCCGACCGCCGCCGCGGAAAGGCGACGGAGCCAAGGATGCCGGAGGAAGAGTTGCAGCACGAGGGAGAAGGGCGTTGACCGAATAGCAGGGTCGGAGATAAGCACGCAAGAGCCATGGCGCACGAAAGCAAGCCCTCCTCTGATTCCGGCCGGTACGCGGCCCGGGGCGTCTCCGCCTCCAAGAGCGAAGTGCATGCCGCCGTGGACCGCCTCGACCCCGGCCTCTTCCCGCAGGCCTTCTGCAAGATCGTCGCCGACCACCTCACGGGCGACCCCGCCAAGTGCGTCGTCACGCATTCGGACGGCTCCGGCACCAAGGCGCTGCTCGCGTATCTCTGGTGGAAGGAGACCGGCGACGCGTCCGTCTTCCGCGGCATCGCGCAGGACAGCATCGTCATGAACATCGACGACCTCCTGTGCGTCGGCGTCACCAAGGGCGTCATCCTCTCCTCCACCATCAACCGCAACGCCAAGGCCATCCCGGGCGCGATCCTCGCGGAGCTCATCAACGGCACCGAGGACGTGCTCGCCATGCTGCGCGGCCAGGGGTTCGGCATCGCCTCGGGCGGCGGCGAGACCGCCGACGTCGGCGACCTCACGCCCACGCTCACGGTCGATTCGACCGCGACCGCGATCCTCGCGCGCGCCGACGTCGTCGACGCCGCGCGCGTCGTGCCCGGCCTGGTCATCGTCGGCATCGCCTCGCATGGCCGCGCCACCTATGAGTCCGCCGAGAACAGCGGCATCGGCTCCAACGGCCTGACCAGCGCCCGCCACGAGCTGCTCTCGAAGCACTACGCCGAAAAGTATCCGGAGACCTACGACAAGGCGACCCCGGCCGAACTGGCCTACTGCGGACCCCACCGGCTGACGGACCCCCTCCCCGGTTCGGCCCTGACCGTGGGCCAGGCGCTGCTCTCCCCCACCCGCACCTATGCCCCTTATGTCCTCCGCCTGCTGCAGGCGCTGGGCAACGCGCGGGTCAAAGGCCTCGTCCACTGCTCGGGCGGCGGCCAGACCAAGTGCCGGCGCTTCGGCTCCAAGGTCCACTTCATCAAGGACAACCTCTTCCCGACACCCCCTGTTTTCGCCGAAATCGCCCGAGTTAGCGGGACGGACCCCAAGGAAATGCACCAGGTTTACAATATGGGACACCGCCTGGAGGTGTTCCTGGAGCCCAAGGACGCGGAGGTCGCCTTACGCCTCGCCGGCGAGCTCGGGCTGGGCGCCCGGGTGATCGGACGGACCGAAGCCTCAGCACGACCCGACGGGGCCAACCATGTGACCGTGGTCAAGGACGGGCAGGTCCTAGCCTACGCCTGAGGGGTCTCCGGGCTTGCTTTTTGGCGGTCTCGGGTGGTCGGGCAGACAGGACTTGAACCTGCAACACCCTGCTCCCAAAGCAGGGACTCTACCAATTGAGATACTGCCCGGTACCCGAAGAAACAGTCTGATTTTGTGTTGCCGTCCCTGTCAAACCGCTAATCTCCAACTGTTCCAACCCGCAAAACACCTCCACCTATGGAAAACGACAGCATCTCCTCCTCCTCTTCCGAATCCAAGCTCCCGCTCATCGTGGGCATCCTCGGCTTCGCTCTCGGCGCCGCCGGCCTCGTGCTCGGCATCAAGGCCAAGGGCGCCGCTCAGGCCGCCAGCGACGAAGCTGTCGCCGCCCGCACCAGCGTGTCCGAACTCGGCACCGCCCTCGCCGGCAAGGCCAACAACGCCGACGTCCAGGCCCTCCGCGCCGACCTCGACAAGGGTCTCGCCGACCTCGCCGCCAACGAGAAGACCCTCGCTGACCAGATCGTCTCCCTCCAGAAGGTCGCCACCGCCAAGCCCGCCTCGACGGGCGGCAAGTCCGCCACCCCTCCCGGCCCCGGCGAATACGTCGTGGCCAAGGGCGACACCCTCGGCGGCATCGCCAAGAAAGTCGGTCTCTCGGTCAAGGCTCTCCAGGACCTCAACCCTGGCGTGAACCCGAACCGCATGCAGATCGGCCAGCGTCTGAAGACCAAGTAAGTTCGCGCATGTCGGCGCCCTCCCGCTGGTCCGTCCAGCACGAAGAGCTCCACGCCGACTGCAGGGTTTTCCGGGTTTACAAGGAACATTGTAATCACCCTCTCGACCAACGAGAGGGTGATTTTTTTGTGCTGCGCTCCGGCGACTGGGTCCTCGCGCTGCCGGTCACCGAAGACGGCCGGCTGGTGATGGTACGCCAATATCGCTTCGGCACGCGCGAGCTTTCGACCGAAGCGCCGGGCGGCGTCATCGAAGAAGGCGAGGATCCCCTGCTCGCCGCCGCGCGCGAGACCGAGGAGGAGACCGGCTTCGCCGGCGGCCGCACCCGCCTGCTCGGGACATGCGCGCCGAACCCCGCCATCCAGGCCAATCGCTGCCATTTCGTGCTGCTGGAGGGCGTCCGGCCGACCGGCGCCCGCGCGCCCGACGAGCACGAGGAGATCCAGGTGCTGGCCATGAGCCCCCAGGCCGCGCTCGCCCAAGCGCTGGCCAACCCCGCCCAGCATTCGCTCGCCTTGCTCGCCCTCTACCGTCTGCGCGACGTCCGGCCCGACCTCTTTTCATGACCATTCCCACCCGCATCAAGAACAAGGGCCGCGAGGCCGACCCCGTCCTCGTCGTCGGCTCCGTCGCCTACGACAGCATC
>CAZXSI010000084.1:1602-5465 GCA_964643215.1 uncultured Klebsiella sp. | reverse complement strand
TTACTTGACCGCCGCGACCGACGGGAGCCTGACGAAGTTCGTCTTGAACCATTCCGGACCCCAGGAGGCGTTGACGGCCCAGGCGGCGACGAGCAGGACGAGGGCGATCGAGAAGCAACGGACGACCTTGGCCTTGTCTTCGCTCTTGGCGCCGGCGTGCAGCAGGCCGACCGCGGCGAGGGCGAGGATCGGGTGGAACCAGGAGATCGGGCGCGCCGTCTGGAAGAAGGCGATGAGGCCGACCACGAGGTTGATGTCGACGAGCACCGCGACGATGCGCTGGAGCTTGGTGTTGGGTCCCTTGAACAGGGCGACCAGGACGACAATCAGGATGAGCAGCAGCAGCAGGGAGCCGTAGTGCTTATGGGCGACGAAGAGCGGATTCATGCGGTCACCTTGGGACCTGCCCGGCCCGATTCAAGCCCTCGCTCCGGATTTCAGCGGTCTTCCGGGAAAAGCCTGCGGAAGAACCAGGCCGCCAGGGAGGCCCCGGCGAGCTGGACCGCGATCTCCGCCAGCACGCGCGGGGCGATCTTGGCGAGGTACAAGGATTCCGTGACGAAGGTCTTGGTGCCGAACAGGCCGTCGGCCAGCGCGGAACTGACGCCGAGCAGCGAGGTGGTCAGCGAGACGGCCGGGTTCATGGTCGGATTGAACTCGCCGAAGGTGCCCGCGGCGCCCAGGACGACCGCGGCGATGGCCAGGCCGAAGTAGCTGTTGCCGGCCGTGAGGCGGGAGGTGCCGACCATCAGGATCACGAAGCCCAGCACGAACGTGCCGAGCAGCTCGACCACCGCGGTCGCGCCGAAACCGGCGAAGGCCGATTCGCCCAGGGCGTCGATGGCGCCCTTGGCGTGTTCCGCGTCGTGCCCCAGCAGGAAGCCGGCCACCAGCGCGGCCAGCAGGGCCGCGCCGAGCTGCACGCCGACGTAGGACCCTAGCGCCCGGGTGCCGACGCGACCCCGGAGGCGGAAGGCGAGCGAGACGGCGGGATTATAATGCGCGAGCGAGACCGGCGCCCCCATGTAGATGAGCGCGCAGAGCAAGGCGGCGACGGAGATCGGGTTCGACGCGACCGCGGCGGCGAGGCACAGGAAGAACGTCCCGACGGCTTCGATGAGCAGCTTGTTGCGCATGGCTGGAATCTCGTGAGGTCGCGGTTCGGCTCAAGCGCGGAGTCGCTCAGCGCGGGGGCCGGGCGTTCAGCCAGTTCTCGCTGAAGGCGGCGATCTCCTCGTAGCCGGGGAGGCGGCGCGTCCGGGCGCGCATCTCCTTGGCGGCTTCCTCCTGCGCCGCGAAAAGATCCGTCAGGGTCGCGTGCAGCGGCGTCTTGTTGTTCTTGTTGTCGACCAGCCAGAAACCGACCTGCTCCCCGTCGACGACCTCGTTGTTGTAGTACTGCCAGAACAGGACCATGGCCGGCTTCCAGGTGAGCAGCTTGGCGAGGATCTCGCGGTTGCGCTGTTCATGCTTGGCGCCGTCGGCGCCGCACGCCTTCCACGACAGGCCGCACTCGCCGATGAAGACGCGCTTCGCGGGCAGGCCCGGCTTGGCCGGAAGCTGCGCGTTGACGTAATCCAAGGTGGCGCGGACCTCCTCGGCGGGCAGCAGCTGGCTGTCGTAGGCGGAATAGGAGACGAAATCGACGTTCGCCTTGGGGAGGACCGCGTTCACCACGCGCTTGCGCCCGTCCTTCATGGCGTCGCGTACGCGGTTCACCTCGGCGTAGGTATAGACGCGGCACTTGGCGTAAGGGACTTCGGCACGGGCGTCGTCGACGGCCTTCTGCCGGACGTTCAGCCATTCGATCATCGCCGCCGTGAGCTCCGGCGAGGCGTCCTTCTTCACGTCCTTGTCGGGCAACAGATACCAGTCGCCCTCCCAATGGCCGAGGAAGAAGGTCTTGCCGGCCGTGTCATAGCGCGTGAGCAGGTCCTTGGTGAAAAGATAGACGGCGTTGTATTCGCGGCGCCGGAGCTCGGGCGTGAAGCCTTTCGTCCATTCGTTGCCCGAACGATACCAGAGCACGTAATGCGTGAACGGCATCGCGACGTACGGCGTCAGCTGCTGGCCGGAGACGGCGTTGATCTTCAGGATGCGGGAGCCCATCGCGCTGATGCCCTTGGCCGCCTCGAGCACGGCCTCGTCCTTGGTGAACTTGTAGGCGGGGCCGAACACCTGGGTGCCCACGACCTGCGGGAAGGCGTCGGGCAGCGTCGGCACCGCCGGCAGGCGCGCCATCTCGAGCGGCTGGTCCGTCCGCTTCTTGCCCTGCGCCAGCAAGGCGAGGGGGAACAGCAGGAGGGCTCCCAGAAGGAGACGGGGGATTGAACTCATGGGGCGAACCTCAGGGCGAGGGACTTGAATTGTCCTTCGTGGACACCCTTCCTTCAAGCCCGTTCCCACCCAACACCATGATAACCATCCAGACCACCCTCGCCGCCGCGCTCCTCGCCGTCGGCCTCCACGCCCCGCTCGCCGCCGCCCCCGCCAAGGAGGACGGCCGCGCCGCCGACCCGGAACACGCCCGGCTCGTCGCCGCCCGCAAGGCGGCCGGCGAACTGCCCGAAGTCGCTTCGGCCGAACAGCAGGCCAGGGCCGACCGCGCCCTGACCGCCAAGGCCTACGCGGAATACAAGACGGCCCGGAAGCGGTCCAACGATTCCGAGGCCGCCTACCGCAAGGCGTTCGACGCGGCGCTGGCGAAGGTCGACGAAGGCGCGCCGGCGCTGCAGGAGAAAGAGCGGGCGGCTTTCCGCGAACGCATGCTCAAGGCGCGCGCCGCGAAGAAGGCCGGGCCGAAGAAGCCGGCGGTCGCCGACGACGAGGACGACGAGGACGACGAGCCCGCCAAGGCCTCGAACTGAAGGTCGCAGACCCGCCGCAAGGCGGGTCTTTTATTAAGAGAGGGCGTGCTCGAACGCCGCCCAGATCTCGTCGACCGGCTCAAGCCCGACGGAGACGCGCAGGAGGTCGGGGTCGAGGCCCGCGGCACGGATCTGCGCCCTGCCCTGCTCGCTCGTGACTTCGTCGAAATGCGCGAGCCACATGAACGGCGAGGCGATCGTGAAGGCGAGGCCGAAGCTGGGGCCCTTGACCACCGCCAGGCGGTCATAGACGCGGCGCATCGCGCCTTCGCGCAGCTCGACCGTGACCAACGAGCCGGCGCCCGCGCCCGGACGCATGATCGCGCGATAATGATCGGCGGTCGGACCGGTAAGCGCGGTGCGCACGCGCACGACGGATGGGTGCGCGGCGAGCCGGCGCGCGAGTTCGGCCGCGTTGGCCGAGAGCCTCGCGGTCACCTCGGCGACCTTCGCGACCTGCGGGGCGAGCGCCGCGGCGTCGAGCGCATGCAGGGGGATGTGGCGCGACCGGGCGGCCGTCAGAAGCGCGGCGGCATGCGGCCGGGCGGGATTGACGGCGAGCACGCCCGCCATGACGTCGCCCGACGAGGCGGCGTACTTCGTGAGGCTGCAGGCGACGACATCGGCGTGCGGAAGGACCTGGGTGGCGGCGACGCCGGAGGAGCTCGGGTCGACCACCAGCAGCGCGCCGTGCCGATCGCAGAGCGCACGCAACGCGCGCAGGTCCGCCGTCTGCAGCTGAGGATTGTTGGGCGCCTCCGTGAGCACGCCGGCCACGTCGCCGCGGGCGAGCAGCCGTTCGACGGCCGCGAGGTCGGTGACGTCGTGGACGAAACGCCGCTCGACGCCGGGATTCTTCTCCAGCAGGCGGATCGAGTCGACGTACAGCCAGCCGAGCTGGATCCAGGCGCGGCGGCCGGCGGCCGATTGCACGACGTCGACGGCATGCAGGGCGGCGTCGACGGCGTTCATGCCCGAGGAGCAGAGGAGCAGGTC
>CAZXSI010000084.1:0-1502 GCA_964643215.1 uncultured Klebsiella sp. | reverse complement strand
ACCAGCGCGTTGCGCACGAAGCGCGGGTAGCCCGCGCGGAGGAGCGACCACACGCGCGGCTCCTTGCGCTCATAGCTTTCGACGTCGGCGAGCGTCGGCAGGCAGACGACGGTCGCGTGCGGCGAGGCGGGTACCGTGGCGCCCAGGGCTGGCGAAAGGAGCGGCACGTTCAGAGACCGGCAGCCGGCTGCTCGTTCTGGAGGATCTGCTCGAGCGACTGGCGGCGGCGGATGAGGGCGAACGTGCCGTCGCGACGCAGGAGGACTTCCGGCGCCTCGGGGAAGGAATTGTAGTTCTTGGTGCTCATGCCGGCGCAATAGGCGCCGGCGCCGCCGATCACGCAGAGGTCGCCGGGCGCGGCTTCGGGCAGCGTGCGCGCGGCGAGCGTCTCCGGTTCGCCGGGGGCGCAGCTGATGAGGTCGCCGGATTCGCAGCAGTGTCCGACGATGACGTAGGCGCGGGTCGCGCCGGTGACCTTGGCCGGATAGAGATGCACCGGGTGCTGGGAGCCGTAGAGCGAGGGACGCAGGATCTCGGTCATGCCGGAATCCAGCTTGATGAATTCGCGCGCGCCGGTGGAGACGATGTCCTGCACGCGGGAGAGGACCGCGCCGGCGTTGGCGACGAGGAACGTGCCCGGCTCGATCTCGAGGCGGAGCTTGCGGCCGTCGGCGGCGGCGAACTGCTCGAAGGCGACCTTGACCGGGGCGCCGACGACCTGCGGGTCGGTGCCCTTCTCCGCCGCGACGCGCGCGACCTTGTAGCCGCCGCCGAGGTTGAGGACCTGCACGGTCGGGAAGCGGCTGACGAGCGCGAGGCTGGCCGCGGAGACCTCCTGCCAGACGACGGGGTCGCTGCCGGAGCCGATGTGGGTGTGGATGCGGACGACCTTGAGGCCGTACTGCTTCACGATGGCCTGGGCCTGGTCGGCCCACTCGTGCCAGATGCCGAACGAAGAGTCGGGGCCGCCGACGTTGGTCTTGCCCGTGCCGCCCGAACCGCGGCCGGGATTGAAGCGCAGGCCGACCTCATGGCCGGGGAGCGCCTTGCCGATGCGCTCCAGCTGGAGGAGGGAGCATGCGTTCACCTGCACTCCCTTATTAAGGAGGGAGGGGAAATCGTCGGGGAGTTCCTGGGAAGAGAGGGAGATCCGGTCGGCCGGGACGCCGGCCAGCATGGCCCGACGCGCCTCCCAGCCGGAACTGGCGTCGAAGTGCAGCCCTTTGTTGGCGAAAATCTTCAGGATCGAGGCGTTCGGACAGGCCTTCATCGCGAATCGGACCGTCAGGCCGTAGGCGTTCGGGAAGGCCAGCATGGCATCGGCCTGGGCCTCGAGGGTGGCCTGATCGTAGACATAGCACGGGGTGCCATGGGACGAGGCGATCTGGCGGGCCGGATCGGGAAGGAGGAAGCGATGATTTTCCACGGGTGTGTCTCCGGCGGACTGTGGCAGGCCCGCCCTTCCCTTCCAGCCTTTTTGCGGACGTATGACACCGCTTGCC
>CAZXSI010000083.1:0-5522 GCA_964643215.1 uncultured Klebsiella sp. | reverse complement strand
TCAAGGCGATCTCGATCGTCGACCCGAAGTCGTCCGACGCGATCCTCGGCCTGCTGGCCGGCGCCGTCGTCGGCCTGGCCTTCGCCTCGCAGGACACGATCAAGAACGTCTTCGGCGCGGTCATGCTCATCGTCGACCAGCCCTTCACGCTCGGGGACGTGATCAACATCGGCTCGCACGAGGGCAAGGTCGAGTCGCTCGGCCTGCGCTCCACGACGATCATGATGCTCGACGGCCAGAAGCTCGCGATCCCGAACGGCGACCTCGCCACGCGGCCGATCGTCAACCTCACGCGCCGCGACTTCATCCGCGCCCAGGACCTCGTGCACCTCGAGGCCAACACGCCGGCGGAGAAGGTCCGCGAGGCGGTCGAGATCGTCCGCGGGCTGCTCGCCGGCCATGAGGGCTCCCAGCCCAGCCATCCGCCCCTCGTGCACGTGACCGAGTTCGCCGACTGGGCCGTCAACATCCGCTTCATGTACTGGTACCATCCCGCCGCGGCCGCCAAGCAGCTCGAGTTCAACCAGCAGCTCCTCCTGCGCATCACGGAGCGCCTCCAGCAGGCCGGCATCCGCCTCGCCGTCATGGGCACCCCGCAATCCCGCTGACCCTTCCGCCATGCCCCTCATCGAAGCCAAGCACCTCTCCAAGTCCTACGGCGCCATCCGCGCCGTGCGCGACGTCTCCTTCGCCGTCGACCGCGGCGAGGTCGTCGGGTTCCTCGGGCCCAACGGCGCCGGGAAGTCCACCACGATGAAGATGCTCACCGGCCACCTCCGCGCCGACGAAGGCGCCGCGGTGATCGCGGGCTTCGACGTCGCCGAACAGGCGGTCCGGGCCAAGCAGCACCTGGGCTACTCGCCCGAGGGCGCGCCCGCCTACGGCGAGATGACCGTGCGCGAGTTCCTCCGCTTCGCCGCCGACCTCCGCGGCCTGGCCGATCCGGCCGAAAGCGTCCGCCAGACGCTGGGACTCTGCCGTCTCGAGGAGGTGGCCGCCCAGAACATCGACACCCTCTCCAAAGGCTACCGCATGCGCGTGGGCTTCGCCCAGGCCGTCATCCACGACCCCGCGGCGCTCATCCTCGACGAACCGACCGACGGCCTCGACCCGAACCAGAAGTTCGAGGTGCGGCGCATCCTGAAGGAGATGGCCGCCCGCAAGGCCGTCATCGTCTCCACCCACATCCTCGAGGAGGTCGGCGAACTCTGCACCCGCGTCATCGTGATCGCGAAAGGCGAGGTCCGCTGCGACGAATCGCGCGAGAAGTTCCTCGCCCGCGGACCCGACCTCAACGCCGTCTTCCGCCAGCTCACCGCCTGACCTTACCGCCATGTCCGCCTCCCCTGCCACCTCCTCGCCCAGGCTCAAGCCCTTCGCGGCGATGCTCCGCCGCGAGTTCGCCGGCTACTTCCGCACGCCGCTGGCCTACGTCTTCCTCGCGGTGTTCAACGCCTTCGCGGTGTCCCTCGCGTTCTTCGTCGGCGGGCTCTACGAGTCCGGCATCGCCAGCCTCGACCGGTTCTTCCTCTACCACCCGTGGCTCTGGGCGTTCCTCGCCCCCGCCGCCGGCGCCCGCCTCTGGGCGGAAGAACGCCGCCAAGGCACCCTCGAGCTCCTGCTCACGTGGCCCATCACGGTCTGGCAGGCCGCGCTCGGCAAGTTCCTCGCCGCCTGGCTGTTCCTCGCCTGCGCGCTGCTGATGACCGTGCCCGTCGCCCTCACCGTCGGCTGGCTCGGCGACCCCGACTGGGGCGTGATCCTCTCGGGCTACGTCGGCTCCCTCCTGTGCGCCGGCGCCTGCCTCGGCATCGCCGCCATCGCCTCCGCGCTCACGCGCAGCCAGGTCATCGCGTTCGTGACGGGCTTCCTCGCCTGCTTCGTGCTCGTCCTCGTGGGCTACGGCGTGTTCGACGAACTGCTCGCCGGCGTGCTCGGCTCCGGCGGCGTCGACGACCTCCGCCGCCTCGGCCTCTGGCGCAACCTCGAACCCTTCACGCTCGGCCTCGTCGACCTCCGGCCGATCGCCTACTTCGTCTCCGTGGCCTTCGCCGGCCTCGGCCTGAGCACCATCATCGTCGAACGCCGCTAACCGGAACCCAACGCCATGAACCGCTCCCAAGCCCTGCTCGCCGCCTTCGCCGTCCTCGCGGCCGCGTTCTTCGTCAACCTGATCTCCGGCGCCGTCCCCGTCCGCGCCGACCTCACCGCCGACCGCACCTTCACGCTCTCGCCCGGCTCGAAACGCATCGTCACCCGGCTCGACGAGCCGGTGACCATCGAGTTCTTCGCCAGCCGCTCCGACGTGAAGCTCCGCCCGTACCTCGAGAGCTATTCGCGCCGCGTCGAGACGTTGCTCCGCGAATACGTCGCGGCCTCCGGCGGCAAGGTGAAGCTGGTCGTCACCGACCCGCGGCCCGACACCAAGGAGGAGCAACGCGCCCAGCGCCACGGCCTCGCCGCGATGCGCGCCGCCCAAGGCAGCGCCTACCTCGGCCTCACGGCCCAGCAGGCCGACACCGTCAAGGCCTTGCCGATGCTCGACCCTTCGCGCGAACGCTTCCTGGAGTTTGACCTCTCCAAGCTGATCGCATCGGCCGCGCGCCTCGACCGCCCGAAGCTGGCGCTCATCAGCTCGCTGCCCATCAGCAACCAGATGCCGCAGGGCGGCGACCAGCAAGCCGGTCCGGCCGACCTGCTGCTCGCCGAGCTCGGCCAGACCTTCGACGTCGTGACCCTCAACACGACGGCCAAGGAGCTGCCCGCGGGCGTCGCGGTCGTGGCCCTCGTCCACGCCCACCATATCGACGAGCAGCTCGCCTACGCCGTCGACCAGTTCCTCCTCGCCGGGGGCCCGGTCTTCGCCGCCGTCGACCCGCTCTCCCGCATCCAGAAGTTCTCCCAGGGCAACATGCCGTTCATGATGGCGCCGATGGCGATGACCGCCGCCAGCGACCCGAGCCTCCTCCGCGGCTGGGGCGTCAACGTCGAGATGGACGCCGTGACCGGCGACGCCGCGTCCTCGGTCACGATCCGCGGCGGCCGCGGCGAGCCGGTGCAGTACCAGGCGGCCTTCGCCGCCGGACCCGCCGCGTTCGCCAAGGATTCGCCGCTGACGAACGACCTGCGCGAGCTCGCGTTCATGGAAGCGGGCGCGCTCAGCCTGATCTCCGGCGCCGAACAACGCCTGAAGCTCGAACCGCTCGTCACGATGACCGGCGCCGGCCTGGGCGCCATCGACGTGGCCGCGGCCAACGCCGGGCCCTTCGAGAAGGTCGCCCTGGCCTACAAGCCCGACGGCAAGCCGCGCGTGCTCGTCGCGGCGGTGACCGGCGAGTTCGTCAGCGCCTACCCGAAAGGCGCGCCCGCCCCCGGCAAGCCGGAGCCGACGCCGCCGGGCCAGCCGCCCGCGCCCGCCGCGAAGCCGCACCCGGGACCGCACCTCGCCAAGAGCGCCAAGCCCGGCCGGCTCTTCGTGGTCGCCGACTCCGACTTCATGATGGACCCGTTCACGGTGCGCCAGCGCCAGGTCGGCGGCCAGGCTTCCCTCGAGCCCATCAACGACAACTTCGGCTTCGTGGTCAGCGCCCTCGAGACCCTCGGCGGCAGCGACGAACTGGTCACCCTGCGCTCCAAGGGGACTTCGCTGCGCCCCTTCAAGAAGGTCCAGGAACTCGAGCGCGTCGCCCAGCTCCGCTACCAGGCCAAGCTCGACGAGATCGAGCGCCGCCTCGAGGAGGCCAACGCGAAGATCGCCGACCTTTCGAAGCAGTCCGGCGGCGTCACGGCCAAGGGCATCGTCATCACGCCCGAGATGCAGCGGGAGATCGAGAAATTCCAGGTGGAGGCCGACAAGCTCTCCGAGGAACGCCGCGTCATCCGCCGCGGCCTCAGCGAGGACGTCAATTCCCTCGGCCGCCGCCTCCAGGTGCTGAACCTGCTCGCCGGGCCGGCCCTCGCGCTGCTCTTCGGCCTGTTCTACGCCCTGGCCCGCCGCCGCAAGACTTCGTAAACCGCCATGCGCAACAAGAACCTGCTCATCGCCACGCTCGTCCTCGGGCTCGTCGCCTTCGCCGCCGTCCGCCTCACCCGCGAGGCGCCCAAGGCCGACGACGCCAAGCAGCCGCTCGTCGCGGCCGCCGTGCTCGACGGGGCGCGCTCCCTCACGGTCAAGGCCAGCAACAAGAGCGTGACGCTCGAGAAGACCCCCGAAGGCTGGACGGTGAAGGAGAAGCTCGGCCTGCCGGCCGACGTCGAGAACCGCCTGCTCCCGCTGATCCGCGGCCTGCAGAAGGCGAGCAACCTCGGCCAGCTCACCGCCAACCCGAAGCGCCTCGAGCGCCTCGCGCTCGCCGACTCGTCGCTCACCCTGGTCGGCGACGACGGCAAACCGCTGACGATCCAGTTCGGCAAGCAGACCGAGGACGGCCTCGGGGCCAGCGCCCGCCTGCCCGGACAGGACTTCGCGATCCGCACCGACTTCACGGGCTACCTCGAAGGCGACCCGCTTTCCTGGGTCGACCTCACGCTGTTCGCGTCCAAGCCGACCGAGATCAAGACGATCGACTTCGAGTGGAGCGACGGCAAGGCCTCGTTCTCCCGCAAGGCCGTCGGCGCGCTCTTCGAGGGCAAGGACGGCCCGACGGTCGAAGACATCGTCGCGACGCTGGCGACCGTCCGCGCCGCCGACGCCGTCGCGGCCGACGACAAGGACGCCGCGAAGGCCGTCCGCGCCGCGCAGGTGAAGCTGACGCTCTTCGACGGCGCCATGGTGACGCTGACGTTCGCCAAGGTCGGCGGCGCCACGCCCAACGAGCAGCCGAAGACCTTCGTACGCGTCGCGCACTCCGACCCGAAACACCCGGCCAACGCCACCGCGAAGAAGGCCGCCTTCGTCGCGGCCGCATGGCTCGCCGAGCAGGTGCCGGCCTCCCTGGCCGATTTCAGGAAGGGCCAGCAGCCCGCCGCCGAGACGCCCGCCCCCGTCATCCAGATCCCGGGGCCGGCGCCGACCATCGTGCCCCCGAAGGAGATCACGGTGAAATAACCGGCCGTTCCGCAAAAGCCCTTGCCTCCCGAGGCGAGGGCTTTTTTGTGTCTGCTACCGATGGCCGCCGCCGAAGCCCAGTCCCTCAGCACCTACCTGCCCGTCCTCGTGCAGGTCGCCCTGGGCCTCGCGATCCCCACGGTCATCCTGATCGCCAGCCACGTCTTCGGCCAGCGCGCCAAGGGCAACTACATCAAGGACAAGGCCTACGAATGCGGCCTGCCGATGGAAGGCAAACCCCACCCCCGCTTCGCCGTGAAGTTCTACGTGACGGCGATGCTCTTCATCCTCTTCGACATCGAAGTCGTCTTCCTGGTGCCCTGGGCCCTGGTCTACCGCGAGTTCCTCGCCGCCGGCATCGCCATCACGGCCGCCACCGCGGTCTTCCTCGGCGTCCTCGTCCTCGGCCTGGCCTACGAGTTCAAGCGCGGCGCGCTCGAGTGGGAGAAGTAAGCCGGCCTCTCGCGGACTAAAA
>CAZXSI010000082.1:0-5601 GCA_964643215.1 uncultured Klebsiella sp. | reverse complement strand
GCTGCTGGCTGACGGCCGACTGGGTGATGGCGTTGAGCTTGGCGGCCTTGGAGAAGCTTTCGTTGTCCACCAGGTCGCGGAAGATCTTCAGGTTCTCGATATGCATGGGAGGAAAGACCCCATGATTAATGAATCTAATGGGCTAGGGCTTCAAGTGTAGATATGCTAATCCTGAGGCCTGGCCCTGCGGCGGGCCGGGGAGCCCCCTTGGTTGACTCCCCGCCTGTTCTCCCTCCCTCTGGTTCAAATGGTCACCTCCGACCAGTTTAAGGCCCATTGCGAGGGGGTGCTGGCCCGCATCCGGACCACCTGTGCCCAGTTCGGCCGCGACCCGTCCGGGGTCCGCCTGCTGCCAGTGACCAAGACCCATCCGGTCGAGGCCGCCTTGCTGGCTTATGGCTTCGGGCTGCGGGCCGTCGGGGAGAACCGCGTCCAGGAAGCCGCCCATAAGCGCCCCTTGGCCCCGGCCGACCTTCGCTGGGAGCTGATCGGCCACCTCCAGTCCAACAAGGCCAAGCAGGCCCTGCAGGCCTTCGATGTCATCCAGAGCGTCGACTCGCCGGAGCTGGCCACCCGCCTCGGTCGTCTGGCCGGCGAGATGGGGCTTCGCCGCGAAGTGCTCCTCCAGGTCAATTCCGGCGACGATCCCGCCAAGTTCGGCTGCGACCTGGCCGACGCGCCCCGCCTGCTCGAGGCGGCCCTGGCCCAGCCGGCCTTGCTCGTGAAAGGCCTGATGGCCGTCGCGCCGCTCTCCGCCGACCCGGCGGTCGCCGACCGCACCTTCGCCGAGCTGCGCCTGTGTCGCGACGCCCTGGCCGCCCGCTTCGGCGTCGCGCTCCCGGAATTATCGATGGGGATGAGCGGAGACCTTGAATCCGCCGTCGCCGCAGGTTCTACTTGTGTCCGTGTCGGCTCCGCTTTGTTCGGCAGCCGGCCCTCCGCATGATCCGCCGTCTTCAAATCCGCGACCTCGCCCTCATGGATCGCACCGAGCTCGCGCTGGGTGCGGGCTTCACGGTGGTCACGGGCGAGACCGGCGCCGGCAAGTCGGTGCTCCTCGGCGCGCTCTCGCTCCTCGCGGGCAATCGCGCCGCGAAGACGATCGTCCGCAAGGGCGCCGAAGAGTGCTCGGTCGAAGCCGAACTGGAGACCGACGGCGACAAGCGTTTCGACGAGGTCCTGGAATCCCTCGATCTCCCGGCCTGCGACGATGGGCTGCTCATCCTGAAGCGCTCGGTCCATGCGACCAAGGCGGGCCGGATCTCCGTCAACGGCGGCTCGGCCACCCTCACGCAGCTCCAGCAGCTCGGGGAACTGTGGATCGATTTCCACGGCCCCGGCGAACCGCAGAAACTGATGCGCGCCGAGACGCAGCTGGAGATGCTCGACCTGCACGCGGGCCTCGCCGCCGCCCTCGCGACCTACCGTGCCGGCTGGCGTCAGCGTCACGAGCTGCTCCGCGAAGCGGCCGAAGCCGCCACGGCCGAACGCCTCTCAGAGGACGAGGAGGCCTTCCTGCGCTCCCAGCTCGAGAAGCTGGATTCGCTGGACCTCTCCGAAGAGGCGATCGCGAAGCTCGAACGCGACCACGCCCGCTCTTCCCGCGCCCAGGAACTCGCGGCCTTGCTCGGCCAGCTCGAGGCCGGCCTCGGCTCCGACGGGTTGGGCGAGGTGCTGCCGAAGCTCCTGAAGGCCGGCGACGACGTCGCCCGCATCGACGAGGAGGCGGCCGCCCTCCGCGACCGGCTCAACTCGTTGGCCGCCGAAGCCGAAGACATCCGCGCCGATTTCGCCCGCCTGGGCCGAGGGCTTTCCGCCGACGACGAGTCCGCCGCCGAACTCGACGGCAAGATGAACCTCTGGCTGGAATTCCGCCGCAAGCACGGACCCGGCGCCGAGGCGGTCCGCGAGAAGCGCGAGGCGCTCCGCCGCCGCCTCGCCTCGCAGGGCGACGTCGAGGCCCGCGTCGCGAAGCTGAAGGCCGAAGCCGCCAAGGTGGAGAAGGAGCTCCGCAAGCAGGCCGAGGCCCTCCGGGCCGCCCGCACGAAGGCCGCCGAGAAGCTCGCCGCCGCCGCCCGCAAGATGCTGGGTTCGCTCGGCTTCAAGAAGGCCGACCTGCGCATCGAGGTCGCGGTCGCCGAACTCGGCCCGCACGGCGCCGACGCCGTCCGCTTCCTTTTCTGCCCGAACGCCGGCCAGGACCTGCTGCCGCTCGACCAGATCGCCTCCAGCGGCGAAGCCGCCCGCGTGATGCTCGCCCTGAAGACCGTCCTCGCCGCGGTGGATCGCACCCCGGTGCTGGTCTTCGACGAGGTCGACGCCAACGTCGGCGGCGAGATCGGCGCGCAGGTCGGACGTGAGCTCGCGGCCCTCGGCAAGGGCCATCAGGTCTTCTGCGTGACGCACCTCCCGCAGGTCGCCGCCCTCGGCCATGCCCATCTCGTCGTGACGAAGACGCAGGACGACAGGTCGACCACGGTCGAGATCGCCCCGGTCCACGGCAAGCGCAAGGACCGCGAGTCCGAGCTGGCCCGCATGCTCGGCGACCGCGCCAGCAAGGTCGCGCTTTCGCACGCGCGCGAGCTGCTCGACGGGGCGGAGTAGGTCAGGCCTTCTTCACGAACCGATCCAGGCGCAGGCGTTGGATCATGCGCAGGCCGATCGCCGCCGCCCAGGGCTTGGGCAGGCGCGCCGAGAACACGGCCAGGATCTTATGTTTCCAGCCCGTGACGACGACCGGTCGTTGCGCCGCCATGCCGCGCACGGCCTCGTCGGCGCATTCCTCCGAGGTCTGCCCGCCGAGGCCCGTCGAGCTCGCGAAGCCGGCCGCCTTGGAGAAATTCGTCGAGACGGGGCCGGGGCAGATCGCCACGCAGCGGATGCCGTGCCGCTTCGCTTCGGCGTCGAGCGCGACGCTCCAGTCGAGCATGAAGGATTTCGTCGCGGCGTAAGTGGTCATCAGCGGCGTCGGCTGGAAACCGGCGAGCGAGGCGACGGTGGCCACCATGCCGCCGCGCGCCTTCAACTCGTCCCACAGCCGGCCGGTGAGCTCGACCGGCGCGCGCACGTTGACGTCGATCATCTTCAACGTGTGGTCGACGCCGGGGGCCGGGAATTCCCCGTAGGCGCCGAAGCCGCTATTATTAATCAGCAGCATCCTGCCTTCTCGCGGCATTAGTTTCCGTAATTCGGAGACAACCGACGCGAGGACAGCGGGTTGCGAGAGGTCGCAGGTAAGGTGAGTGAAGTTCAGGGTATTCGGGACGCCCTCGGGCATCGTCCGGGAAAGGTTGAACACCGCCGCTTTGGTCCCAGAATCACTGATGCGCGAGAGCATCGCGCGTCCGATCCCGGAAGAAGCCCCTGATATGATGACCACGGAAAAACTCCTGAAGAAATCATCGACGGTCTTGTTCTTTGACATGGGCGCAGGGTCTCACGTCACCCCACAAAACACAACACACATGACAAGTGCTCCGATCGTCGTGTCCGGGGTCCATATGGACCTCACCGACGCCCTGAAGGAAACGGTGCGCGCCAAGGTCGAAAGACTGCTGCGCCACAACCCGCGGATCATCCGCGTGCTCGTCGAACTCGTCCACACCCGCTGCAGCGACCATAGTCGCGAATTCGGGGCCCAGATCAGGCTGGAGATTCCCGGACCGGACATCGTCGTCCGGGAGGAATCGGACGATCTGTACAAGTCCATCGATATTTTGGTCGACAAGGTCGACCGCCAGCTTCGCCGCCGCCATCGCCTGGATAAGGAGAAGAGGAATCATCCGCACCCCACCGACCTGGGCGACCTGGGACGCGCGGCGTAAGGAAGGTACGGTACCGGCCGGTTGTCAGTGAGGGCTGGTCAGTCGGTGAAAGTCGAAGTCAGAAGGGCCCGAAGTCGGTGAAAACAGACGGAAAGCCAGTCAGACGGAGAAAGGTAACGGACGGTCAGTCAGTTGACGGACAACGTAAGCCAAGCTAGCACAGCCAAAGTACGGTACAGGACCCCGGCCGCCGCAAGGTGACCGGGGTCCTCCTGTTCGGGCGGGTCGTCGCCGCCTAACTTTCTCGCCCTCGGCACGCCGAGGCCTTTTATCTGCCCCATGCGCATCTATTTCATGGGCATCTGCGGCACGGCGATGGGGAACGCCGCCTTGCTGATGCGCGCCCTGGGCCACGAGGTCATGGGCTCCGACACCGGCATCTACCCGCCGATGTCCGACCACCTCCGCGGCGCCGGGGTCGATATCCTCGAGGGTTGGTCCGCCGAACGCCTCGCCCAGCTCAAGCCCGACCTGGTCGTCGTCGGCAACGTCGCCTCCCGTGGCCACCCTGAGGTGGAGTGGCTCCTCGAAGCCCGCTCCCAGCCTTACGTCTCGCTCCCCGAGCTGCTCCGTACCCGCCTCCTGAACGAACGGCGTAACGTCGTCGTCGCCGGCACCCACGGCAAGACCACCACGACCTGCATGGCCGCGGTCCTGCTCAAGGCCAATGGCGTCGAGCCGGGCTGGCTCGTCGGCGGCGTCCCGCGCGACCTCCCGGATTCTTCGCACCCCGGCAAGCGGGGCGGCCCGTTCGTCATCGAGGGCGACGAATACGACACGGCCTTCTTCGACAAGCGCAGCAAGTTCATCCAGTACCTGCCGCACGTGCTCGCCGTCAACAACTGCGAGTTCGACCACGCCGACATCTTCCGCGACCTCGACGACGTGCTGCGCACCTTCTCGCACGTGATCCGCATCGTGCCGCGCGACGGCGCGATCGTGGCCAACGGCGACGACGCCAACGTCCTCGGCCTGGTGAAGAACGTGAACTGGGCCCCGGTCGTCCGCGTGGGCACGGGCGCAGGGAACGACGCGGTCATCGCCGACTTCCAGGAATCCCCGACGGGCTCGTCCTTCACGCTGGGCTGGAAGGGCAAGGAGTGGGGCAGGGTGAAGTGGGCCCTCCCGGGGCTCTTCAACGCCCGCAACGCCGCCATGGCGGCCGTCTCCGCCGGTCTCCTGCTCGACGCCAAGGACCCGACCCAGTTGAAGCTCGAGGCGCTTGATTCCTTCCAGGGCGTGCAGCGTCGCCAGCAGGTGCTCGTCGACCGTCCCGACCTGACGGTGATCGAAGATTTCGGCCATCACCCGACCGCCCTCGACCTGACGTTGGAATCTCTTCGTGCGCGCTACCCGCAGCATCGCCTCGTCGCCTGCTTCGAGCCGCGCAGCAACACCGCCGCCCGCAAGGTGATGCAGGACGCTTTCCGCGAGGCGCTCAAGAAGGCCGACGAGGCCTTCCTGGCTCCGCCTCACCGCGCCGATAAGCTCGGCGAAGAACGTTTCGACAGCGAAGGCGTGGCCGCGGCGATCACCGCCTCGGGCAAGAAGGGCTTCGCCCCGGCCTCGAACGACGCCTTGCTCGCCGAACTCACCGCTCTCGTGAAGTCGGATAAGCGCCCGCGCTGCATCGTCTTCTTCTCGAACGGCGCCTTCGGGGGCATCATCAAGAAGTTCGCCCAAGCCGTCTGACCATGGAAGCCTTCCTTCGTTCGAACAAAGCCGTCTGGCTGATGATCCTCGCCGATGCCCTCGCCGTCCTCGGCTGGTTCATCGT
>CAZXSI010000081.1:0-5684 GCA_964643215.1 uncultured Klebsiella sp. | reverse complement strand
CCCGCCATGAACTCCCTCCGCCAGATTCCCCTCCACATGCTCCTCCTCGCCGGGCTCGTCAGTCCGATGCAGGCGAAGGACAAGGACGCTCCCGCCCCCGCCCCCGCCGCCAAGGCCCCCGCCGCGGATGAGATCGCCTACGCCGGCCTCAACGTCGGCCCGCGCGACGAGGCCGCCTCCTCCTTGCCCGTGCCTTCCGGCGTCGGCATCCAGGTCGGCTTCATCGACCCGAAAGGCCCTTCCGTCGGCAAGATCGAGGAGGGCGATATCCTCACGCGCCTCGACGACCAGGTGCTCTTCAACGCGGACCAATTCCGCGCGCTCGTCCGGACGCGCAAGCCCGGCGACAAGGTGAAGCTCACGCTCGTGCGCGAATGCGAGCCCCGCGTCGTCGAGCTCACGTTGGGCGCCCGCGTCGATCGCGAGCCGCGTGGCGAAGCGAAGTCCGCCGCCCGCGGCGCCGCCCGGGAGCTGCCTCCGGGCGTGACCATCATCGGGCCGGGCGGCGTCCTCCCTCCCGAGCTGCTCAAGCAGCTCCAGGACCTCCAGGCCGGCGTCCTGCCCGCGCCGCGCTCCCGGTCGCCGATCCCCTCGGTCGATGAGCTGCGCGCCCGATCCGGCGGGCCCATCACCAATACGGACACGTTCTCGTTCAGCTTCGGGCCCATGACGATGTTCGGCTTCAAAGGCGGGGCGAAGAGCTACTCGTCCTCCATGGCTTCTGACGCCGAGGGTTCGGTCACGATCCAGCAGGAAGACGGCAAGAAGCGGGCGGTGATCAAGGACAAGGACGGAAAAACGACCTTCGAGGGCGACATCACGGAGAAGAGCGCCGTCGAGAAGCTGCCGGCCGAGATCCGCCGCCGCCTGCAACTCGTCGAAGGGCGCGGCTTCATCCTGCCGGGCAATTCAGGCGGCACGCCGGCTGGTAAGCCTGCGGCCGAAGAGCCGAAGAAGAAGTTCGACCCCAAGCAGGGCGCGTGAGCCTTCTCGCCGGAGGCCGGCGGATTATTTCGGCGCGCCTTCGGGCGGCGGGCCGCCGAAGCCGCCGGGCGGCGGACCTTTCTTGCCCTTCTTGCCGCCCTTGGCGCCGGGGCCGCCCTGGCCGCCGAGGTTGGCGTGGGGGTCCATGGCCTGCTTGCTGAAGGAAGGGTCGGGCGTGCCCTTGAACTTGCGCGGGATGAACGGGTATTCCTCGGTCATCACGTAGTAGTAGGTGCCCTTGGGGAATTCCGGCGTCACGCCGGTGCGGCCGCCGAACTCGTCGAGGTCGCCCGAGCCGGCGACATACTCGAAGTCGAGTCCGAACGACCCGTCCGGCTTGCCGGTCGGGGTGAGCTGGCCGTCGCCGCCGCGGTCGGCGCTCTTCAGGCGGTAGCTGCTCCGCATCTTCTTCAGCTCGCTCCGGGGATCTTCCGGTTTCGCGTAGGCGTAGACGGCGTAGACCGGGAAGCCGTCCGCGGCCCAGCCGACGTGCGTCATCTTCTTCTCGCCGCCGGAGAGGCGCTCGAAGAGGAGGGTGGGGATGCCGTGATAGTGGTAGGCGCCGTTGGGCTGCACATGGCCGTGGTTCTGGTCGAGGCCGAGGCCGGTCTTGATCTTGGGCGTGGTGCCCATCTCGGTGTTGCTCAGCAGCGCCTCATATTTCCACGGGTTGCTGCGCTCGCCGTCGTTGTAGACCTCGGCGGTGCCCGGATCGAAGACCACGCCGTTCAGGGCGACGCCCCAGGCGGTCATCATCCGGCCGGTCGCCCCGCCTTCCGCGGGCTGAGGGTTGGCCGGGACCTGCAGGCGATACTTCTGCTCCGCGATCGAGTTCGGGTTGCCGCGGTTGGGGAAGGTGGCGACCTTATGGTCCGGGATGCCGTTCGATTCGATGACGCGCTTGTCCCCCTTCACGGTGATGGTCACCTTGTTCTGGCCGGGCGGGTTGGCGTCGGCTTCCTTCAAGGGCGGTCCCTTGGGGGTGTCGGCGGCCGCCAGGCAGGCGGCGGCGAGGAGCAGGCAGAAGGTCGGTTTCATGGGGTGGGATAAATGATACCAGTTTTCGGCTTAAGTGAAGGTTAAGGGCGGCCTGAGGTTGGCTTTTCCCGCGAAAGTGGTTCTCTTCGGCCCCATGGCCTCCACCACCGAACTCCTTTCCCGCTCCGTCGCCGGCATGAACGCCCTCGCGACGGTCTTCCTGCTGGTCGGTTACGTCAGGATCAAGGCCGGCGACCGGGCCGGCCATGGCAAGGCGATGGGCGCGGCCGTCCTCACCTCGGCCCTCTTCCTCGCGCTCTACCTGGCCTCCAAGGTCCACCTTTGGGTCGCCCTAGGTAAGACCAACATCCTCTACCGCCCCGAGGTCGGCCTCACCTGGGACAAGCTGCTCTATTACTTCATCCTGTTCCCGCACATCCTCCTGGCGATCGTCGTCACGCCTTTCATCATCCGGGCGGTCTGGCTGGCCAAGCAGGGCCGGCTCGAGGAGCACAAGCGGCTCGTCCGCTGGGTCTTCCCCGTCTGGCTCTACGTCGCCGTCACGGGCGTCATCGTCTGGGGCTTCATGGAGTTCAGCGGCTCCCTGGCGGCGGCCGCCCAGCAGGCGGCGAAGTAGGCCGGCCGTTTTCTCCTCGCCCCGTATCAGATTTCCGCTTTCACTCGCCCGGTCGTCATGGAAAGAGAGCCCACGTCCCGCAATCCTCAGACGGAGAAGCTGTTTCTCTGGGCCTCGTTCATCCTTTTCTGCACGGTGCTCGCCTTCACGTGGTCGACCTATGGCGACGAGACCGAGCGTCTCGCCGGCCTGCGCGCCAACGAGAAGAAGAAGGAGGAGGCTTACGCCGCCCTTGAGCGCACGCGCGCGCAGACCGACCGCTACGTCGACCGCTTCGGTCGCGACCCGGAATTCGTCCGTGACCAGGCCCGCGAACGCATGGGCGTCGCCGAGCCCGGCGAGATCGTGATCCGCGTCGACGGCGCCCGCAACATGGCCACGCCGGCCAAGCCCGCGACGCCGCCGCCTGCCCAGGCCAGCCGCTGAGCGTCCTTGCTTGCCTGCCCGCCTTTCCGGGGGCATTCCTTGGTCATGTCCGCACGGAAGAAAGCCCAGGCCACCTGGGGCGGCCGGTTCAGCGCCGGTCCAGCCGAACTGATGCTGCGTTTCGGCGAGTCGGTCTCGTTCGACCATCGCCTCTGGGCCCAGGACATCCGGGGCTCGAAGGCCCATGCCACGATGCTCGCCCAGGCCGGCATCCTGACGAAGAAGGAGCGTGACGCCATCCTCCGCGGCCTCGACGCGATCGCCAAGGAGATCGCCGCCGGCAAGTTCCGGTGGCGCCGCGACCTCGAGGACGTGCACATGAACATCGAAAGCGCGCTCACGAAGCGCGTCCCGGCCGCCGCCAAGCTGCACACGGCCCGCTCGCGCAACGACCAGGTCGCCACCGACGTGCGTCTCTGGATCAAGGACCAGTGCGACGCCGCCGACGCGGCCCTCGTCTCCTTGCTCAGGACCCTGGTGAAGCTCGCCGCGGCCAACGCCGACGTGATCCTGCCGGGCTACACGCACCTGCAGCGCGCCCAGCCGGTCTCCGTCGCCCACCACCTGCTCGCCTACGCCGAGATGTTCGGCCGCGACCGCGCGCGCCTCGCCGCCGCCAAGGCCTCGGCCAACTGGTGCCCGCTCGGCTCCGGCGCCATCGCCGGCACGACCCTCCCGATCCGCCGCGAAGTGACGGCGAAGCTGCTCGGCTTCGTCGACGCGAAGGGCCGCCCGCAGGTCACCCGCAACTCGATGGACGCCGTCGCCGACCGCGATCCGGCCACGGAGTTCTGCTTCGCCGCCGCCCTCTGCGGCGTCCACCTCTCCCGCCTGGCCGAGGACATGGTCCTCTGGTCCTCCGCGGAGTTCGGCTTCGCGCGCCTGCCCGACGAGTTCTCGACGGGCTCCTCGCTGATGCCGCAGAAGCGCAACCCGGATTCGATGGAGCTCCTCCGCGGCAAGGCCGCCCGCTTCCAGGCCTCGCTCACGCACCTGCTCTCGCTCACCAAGGGCCTGCCGCTCACGTACAACCGCGACCTGCAGGACGACAAGCCGCCGCTCTTCGACGCCGCCGACCAGCTCATCCTGGCCGTCGCCGTCGCCGACGCCACGCTCGCAGGCACGAAGTTCCACAAGGCGCGCTGCCTCGCCGCCGCCTCGGACCCGGCGCTCCTCGCCACCGACCTCGCCGACTGGCTCGTCCGCAAGGGCATGCCGTTCCGCCACGCCCACCACGCGGTCGGCCGCCTCGTGGCGCTGGCCGAGAAGTCCGGCGTGCCGCTCGACCAGGTCTCCGATGCCGCCGCGCTGACCGCCGACCAGGCGTTCACGAAGGGCTGGCGCGAAGTCTTCAGCCTCAAGCGCGGTTTCGCCGCGCGCGAGAACACGGGCATGCCCGGCCCCAAGGCCGTCGCCCGCGAGCTCGCCCGCTGGAAGCAGTCCCTCCGCTGAGCGCGGATGAACGTCGGGTTGCTCATCGTCTCCTGCCTGACCGCGAGCCTCTCGCCCGGGCCCGCGGCGCTGTCGACGATCGAGACGTCGCTCCGCTACGGGAAACGCCGCGCTTTCTGGCATACGCTCGGCCTCGCGGTCGGCGAGACGCCGCACCTGTTCCTGTCGCTGTTCGGCACGCTCTGGTTGGCACGGCATGTGCCGCATGCGCTCACGGCCGTGGCCGTCTCGGGCATGGCTTACTTCCTCTACCTCGGCGTCGGCCATCTCGCCCGCCCGCGCTCGAGCCTGCCGGAGTCCGCCGGCCTCGAAGGCGGCGCGGCGCGGCTCTTCCTGCGCGGCGCCTGGGTCAACTTCTCGAACCCGAAGACGATCCCGTGGATGATCGTCATCATCCAGGCGGCGAACGTGCCGTCGGACCGCTTCGCCTGGTCCACCACCGGAGTCTTCCTTCTTTGCACCTTGGGCTCGGAGATCTCGGTGATGAGCTTCTACGCCTTCGTCGGCGATCGCCTGCGCGTCCGGCTCAAGGACGCGGCGACGATCCGCCGCGTGGATCGCGTGACGGGCGTGCTCTGGCTTTCGCTCGGGCTGCTGATGGCGTGGCGGGTCTGGCAATTGCTCGAAGGTCCGCATTAACCGCGGTCCCGCGGGCTTGTCAGCCTGCGGCCACGGATTAACAAAGAGGCATGCTCCTCCCCAAGCTCGCCCGTCTGGTCGCCGTCGCGGCCCTGTTCGTCACGTCGCTCCTCGCCGAAGTGGCCCCGAAGAAGATCGGCATCATCGGCCTCGACACGTCGCACGTGGTGGCCTTCACGACGGTGTTCAACAAGGGTCCGAAGAATCCCGCCGACGCCCCGAAGTACGCCGGCTTCCGCGTGACGCACGCCTTCGCCCAAGGCAGCAAGGACATCCCGGAGAGCACCTCGCGCGTCCCGGAATATACCGAGAAGCTCAAGGGCATGGGGGTCGAGATCGTCGACTCGATCGAGCAGCTCTGCGCCCAGGTCGACTTCGTGATGCTGGAGTCCAACGACGGTCGCGTGCACCTCGAGCAGGTTCTGCCGGTGCTGAAGGCCGGCAAGACGGTCTTCATCGACAAGCCGATCGCGGGCTCGCTGGCGGACGTCATCCGCATCCAGGAAGCCGCGAAGAAGGCCGGCGTGGTCTATTTCTGCTCCTCTTCGCTGCGCTTCGCCGCCGGCAC
>CAZXSI010000080.1:2387-5689 GCA_964643215.1 uncultured Klebsiella sp. | reverse complement strand
ACGAGCACCCTCGTCTTCGAAGGCGACGGCGTCGTCACCGAACACGCCGGCGGTTACACCGACTGGCGCAACGAGCTCGCACGCATCGCCGTGGCCAAACGCACCGCCGCCCTCGGCACGACCGCCAAACCCGTCGCCCAGAGCAAGTCGGCCGCCCAACCCGGCGCGAAGCTCAACAACAAGGAGCGCAAGGAACTGGAGACCCTGCCCGCCAAGATCGAGCAGCTCGAAGCCGAACAGGCCCAGATCACCGTCCAGCTCGGCGATCCCGAGATCTACAAGGACGGCGGCGCCCAGGCGGCCTCGCTCCAGAAGCGCCTCCATGCCGCCGAAGCCGAGCACGCCGAGGCTCTGGCTCGTTGGCTGGACCTCGACGCCCGCAAGGACGCCTGAGCGCTCGCTTCCCCAACGCCCCATAGGGCCGTCAGCGCATGAATTTATGCCGATTTTCATATAGATTACGCAGTTATCGGCGATTGCCCCCCACGGTGAGAAGGCTACGATGCCTCATATCACCCTAGTAAACAAAGGTTGATACCTCTCATGGCCGCCCGCCCTTCCCCTCTACCGCCGTCGGCCGCTGCGGTGCCGTTTTCGAAGGGCCAGCCTGGCTCACGGCTCCTTTGACCAGGCCGCCGACGCCATGAAACGCCCACGCAACGTCCTCCTCGCGCTCGGCTGGTATGACCACCGGCTCCTCCAGGGCATCGCCACCTACGCCTCGGAGCACCGCTGGCATCTGGCCTCCCACAGCATCATCCACGAGAAAGTAATCCCGTGGGGCTGGGATGGCGACGGCATCCTCGCCTGGCTGGGCGCAGGCGACGACCTGGCCGAATTCGTCCGCAAGGCTGACAAGCCGACGGTTGATTTCTCCTTACGTCGTCGCGATACCCCGTTCGCCCACGTGGTGCAGGACCACGCCAAGGCCGGGGAACTGGTCGCCGATCACTTCATCGAACGCGGCCTGACGCGCTTCTGCTTCTTCCGCGACACCGAGAACTGGTCGCAGGTCGAACGCGGCCAAGCCTTCGCGGAAGCCCTCCGTCGGCGCGGCTTCGCTTGCGAACAGCTCCATTGGCAGCCCGCCGGCCGGCGCGGCACCGCCCAGGACGAATGGCAGCGGCGTCGCGCATGGCTGATCAACCGGCTGAAGGAGTCGCCCAAGCCGCTGGCGGTCTTCGCCGCCAACGGCACGCTGGCCGTCGAGGTGCGCGAACTCTGCGAGGAAGCCGGGCTGCACGTCCCCACGCAGGTGGCGATCGTCGGCATCGACGATTACCTGCTCTCGGTGGGCGCGATCAAGAAGTACGTCTCCGGCGTCGACACGAACCTCGAGGAACAAGGCTACCGTGGGGCGGAACTGCTCGACCGGCTCATGCGCGGCGAGACCGCCCCGATCGAGCCGATCCGCATCCAGCCCGCCGGGGTCATCACCCGGATGAGCAGCGACATCCTGGCCACCGGCCACGAAGGCGTCATCCGCGCCCTCCACCATATCACCGACCACTTCGCCGGCCCTCTCGGCGTCAAGGAACTCGCCACCATCGCCCACATGTCCGAGCGAGGCCTGCGCCAGGCGTTCGTGAAGCATGTCGGTTGCACGCCGGGGGACCGCCTGCGCACGGTCCGCATCGACTCGGCCAAACGGCTGCTCGCCGGCTCCACCGAGAAGATCGAGGCGATCTCCCATCGGTGCGGCTACCCCAACCTGAATTCGTTCTTCGCGGCGTTCCGTCGCACGGAGAACATGACGCCGGCGGAATACCGACGGATCATGCGCTTCCGGAGCTGAGGCGGGGGCTTACTCGGCCAGCGCGTGGATGGTGTTGATCACCTGGCCGCGCAGTTCGCGGCCGTCCGCCGACTTGATCTCGTACTTGAGCTGCATCTGCATGGCGGGACGGAGTTCGGGGATCTCCAGGAAGACGGAACGGCGGTCGGCCGACACGACGGCGGATTTCACCGTCAGCGGGTCGTGCTTCCGTTCGGCCATCTGGGATTTGCTGAACTGCAGCTTGCCGTCGTTGCCCAACTCGGTCGCCACGACCTTGGTCTCGAGCGTGGAGACATCCGGCGAGCCGTAGGCGGAGGACCAGACGTAGTTCCAGACCTCGATGTTCCAATTGCCGGCGTCGGCCGCGGCCTGGGCGTCGAGCTCACAGGTGAAGTCGAGCTTGATGCCCTTCTTGGAAGCGGCGAGGCCGAGGGGCATGCGGGTCGCGGCGCCGGTGTAGCGGACGCGCTGGAAGCAGCCGTTCTGCGTCGCGGTGGTCTGCCAGCCCCGCAGGCCGGTGACGTACAGCTGGCCATCCTTGGGATTGAACCGGGCGCGCATGGCGCCGCTGCCGAAGTCGACGTTGAAGCGCGCCACGCCGCCCTGCATCTGCGGCTGACCGTGATAAGTCACTTCCTGCGGCAGGACGCCGAAGAGCGAGCACGTGCCGTAGCTGAGATGGAGCAACCGGTCCTTCCACGGACCGAACTTGTCCGAGGTCACCCAGACCTGGCCGCCGCTGGAGTTGTCCACCTCCTTGGGGAACCAGCAGAGGGGGCGGTCGTAGTCGGCCGGAGGAGCGGCGCGATGCGCGAGGTCGACCACGCCGTAGAAGCCGCCGGCCTTCACCCAGTTGAGGCGGCACATCGGCGTCCAGGTCCCTTCGTTGTCGCCCGTGGTCAGCTGGCCTGCCGGACTGATGCCGATGCCGTTCGGCGCCCGGAAACCGGTCGCGATGACCTCGCTCTTCTTGCCGTCGGGGGAGATCCGCAGCAAGGCCCCGTGATGGTCGCAGATCTCATCGAAGCCGCGGCCGCCTTTGCGCACCGGTCCGGCCTTGATGACGTAGAAATTGCCGGCGGCGTCCGTCTGCAGGTCGAAGGTGAACTCATGGAAGCTCTTGGTGACCATGAGGTCGAAATTGAAGGCCTCGTAGGTGTCGCATTCGCCGTCGCCGTCGGTGTCGCGCAGCTTCCAGACGCCGTCGCGGCAGGTGACGTAGATCTCGCCGTTCACGACCTTGAGGCCCAGCGCGTGGTAGAGGCCGGCGGCGAAGCGACGCCAGGTGACCTTTTCGAGCTTCTCGTCGATGCCCGAGGCGATGAAGACGTCGCCGTGGAAGGTGCTGATGACCGCGCGGCCGTCCGGCAGGAAGTCGAAGGCCGAGGTGAACATCGGAGCCTTCCAAGGATTGGCCACCGGAAGCTTCACATCGTCCACGACATAGGGCTCGCCGGCCTTCTCCGAGAGCTTGCCCGCAGTCTCGACCGTCTCCGGCCAGAGGGTCTTGGTGGCCTTCAGCAGC
>CAZXSI010000080.1:0-2287 GCA_964643215.1 uncultured Klebsiella sp. | reverse complement strand
ATCGAGCCATCCTTCTGCTTGCCGACGCCGACGGTCCCGAGGATCCACTGGCCCGGCGCCTCCGCGACCGGCGCGGCGACGGCGGGCTTCTTCGCGGGCTTCTTGGCCTGACCGAAGAGCAGGCCGACCGAAAGGAACAAGGCGACGAGGGGCGAGCGCATGGGGGAATACATAGGGTCATGCCTATGGCTTGGGCTAGATATTTCCGCCAAAAAAAGGGCCGGGGCCACGCCGGACCCCGACCCGATTTCAACTAGCCCTGGCCCTGGCCCTGTTATCAGAGACTCCTGAGGTAGGCGGCGATGTCGGCGACGCCTTGCTCCGTCAGCCCCATCTGGGCCGGGGTGAACATGAGCGAACGGTCGAGATGCTTCTCTTCCTTGATGCGGTTCCGCGGGATCGACTGCACGAGACCGCCCATGGACTTCACCATGAGCGGATCACCGGAGGACAGCACCATGCCGGTGATGACCATGCCGTCATCGAGCACCACGCGCGTGCCTTCGAAACCGTGCGAGATGTTGTTCGAGGGCTGGGCGATGTTGAGGATCAGCGATTCGAGCGACTGCTGCTTGGCGTAGGTCGTCAGGTCCGGGCCGAAGTCGATGCCCTTGCCGTCGAACTTATGACAGGCCTGGCAGACCGCCGAGGCGGCCTTGCCGTTGGCGGCATCGCCCTTGAGCGCGGCGATGGCCTCGACGGGCGCGAGCGCCTTGGCGCCCGGCATCTCCGGCGGCAGGTCGCTGCCGACGAGCTTCGCCGTCGCGGCGTCGCCGCCGCGGGCCTTCACGATCGCGTCGACGTCGAACGCCTTCCAGAGGCTGGCCTTGCGGTTGCCGACCCACCACTTGGCGAGATCCGCCTGGGCGAACCGCTTGTCCAGCGAAAGCTCCACCATCGTGCCCGCGGCTTCGGCGCTGCGCGTGAAGGCGAGCGTGGTGAGCTCGCGCTTGAGCTCGGTCTCGCTCAGCTTGCCGGAGAGCAGGCGGGCGCGGACGTCGCGCACGGCGGCGGCCGGGTGGAGACGCCAGGTGAGCCAGGCGTAAGCCGGAGTCCACTCAAGGGCGGGCTTGGCCATGACCTTGGCGATGGCGGCGTGGACGAGCGCTTCGCGGTCGGTCGCCGCGAGGCCGATGGCTTCGAGATAGGCTCGATCCTGGCCATCGAACTGCTGGGCGAGCGTCACGAGGAGGGCGACGGCGTCCGGGGTCTTGAAATCGCGGAGCGCGATGGCGACCTCGCGGCGGACGGCCGGAGACTTGTCCTTGGCCATCGATTCGCAGAGGGCGAAGACATCGCGGTCGGCGGCGCGCAAGGCGCGGAACGCCACGAGGCGACGGGTGTCGTCGGCGGAACCCAGCTCCTTGCGGGCGAGCGCCACGCCCTTGTCGCCGAGCTGCGCGAGCAGCCAGACGGCGCGGGAGGCGACGTACGGATTGGCGTCGGACAAGAGGGCCGCGACGTCGTCGACGACCTTGTCGCCGGCGGCCTTGAGGCGATTGAAGCCGCCGGCGCGGACGTTCGGCGACGGACTGCGGAGCGCGGCGATCTGGCCGGCGACGGTGGTGAGGTCGATCTTCGGGACGACGGACTTGAAGCCCTTGGGCGCGATGCGGTAGATCGTCCCGGAGAGGCTGTTGTCGCGGGTGCCGTGACCGCCCACGCCGGGGTCGAACCAGTCGGCGACGTAGAGCGCGCCGTCGGGACCGACGCAGACGTCGGACGGACGGAACTTGGTCTTCAAGACCCCGGTGGCCTTGCCGCCGAGGAAGTCGGAGCCGGCCCATTCCTTCTCCTTGTTGGAAGTGAGGAAATCAAACCGCTCGAGCTTCATGCCGGCGCCGTCGGGCTTGGGAAGATAACCGAAGACGACGTTCTTGCCGGCTTCGCAGGCCAGCAGGAGGCCGTTCCATTTCGCATCGAGGGCGCCGTTCTCATAGAAGGCCACGCCCGTCGGGGAACCGCCGCCGTAGACATCGCCCGCGGGCATGGTGCCCGGGTCGTCCTGACGCCATTCGGCGACCGGGGTTTCCTGTCCCGGACGCTTGTCGGCGCCCCAGGAACGCTGGCCGTCGGCGGAAGCGAAGCCGGCGTTGCCGCCTTCCATGACCAGGGAGACGCGGCAGGCGGGCGGATCGTCGTTGTCGCTTTGGTACATGTCGCCGAGGGAGTTGACGGACTGCTCGTAGGAATTGCGATAGTTGTGGCCGACGATGCGCGCGTTGGTGCCGTCGCTGTTCATGCGCACGGAGAAACCGCCGACCCAGACGTTGCCGTCGTCGCTGCG
>CAZXSI010000079.1:0-5851 GCA_964643215.1 uncultured Klebsiella sp. | reverse complement strand
CAACTGAAGGCCTCGGCCGAGACCGCTCCGCAGCCACCGGCCTCGCTGTCGCCGGAGGCGAAGGCCCTCTGGTTCACGAAGAAGGGTGACTGGGAGGCCGCGCACGACATCGCGCAGGACATCGAGACGCCCACCGGCTCGTGGATCCACGCCCTGCTGCACCTCATCGAAGGCGACCTCGGCAACGCGCGCTACTGGTTCCTCGAAGCCGGTCGCCCCGTGAAGAAACCCTCCCAGATCGACGAGCTCTGGGATGAAATCGCCGAAGCCGTCCTCAAGTGAGGGGTTGGGTTTGACGCATCGGGGCTTCCCGCCTCGATAGCCCCATGCCCGCTCAGCCACGCCGTGCCCTGACCGGCGTGCCCCCGCACGCCTGGGCCGCCTGCGCCTGCTCGGAAGGCGCCGAGCGCGGCGTCATCGTCTTCCTGGCGTCCAACCTCGGCGCGGCGGAGACCTTCGCGGAAGAGACGGCCCAGCTGCTGGCGTTGCTGAACGACGCGCAGCCGGTCGCGCGCACGCTGACCGAAGCCGACGCCGCCGTGCCGGCCTTCGAGGCCGACTGCGACCTCCTGGGAGTGCTCTCGCTCCTGCGCCACGGCAACCATGACGCCAGGCGGCCGCTGCTCATCGCCTGCACGCCGGGCTCGCTCGCCCGTCGCTCGCCCGCCCCCGAAGCCACCGCCAAGGCCGAGCTGGTCGTGCGCAAAGGCGAGAAGCTCGCCCTGCGGGACTTCGCCCGGCGGCTCGCCGAAGACTTCGGCTACGCCCACGAGGCCCTCTGCGAGCAGCCGGGCGAATACGCGCTGCGCGGCGGTATCCTCGACGTCTACCCGCTCAACGCGCAGATGCCCGTGCGCATCGACCTCTTCGGCGACACGGTCGAATCGCTCCGCCCGTTCGACCCCGCGACGCAGCGCAGCGAGGGCGAAGTCGACGGCCTCGTGATCTGCGCGCCGCGCGACGATTCCGGCTCCTCCCCGGAGGCGCCGTTCTTCCGCCACCTGCCGGCCGACGCCCTCATCGTCTCGGTGGACCGCTGCCACGACGACATCCTCTGCGCCGAACTGCACGCGGCCCAGGTCGACGAGCTCATCCTCGAGGAGACCGACGACGCTCCGCCCGGTTACGCCGCGCAAGCGCTCGAGTGCGCGCCGGCGGAATCACTCCTGATCGGTTCGGCCACCGACAGTTCCGAGACGCGCCCCGCCCTGCTCCGCGCCGCCGCCTCGCTGGCCAAGGACGGCCGCCCTTGCCTGCTCGCGGGCGACACCGACGGCTCGGTCGACCGGCTGAACGCCGACGTCGCCGCGGCCAAGATCCGCGGCTTCGCCCCGCGCGTGCTGCCCGGCCGCTTCGGCGGCGGCGTGGTCATCGCTCCCGGCAAGCTGCCGGGACTCCTCAAGGACGGCCTGCTCCTGCTCACCGAGCGCGAGCTCTTCGGCCGGCGGAGGCGCCCGCTCGCCGTCCTGCCCCGCCGCCGGACCGCCGTCCGCGCCGCGGTCGGCCGGGCGCTCGACTTCGGCGAGCTCGCCGACGGGGACGCGCTCGTGCACGCCACGCAAGGCGTCTGCCTCTTCCGCGGGATCAAGGCCCACGAGCACAACGGACGCACCGAAGACTTCATCGGCCTGGAGTTCGCCGAGAAGTCGATGCTGCACCTTCCGGTCCGGGAGTCGCACCTCCTCACCCGCTACATCGGCCTCGGTCGCGCCCACCCGAAGCTCTCCAAGCTCGGCGGAGGCGGCTGGGAGAAGTCGCGCAAGGCCGCCGAGAAGGCCACCGCCGACCTCGCGGCCCAGCTGCTGGCCATGCAGGCCGCGCGCTCGACCCAGCCGGGCATCGCGCACCCCAAGGACGCGGACAACGCCTGGATGGGCGAGTTCGAACGCTCCTTCCCGCATCGCGAGACCCCGGACCAGACGCGGGCGATCGTCGACGTGAAGGCCGACATGGAGCGCCCCGCCCCGATGGACCGGCTCATCAGCGGCGACGTCGGCTTCGGCAAGACCGAGGTCGCCCTCCGCGCCGCGTTCAAATGCGTGCTCGGCGGACGCCAGGTGGCGATCCTCGCGCCCACGACCGTCCTCGCGCAACAGCACTTCGAAAGCTTCAAGGAGCGCCTCGCCCGCTGGCCCGTCTCCGTCGAGCTCCTGAGCGGCTACCGCACCGCCAGGCAGAAGGCCGACGTCCGGGCGCGGGCCGAGGCCGGCACCGTCGACATCGTCGTCGGCACGCATGCCTTGCTTTCGGACGGCACCCGCTTCGGCCGCCTCGGCCTCGTCATCATCGACGAAGAGCATCGCTTCGGCGTGCGGCACAAGGAGCGCCTCAAGCAGCTGCGCACCGAGGTCGACGTCCTCGCCATGAGCGCCACGCCGATCCCGCGGACGCTCTACCTCGCGCTCGTCGGCGCCCGCGACCTCAGCGTCATCGAGACGCCGCCGCGCGAACGCCTGCCGATCCGCACCATCGTGCGCAGCTACGACGAGAAGCTCGTGCGCGACGCCGTGAAGGCCGAGCTCGCCCGCGGCGGCCAGGTCTTCTACCTGCACAACCGCGTCGAGACCATCCAGGCCGTCGCGGAACGCCTCGCCGCGCTGCTGCCGAAGGCGCGCATCGTCCTCGGCCACGGCCAGATGCCGGCCGGCCAGCTCGAGGAGGTCATGGCGGCGTTCGTCGCCGGCGAATACGACGTCCTCGTGTGCACGACCATCATCGAGACCGGCCTCGACATCCCGAACTGCAACACGCTGATCATCGAGGGCGCCGATCGCTTCGGGCTCGCGCAGCTCTACCAGCTGCGCGGCCGCGTCGGCCGCTTCAACCGCCAGGCCTACGCCTACCTCTTCCTGCACCGCCACGCCGCGCTGGTCGGCACGGCGCACCGGCGTCTTTCCGCCATCCGGCAGTACAACCAGCTCGGCGCCGGCTTCCGCATCGCCATGCGCGACCTCGAGCTGCGCGGCGCCGGCAACATCCTCGGGGCCGCGCAGAGCGGGCACGTCGCCACCGTCGGCTTCGACCTCTACTGCCAGCTCCTGCGCCGCAGCGTCGCCAAGCTCCGCGGCGACAAGGGCGCGGTCATCGACCGCTGCGAGGTGCAGCTCGACTTCATCGACCATACCCAGGCCGCCCTCGGCACGGAACAGGCCAACAGCAGCGACGGCGAGGTCCCGTTGCTGACCGCCACCCTGCCCTCCGACTGGATTCCCGAGACCCGCCTGCGCATCGAGGCCTTCCGGCGGATCGCCCTGGCGCTGGACGCCGCCGAGGTCGCCGAGCTGCGGTCCTCGCTCCGGGACCGGTACGGCAAGCTCCCTCCGGAGGCGGAGGCCCTGCTGAGCCTGGCCGAGATCCGGTGCCTGGCGGAGGAGAAAAGCGTCGTTTCCGTGACGACCGACGGCGCCGTCATCCGTTGCCTCTCCGCGGCGGCCGGCCGCGCGCCCGAACCGATTCTGGTCGGCAATCGGTTTCCCCGCTTGACCGTGCGAGACCCCCTGCGGAAACTGAAGGAAATCCGAGGCTTCCTCTCACGGCTGCCCGCTCCCACCGCCCGATGAAATCCCTCCCGCTCTCCTGCCTGCTCCTCCTGACCGCGGTCGCCGCGGAAGCCCAGCTCAGGCAGCCGACGCCGGAGGAGGCCGCCGCCAAACGCTGGTCCGAGATGCACGTCGACCGCATCGCCGCGGACGCGAACGGCAACGGCATCACCACCTCCGACATCCGCCGGCAGATCGACCCGATCGTCGGACAGATCCGCGCCGGGACGCGGACCGACGCCGAGTTCGAGAAGGCGATCGCCGCCGCCGCCGAGGAGACCCTGAACGCCATCGCCGAACGCCAGCTCGTCATCTCCGAGTTCCGCGGCAGCTCCGCCCGCCTGCCCGCCTCCTACATCGACGCCGACATCGAGGAGACCATCCGCCGCGACTTCGGCGGCGACCGCAACCGCTTCGTCGCCTCGTTGCGGGCCGCCGGCACCACCCCGCTCGCCTACCGCAAGACGATCGAGGACCGCATCATCTTCGAATACATGGTCGGGCAGATCCGCCGCGCCGCCTGGGACGTCAGCCCCGGCAAGATCCTCGAGTACTACGAGAAGAACAAGGCCGACTTCGCCCGCAAGGAGCAGATCAAGCTCCGCCAGATCACCATCACGCAGGGCGCCGCCGAGAAGCCCGAGGAGACCGCCGCGCGCGCGGCCGCCTGGACCGACGCCCTCCGCCATCCGGAGAAGATCGCCGCGACCCTCGAGCGCTTCAAGGTCGCCGGCAAGCCGCTGACCGGCGCGCCGACCTTCGCCGACGTGGCCGCCCGCGTCAGCACGGACGACTTCGCGCGCAAAGGCGGCGACGCCGGCTGGCGCCAGCTCGACGACCTGAACGAGGTCGTCACCGCCAAGCTGAAGACCCTCAAGCCGGGCGAGATCTCCGACCCGCTCAAGTTCGACGTCGGCGCCGCGCCCATCTACATCATCGTCAGCCCTGAGGCCACCCGCCCCAAGGGCTACGCCGACGTCAACGACCCCGAGGTCGTCGCGGAAATCGAGAGCAAGGTCCGGCAGATTGGCATGAAAATCGCCATCAAGGCCTGGCTCGATGAACTCCGCGCGAAGCATTACGTCCAGGTCCGCTGAGATGAACGCCCCCCGCGGCGCCCAGGCGACCGACCTCCCGCCCTATGCCTGCGAGGCGTTCCCGCGGCGCAGCGCCGGCGTGCTGCTCCATCCGACCGCCCTGCCCGGAGACGGACCCGTCGGTTCATTAGGCGCGGAGGCCCGGCGCTTCGTGGACATCCTCGCCTCGGCCGGCTTCTCGTGGTGGCAGGTCTGCCCGCTCGGCCCGACCGGCTATGGCGATTCGCCTTACCAAGCCCTGTCCGTCTTCGCCGGGAACCCCTACCTCCTCGACCTCGCGGACCTCGGCGCCCGCAAGCTGCTGACGCCCGAGGAGATCGCCTCCCTGCGCCGCGGCAGCGACGGGCGGACCGATTACGGCCGCCTCTGGAACCAGCTGCGTCCCGCCCTCCAGCTGGCCGCCCGCCGCGGCGCGGCGATCCTGCGACAGAACGCCGCCTTCAGGCGCTTCCGCGAGAAACAGTCCGGGTGGCTCGACGCCTGGTGCCGCTTCTCCGCGCGGCGCGAGGTCAACGGCTTCACCGCGCCGGACCAGTGGACGATCGACGAGGCCCCCGCCGAGCTGGTCGCCGAAGCGGAGGTGCTGCAGTTCCTCTTCGCCGAACAATGGCGCGCGCTCCGCGAGTACGCGCGCGGCAAAGGCGTCCGCTTCTTCGGCGACGAACCCATCTACGTCTCCGCCGACGGCTGCGACGCCAAGACGCGCCCCGAGCTCTTCCAGCTCGACGCGCAGGGCCGTCCGGTCGCCGTGGCCGGCGTGCCGCCCGACTACTTCGCCGCCGACGGACAGCTCTGGGGCAATCCGCTCTACGCCTGGGACCGTCACGCCGCGGACGGCTTCGCCTGGTGGAAGGCGCGCGTGCATCACGACCTCGAGCTCTTCGACGCGATCCGCATCGACCACTTCCGGGGCATCCATGACTACTGGAGCGTCCCCGCCGGGGCGCCCAACGCGCGCGAGGGCCAATGGCACGACGGGCCGGGACTCGCCTTCACCGGGGCGCTGGCCGGCCTCCCGCTCGTCGCCGAAGACCTCGGCCTGCTCTCGCCCGGCGTCGACGTCCTGCGCCAGGCCGCCGGCCTCCCGGGCATGTCGGTGCTGCAGTTCGGCTTCGGCGGACCGCCCGCAGGCAACCCGCACTTCCCGGCGAACATCACCCCGGACCGCGTCGTCTACACCGGCACGCACGACAACGACACCGTCGTCGGCTGGTA
>CAZXSI010000078.1:0-6006 GCA_964643215.1 uncultured Klebsiella sp. | reverse complement strand
CTGAGGAAGAAAAGAGGGCGCATTTAGACGCGGGAACCGATTGGTGAACGATTCCCCGCAGGATGGTCAACCCTGCGAGCATCCCCCCGCCCAGAGTAAGCACCCTAAGGTCTTCCTATTAGGCGGACTAATCCCCTGCCCGCCTCAGGGCGATAGGCGCACGATCTCCCAAACCCCCTTTTTCAAGGCGTAATGGAAGCGGTCGTGCAGGCGATTGGTCCGCCCCTGCCAGAACTCGAAAGAGGTCGGAATCAGTCGATACCCCCCCCATTGGGGAGGCTTAGGGACCTGCCCCTCCGGATGCTTGGCTCGCAGGTCAGCAAGGCGGGCTTCCAGGACGTTTCGGTCCGCGATGATATCGCTCTGGTCGGAGGCCAGGGCCCCGAGCTGGCTGCCGTAAGGCCGACGGGCAAAATAGGCGACCGATTCTTCTTCCGAAGTCTTTACCAGAGAACCAGTTATGTGAATCTGTCGCTCGAGCGCAAACCAGGGGAAAAGGAGGGTGACCTTGGGGTTGGCGGCGATCTCCGCCCCTTTCTTGCTCCCGTAATTGGTAAAGAAGGAAAACCCACGCTCATCCGCCGCCTTGAGCAGGACGGTCCGTGAGGACGGGAACCCATCCAGCCCGTTCGTCGAAAGGACCATGGCGTTGGGCTCGATCACCCCGGCGACCTTGGCTTGCTCGAACCACGCCTTGAACTGGGCCAAAGGGTCATCGCGCAACTCATGCCGGTCGAGGCCGTGCGCCGCATACTCTTTACGGAAGTCCGAAAGGTCCATGCGGGGACGTTAACCGGGGCGACCTCGCCTGCAAGCGTTAGCACCCTTCCCTCTCGCCAGCCCGGACCGGCCGCTCACCTTGGGTCACGTGAACCTGGTGCTCATCACCGCCGACGAAGCCGAGGCCGGGCTGGCCCCGGACGATCCGCGCGCCCGCCACCTGCGCGAGACGGTCGGGCTCGCGACCGGCGGCACGTTCCACGTCGGGATCGAGAACGGCCTCCGCGGCATCGCGACGATCCGCGCGCTCGCGCCGAAGCTCACGTTCACGGTCGTCTGGGAAGAATCCGCGCAGGCGCGGCTGCCGCTGACCGTCCTCGTCGGGCTCCCGCGTCCGCAGACCGCGAAGAAGATCCTGCACGACCTCGCGAGCCTGGGCGCCGCGCGGATCGTCTTCTTCGAAGCCGCCAAAGGCGATCCGGGCTACCTCACCAGCTCGCTCTGGAAAGACGGCGAATGGCGGGAGCCCGTCCTCAAGGGGACCGAGCAGGCCTGCTCGACGCTCGTGCCCGAGGTGACGCGCGTCCCCTCGCTCCTCGCCGCGCTCGCGCTCGTCGACGCCTCGGCGTGGAAGCTCGCGCTCGACCCTTATGAGGCGACCGGCACGCCGGAGATTCCCGCCCCGGCGAACGCCGCGGTGCTCGCGATCGGTCCCGAACGCGGCTTCGCGGAGGCGGAACGCGCGACGCTGCGCGCGGCCGGCTTCGGCTTCGCGCATCTCGGCGACCGCATCCTGCGCGTCGAAGCCGCGGCGCTCGTCGGCGGCGCGCTCATGCTCGCGCAGCTGCGCGTCTGGGAGAAGCACCGGCCCGTCGGCGGCTGATCACTCCGCGGCCTGACGGACGAGCACCGAGGCGGCCGGCTGGCCTTTGCCTTTGCCGATCACCTTGCGCAGCTTCCAGCCGGCGGGCACCGGGACTTCGAAACCGCCGGGGGCTTCGAGGATCACGCGCACGTGCGCGCCCTCCTCGGCGTAGCTCACCGCCGTCGCCGCGATCTCCGCGCCCTTGGTCTGCCAGAGCTCCCACGGCGGATCCGCGAACACCAGGTCGAAGCGGCCTTCGGCCACGCCGGGCTTGGTCGCGTCGCCGGTGATCTTCGTGAAAGGAAGTTCGGCGAGGCCCATCGACTTCGCGACCGCGGCCGCGTTGGCCGCGAGCTCGGCGCCGATGCGCTGGTCGACGCAGGTCGCGCGCAAGGCGCCGCGGCTCAGGGATTCGAGGCCGTAGGCGCCGGTGCCGGCGAAGAGGTCGAGCACCGCGGTGCCGGGGACGAACGCCGCGAGCGAATTGAAGACCGCCTCGCGGATGTAATCCGTGGCCGGACGCACGCCGCCCTGCGCGGGGACGCGGAGCTGGATACCTCGGGCGATGCCGCCGGTGACGCGCATGGTCTCAAATTCGCGCGGGCGCGCGGAAGGTCAACGGCGTTCGGCGCCGAGGACCTGGCGCACGGGCGACCAGCACGTCGTACGGCCGCCGACGTCTTCACGGACCAACGGACGCCTGGAACGCGGACAGCGGCCGCCGTCTTTCCAACGATGGTTGAAGAGCCAGGTGTCGGGCGGGTCGGACCAATCCTTGCCGATGACCTCCATCGCCTCCGCGCAGACCTCGCGGAGCGTCGCGTGCAGCTTGCGGACCGACTTCGGGCCGAACGCTCCGGCCTTGGCCTGCGGATGGAAGCCCGCGCGCCAGAGCACCTCGTCGGCCATCCAATTCCCGATGCCGGGAAAACGTTCCTGCATCAGGAGCACGGGTTTGATCGCCGTGCGGGCGCGCCGACGCAGGAAGACCTCGACGACCCCGACGGTGAACTCCGGCGAAAGGATCGCGGGCGGGATCTTCGCCCACCACGGCGGGACGCCCGCGCCTCGCCAGAACTGGATGCGGCCGAACTGCCGGGGATCGACGAAGACGAGCTCCTTGCCGCCGGTCATCGTCAGCTTGAAATGGTCGTACGGGGTCGGCGCGCGATGCGCGTCGCCCGCTTCGAGGCGGCCGGTCATCCCGAGGTGCACGCCGATCCAGGCCTCGCCGGAGAATCGGAACGCCATCTGCTTCGCCGCGGCGAAGGACTCCAGGAGCTTCGCGCCCGTCAGCGCCTTGGCCATCGCCTTGGCATCGACCCCCCGGCCGACGCGGGCTTTCGGATTCAGGAAGACCTTCGCGACCTTCCGGCCGACGCCGGGCTGCCAGCGACGACGGAAATATTCGACTTCGGCGAGCTCGGGCATGCGGAGCGGAAGATGCCGCCGGCGCCGAAGGGCGCAAGCCGCGGGGCTGGAAAATGAAAAGGGCGCCCTCTCCCCGAGGGCGCCCTTGGTGCTATGAGCAACAGGACCCGGACTAGGACTAGAAAACCTTCTTGAGGGTGAACGCCGTGATGTTGTCCCCGCCTTCCAGCTCGGAATAGGAGACCGTCGCGGTGAAACCGAGCACGGGGTAGCTGGCGGCGACGGCGTAATCATAGACGTCCGTCTCGGTCTGCCCGTAATGGAAGCCGAGGTTCAATCCCTTCACGGCGGCGACGTCGTAGCTGTAGTTGGCCTCGTAATAATAATCGGCCAAGGCGCCCGAGACGCCGTCGGAATACTTGAGCGTCAGGCCGGCGTACGTCACCCCGATGTTGGCTTCCCCGCCGTTGGCCGCGGTGCTGTAGGTGTAGTTGATATAACCCACGGAGACGTCGAAGGCGCCGAGCTTGAAGCCGTAGTTGGCGTAGAGGTCGATCTCCAGGCCGCCGAGGGCGTCGGTGACGTTGGAGGCCCAGAGCCCCGCCGAAAGGCCCGAGGCGTGGGTCACGTCATAGCCGCCCTGCAGCGCCGTCTTCCCGGCCGTCTGCGATACGCCGCGGAAGACATAATCGCTGGTGAGGGCCAGGTTGCCCGCTGCGGTGAAAGCCGCGGGGGCGTCGGCGGCCTGGGCGGCCATCGAGGAAGCAGCGGCGAGGAAGGCTGCTGCGAGTTTGGTGTGGGTCTTCATGGTGGTGTTTGGAGGGTGCTTGGGAGCGACACCCTTCAAGCATCGACCGTGCCAAAGTGTTTTTCCGCGGCGCCGCGGCGGAAAACGTGCCTCGATTTCGTCACGCGTGCCCAAAGTCGGCGGGGCGCGTTGCCGATTGTGAGCAGGTCGCGAGAAAACGACCGCCGACGGCGGGACGCGGCGGATTTTTACCGCTGGCTAAAAAGACGCATGCCCGCTTGATTGGACGCATGCACCAGGCCGACCCCGCTCGCTATGCCCATCCGTCGTTCCAAGCCCGCTGCGGCAAGTCCGGGCTGCACCTCCCGAAGGTCTCGCTGGGCCTGTGGCATAACTTCGGCAGCGTCGACGACTTCGCGAACGCGCGCGCGATCGCGCTCCGGGCCTTCGACCTCGGCGTCACGCACTTCGACCTGGCGAACAACTACGGTCCGGTTCCGGGCTCGGCGGAAGAGACCTTCGGCCGCATCCTGCGGGAAGACCTGGGCGCCTACCGCGACGAGCTGATCCTCTCGACCAAGGCCGGCTACACCATGTGGCCCGGGCCGCATGGCGACTTCGGCTCCCGCAAATACCTGCTGGCCTCGCTGGACCAGTCGCTGAAGCGGATGGGGCTGCCTTACGTCGATATCTTCTACAGCCACCGCCGCGACCCGAACACCCCGCTGGAGGAGACGATGGGCGCCCTCGCCCAGGCCGTCCGCTCGGGCAAGGCCCTCTACGCCGCGATTTCCAATTACAACCCGGCCGACACCGCCCGGGCCTGCGCGATCCTGCGCGACCTCGGCACGCCGTGCGTCGTCCACCAGCCCAAGTACAGCCTGTTCGAACGCACCCCGGAGGCCGGCCTGCTCGACACGGTCGAAAAGGAGGGCATCGGTTGCGCGGTCTTCTCGCCGCTCGCCCAAGGGTTGCTCACCGACCGTTACCTCCAAGGCATCCCGGCGGATGCCCGGGCCGGGAAGCCGCACGGGTTCCTCAAGGCCGAACAAGTGGACGCCGGGCGCATGGCGAAGGTCCGCCTGCTCGGCCGGGTCGCCGAAGAGCGCGGCCAGCCCCTGGCCTCGATGGCCCTGGCGTGGGTGCTCCGCGACAAGCGCGTGACCACGGCGATCATCGGCGCCAGCAAGGTGGGCCAGCTCGAGCAATGCGTCGCCGCCGCCCATTCCGCGCCGTTCGCCTCGGAGGAACTGAAGCGGATCGACGCCATCCTGGCCGGCTGAAGCGCACTCCGGGGTTGTGCCGCCGGAGCCCGCCCGCAAGGTGGAGGCCATGTCCGCCGGCGCCCCCCTGCCTTTCAAGATCAGCGTCCTCGTCTTCATGCACGACGAGGCCGGGCGGCTCCTGCTCATCCAGCGCACCAAGGCCCCCAACCTGGGCTGCTGGAGCCCCATCGGCGGCAAGCTCGAGATGGCCACGGGCGAATCGCCTTTCGAATGCGCCGTCCGGGAGACCGCGGAAGAGACCGGCGCGCAGGTCGCGACGACGGACCTCCACCTCTTCGGCATGATCTCCGAAAAAGGCTACGAAGGCCAGTCGCACTGGCTGATGTTCCTCTTCGACTGCCGCAAGCCGCTCGCGGGTCTCCCGCCCGCGATCGACGAAGGTAAGTTCGGTTTCTTCACGCGCGAGGAGCTCGCGCGGACCGCCGTCCCGGAGACCGACCGCACCTTGCTCTGGCCGGTCTACGACGAGCACCGCCGCGGCTTCATCGCCTACCGGGCGGAATGCCATCCCGGCCGGCCCCTGGAGGTGATCGTGGAAGAGACGCGCGACCGGCCGAACCTCGACTGACGATGGACGCCGCCGGAGCCGAAGCCGAATTCAAGCGGACCAACCGCAAGCCGGCCTATCCGATCGGCGCCGAGCTGCGCGCCTATCTCTCGCGCGAAGGCCGCGAGGTCCCTTTGCCCGTCACGTACGCCGAGCTCCGCGACTTCACCGCCGCGATGCCCTTGCTCGAGCGCGGCAAGGACACGCTCTGGGAGACCGTCGCGTACCCCCCCGAGGTCATGGGCCGCCTCTCGCAAGGCCTCCTCGAGACCTACGCCCTGCTCCGCGGCGAAGGCGGCATGAAGGTGTTCAGCCACGTGTACGTCGACCGCGTCGACTTCTGCTCCTTCGGCAACTCGCAGCCCTTCCGCGTCCGCATCGTCAACGCGTACAACGAGAACCACGACTACTTCTACGTGAAGGTCGGCGACGCCTCGCGCGTGTGCGGCCTCGAGCTCGAGCACCTGCT
>CAZXSI010000077.1:0-6008 GCA_964643215.1 uncultured Klebsiella sp. | reverse complement strand
CTGGCCGCAGGACGCCCACTTCCCGCTCGGCTGCCAGGCCGAACACTACCGCAAGGCCCCGGGACCGCGCATGGTCTCGCTCATCACGAAGATGGGCCACAGCCACCCCGCCGGCTGGAACCCGCCTGACAGCTACGCCTTCGCGAAGAGCGTCGTCGCGACCGGCAAGCCCTGGGGCAGCTCGCCTTCCGCGACCGTCAAGGACGGCACGGCCGTCGCCGTCTTCCATTCCACGAAGCCGATCACGCGCGCCGTGCTCGTCTCGACGACCGACCAGGGCTTCACCGGCACGCGCAAATGGGTGGAGACGCCCGCGGCGGCCGCGAGCGGCGGCGGTGGCGCCACCGTCAGCGCCCCCCTGCCTGCCGGCACCACGGCCTGGTACATCAATGCTTACGCCGACCAGCTGACCCTCACCTCCGACTACCAGGAAATCAGATGATCCGCGCCCTCGTCTGCCTGCTCGGAGCGACCCTCGCGCTCACCGCCGCCGACCAACCTGCCGGCCGCTCCTTCCTGATGCTCGGCGGCCTCACGCAGATCGTCGACGCGTCCGGCAAGGCGACCTGGAAATATCCGGAAGCCACCCGCGACGGCCATGTCCTGCCCAACGGCAACCTGCTGCTGACCCTCTCGAAGAACAAGGCCTACCCCGGCGGCGGGGTCGTCGAAGTGACACGCGACCAGAAAGTCGTCTGGGAATACCAGGGCACGCAGTCCGAGGTGAACACCGGCGTCCTGCTCGACAACGGCAACATCCTGCTCACCGAAGCCGGCGACAAGCCGCGCCTCCTCGAGGTCGCGCGCGACGGCTCGATCAAGGTCGAGATCCCGCTTGGCTGCCAGCTCGCCAACCATCACCTGCAGAGCCGGATGGCCCGCAAGCTGCCGAACGGCCATTACCTCGTGCCGCAGGACCGGACCGTCCGCGAGTATGACGGCGAAGGCAAAATCGTCTGGGAACGCAAGAGCCCCGAGTCCAAGACGGACAACCGTTCCTTCTGCTGCCTGCGCAATGCCGCCGGCCACACGCTCATCAGCCTGACCGCCGGCAATCATGTCATCGAGGTCGACGCCGCCGGCCGGATCGTCTGGGAACTGCGCGACGGCGACCTGCCAGGCGTGCGGATCAATCGTTCCACGGCGCTTTCCTGGCTGCCCGATGGCAACATCGTCTTCAGCAACTACGCCGCCCGCGCCCCGCAGCCCAAGCTGGTCGAGATCACCCGCGAGAAGAAGGTCGTCTGGACCTATACCGACGCCACCAACCAAGGCGTGCACGAATTCCAGCTGTTGGATGAGGCTGGCAAACCCCTTCCCGGGGTGCTTCGCTGAGGTGACGTGCAGTTCACCGACCCCCAGGCCGCGCTCAACCACGCGATGGAGCTCCATCGCCAAGGGAGGCTTGCCGAGGCCGAGAACCTATACCGGCAGATCCACCAGCGCTTCCCGCAGGCGATCGACCTGATCCACCTCATCGGCTTGGTCGAAGTCGACACCGGCCGGGTCGAGCAAGGCATGGCCAACCTGCGTCGTGTCGTCGAACTCCAACCGAACGTGCCCCACTACCATGGCAACCTCGGCGCCCGGCTCATCGACCAACGCCGCGCGGCCGAAGCGGAGGTCTGCCTCCGGACGGCCATCCGGCTCCAGCCCGACCTCGGCACGCATCACTACAACCTGGGCAACGCCCTCCTGCAGCTGCGTCGCGCGCCCGAAGCCGTGGAGGCCTACCGGGAGTCCCTGCGGCTCCAGCCCGACAACGCCGATTGCGACCTCCAGATGGGCATCGCGCTCCATACCTGCGAACGCCGTGAAGAAGCCATGGCATGGTATCGCGCCGTCCTCGCCCGGCGCCCTACCCACCTCCCGTCGGCCACCAACCTCGGGGCGATGCTGCAGGAGGACTGCGACCTCGACGGGGCCGCCGCCTGCTTCCGCCAGGCGCTGGCCATCGACCCCCGCAACACCGTCCCGCTCAACAATCTCGCCGTCATCCACAAGGATCTGGGCGAAGCCGACGAGGCGGTCCGCCTGCTGCGCCAGTGCATCGAGCTCGAGCCGACCTCCGCGGCCATGCGCAGCAACCTCATCCTCATCATGCACTACGCGCCGGCGACGAGCGACGCCGACCTGCGCGCGGCTCACGCCGCCTGGAACGACCGGCACGTGAGCCGGACGCCGCCCGCCCACCCGAACACCCCGGACCCCGCGCGCCGGGTGCGGATCGGCTTCGTGTCGCCCGACTTCCGCGACCACGTCGTCGGACGGGCGCTGCTCCCTTCGTTCGCGCGGCATGACCGGGACCAGTTCGAGATCTTCGCCTACGACAACGCTCCCGGCGACGCCTTCGGCCAGCAGTTCCGCCGGCACGCCGACGGCTGGCGGGAGATCGGCGGCGCCCCCGACGAGGCCGTCCTCGACATGATCAAGGAGGACCGCATCGATATCCTCGTCGACCTCAGCCTGCACACCTCCGACAACCGTCTCACGGTCTTCGCCCAGAAGCCCGCCCCCGTCCAGGTCTCGTGGCTCGGCTATCCCGAGTCATCCGGGCTGGCGACGATGGACTACCGCCTGACCGATGCGCACCTCGAGCCGCCGGGAGGCAATCAGGTCGCCCATGCCGCCGAGAAGCCCTGGCTGCTGCCCGAATGCTGGACCTGCTATGAGCCGGCCGCAGGCTACCCCGACGTCAATGCCCTGCCCTCGGCCCACGGCCGCCCGTTCACTTTCGGTTCCCTCAACAATACCTGCAAGATCAACGCCCAGGTGCTGGACGCCTGGTCCAAGCTGCTGCTGGCGACGCCCGGCTCCCGCCTCCGTCTGCTCGCCAAACAAGGCAGCCATCGCCGGCGCATCATCGACGAACTGGGCCGGCGCGGCGTGGAGGCGGGCCGGATCCTGTTCGCCGACTACCTGCCGCCGACCAGCTCGCTCGCCCAAGGACCGCTGCTTGCGCGTTACCATGAGATCGACCTCGCGCTGGACACGTTCCCTTACGGCGGCATGACGACGACGCTCGACGCCCTGTGGATGGGCGTCCCGGTCATCAGCCTCGTCGGCGAACGCAACCTCGGCCGGGCCGGCCTGAGCCTCCTCAGCAACCTGGGCTTGGCGGAATTCGCGGTCGCCGACGTCGAGACTTATGTCGCGACCGCCGTCCGCCTGGCCGCCGACCAGGCCCGTCTCGCCGAGCTACGCGCAGGGCTTCGCGGCCGGATGCAGGCCTCGCCCTTGCTGGATGCCGCCGGCTTCACGCGCAAGATCGAGACGGCCTTCCGCGGCATGTGGCTTGAATGGTGCGCACGTCAGGGTAAGGTCGCCTGACCCCCATGCGACTGCTGCTCTCCCTGCTGCTGCCCTTGGCCCTGTGCGCGGCCGATGCGCGCAAGCCCAACCTCCTGATCATCCTCGCCGACGACCTCGGCTACGGCGACGTCCGGGCCTACAATCCGACGCGCGGCAAGATCCCGACGCCGCACCTCGACAAGCTCGCCGCCGAAGGCATGCGCTTCACCGACGGGCACTCCTCCTCCGGCGTCTGCTCCCCTTCGCGCTACGCGCTCCTCACCGGACGCTACCATTGGCGCACCCGCCTGCAGACCGGCATCGTCGGCGTCTTCGGCGAACCGCTGATCGCTCCCGACCGGCTCACCATCGCCGGCCTCGCGAAACAGCATGGCTACCGCACCGCGGCCATCGGCAAATGGCATCTCGGCTGGGATTGGCCGATCGCCGAAGGCGACCGCCCGCTCTTCCGTAACTACAAGGAAGCCGACAAATCGTCGCCGGAAGCCCACCGCGAGACCTGGCGAAAGGTGTTCGCGCAGAAGATCCCCGGCGGACCGACCACGCGCGGCTTCGACACCTACTTCGGGACCGACGTGCCCAACTGGCCGCCCTACTGCTTCATCGAGAACGACCGTACCATCGGCACCCCGAGCGTGCCGCTCCCGAACGAACTTTTCCGCAACCACCTCGCCAGCCTGCCCGGCCCCGCGCTACCCGAGTGGAAACTCGAGGGCATCCTGCCCGCGCTGACCGAACGCGCCTGCGCCTTCATCGCGGACTCCTCGCGCAAGCAGGAGCCATGGATGCTTTACCTGCCCCTGACCACGCCGCACACGCCCTTGGCGGTGAACGCGGAATGGAAAGGCAGGAGCGGCCTCAACAACGCCGCCGCCGACCTGATCATGGAGACGGACGCCGCCGTCGGCAAGGTGCTCGCGGCGCTGGAGGCCAGCGGCGCCGCCAAGGACACCCTGGTGCTCTTCACGAGCGACAACGGCTTCGCCTCCTACGTGGGCGTGAAGGACCTCGAGAAGCAAGGACACTTCCCCAGCGGACCGCTGCGCGACTACAAGACCTCGGTCTACGAAGGCGGCCATCGCGTCGCGTTCATGGCCCGCTGGCCCGGCCAGGTCGCGGCCGGTTCGACCTGCGACCAACTCGTCCATCAGGCCGACATCATCGCGACCGTGGCCGACATCCTGCGGACGAAGCTCCCGGCGAACGCCGCCGAGGACAGCTTCAGCTTCCTGCCGCTCCTGCAGGGCTCTTCCGCGCCGACCCGCGCCCACGCGATCAGCTGCGCCTCGGCCGGCACCCCGGGCCTGCGCCTCGGCAACTGGAAGTACATCCCGACCCAACCGGCCCAGCTTTACGACCTCGCCACCGACCTCGGCGAGACCAAGAACCTCGCGGCCGAGCAGCCTGCGCGCGTGGCGGAGATGAAAGCCCTGCTCGAGAAGCTGATCGCCGACGGCCGCTCCACCCCCGGCGAACCGCAGAAGAACGACGTCGAGGTCGTCCGCTTCCCCAAGCCCGGCGCGCCGAAGGCCAAGGCCGCCAAGAAGGCCAAGTAAACCACTCCTGAACCATGCGCCCCCTGCTCGCCCTGCTCCTGCTGCCCCTCTCGCTGATCGCGTCCGACCCCGCGTCGTTCGCCCTGCCCGCGCCCTCGGCCGAGGCCACGCTGCCCGGCGAAGGCGCTTTACGGCGCTACGACGGCTACGTGAAGCGCTGGAACACCATCCGCCCGCAGTGGGCGACGGAGGTCGCCAAGGACCAGGGCGCGGTGGTCTTCTTCGGCGATTCGATCACCCAAGGTTGGGGCACGGATTTCAAGAAGGCCTTCGAAGGCATGAAGCTGGCCAACCGCGGCATCGGCGGCGACACGACCCGCGGGATGTTGCTCCGCCTGCAGGATGACGTCCTCTCGCTCAGGCCCAAGGCGGTCGTGCTGCTGATGGGCACGAATGACATCGAGGTCGAGGTACCCGTCGACGCCATCGGCCGCAACTTCCGGAAAATCGTCGCCGCGCTCAAGGCCCACGATCCGAAGATGCCCGTCATCGTCTGCCGCATCTTCCCGAGCTCGGCCACGAAGAAGCGCCCGAAGGAGACCATCCTCGCCGTCAACGAGCTCTTCGCCGACGCGGTGAAAGGCGACCCGCAGTTCACGGTCCTCGATACTTACGCCCTCTTCGCCAACGCCGAAGGCGACGCCTTGCCGGCGCTCTTCCCCGACCAGCTCCACCTCAACGCCGCCGGCTACGCGAAATGGGCCTCGGCGCTGCGACCGGTCTTCGCGACGCTTGGCTACCTCGACACGTCCGCCGACGACTTCCAGCCGGAGGACGGCTTCGTGAGCCTGTTCAACGGCAAGGACCTGACCGGCTGGGGCTACCGGGCCACGCCTCCCCGCAAGGGCGCGCCCAAGCCCGGCGCCCCGCTGTTCGTCGAAGTGAAGGCCGACCAGTCTTTCGACGGCCGGACCGAGAGCGCCGACGGACGCTACCGCGCCATCAACGGACGCCTCGTGATCACCACGCCCGCCGAAGGACGCCGCATCCAGGCGCTCTGGACCACCCGGGAATTCCCCGAGGACTTCGAGCTGCGCCTCGAATTCCGAGCCACTCCTAACGCCGACAGCGGGGTCTACCTGCGCAAGCCGCAGCTCCAGTGCCGCGACTTCCTCGTGGCCGGCCCCTACAAGGACCTCA
>CAZXSI010000076.1:0-6093 GCA_964643215.1 uncultured Klebsiella sp. | reverse complement strand
GCCTGGCGCGAACGCACCGTCGCCGCCCGCCTCGGCTGGCTCGTCGCCCTGCTGCTCCTGGGCAACTTCGCCATCGCGGCCTACGCCCTGCTCTGCCTCAAGCAGTCGGGCGATGAGACCGACCTCGGCAAGGTCTTCTTCACGCGCAAGGCCGCCTGAATGGGACGCGTCTCCGACTGGTTGCGCCGCAAGGTGCGTGATCCGCTCATCGCGGAGCTGCGCCAAGGCGCGAGCCCGGAGGCCGTCGCGGCCGCGGTCGCGGTCAGCCTGGCCATCGCGATCAATCCGTTCATCGGCACGACCACGCTCGGCTGCCTCGTCGCCGGCCGTCTCTTCCGCCTCAACCACGTGGTCATGCAGGTCGTCAACCACGTCGCCTTCCCCCTGCAGGTCCTGCTGATCGTCCCGTATGTCCGGCTCGGCGAGACGCTCGCGGGCGCCCGGCACTTCGCGCTCACCCCGCAGGCGATCTTCGACGAGTTCAACCGCTCCCTGCCCGATTTCCTGGCGAAATTCTGGCTGACCGGCCTGCACGGGCTCATCGGCTGGCTGGTGACGGTCCCGCTCGCCTGCTGGCTCCTGCACCTTATCCTGCGGCGGACGTTCCGTCGCCTCCTTCCCCCTCCCGCCGCCTCATGACCCCCCTCTTCGAACTCGGTTTCGAATTCCTCGCCCTGCTCGGCGAAGCCTGCGTCTTCTTCGCCCTCTGCTGGCTCGTCGCCAAGCAGATCGACAACTGGTCGATCGTGGACGTCGCCTGGTCCTATGGCTTCGCCCTCGTCGGGCTGCAGGTCCTCGTCACGCATTTCTTCGTCTACCACCACCTCGGCGGCCAAGGCCTGCTCCTGACCGTCGCGACGATCCTCTGGAGCCTGCGGCTCGGCACGCATCTCGCCGTGCGCGTGCTCGGCCACCTCGGGCAGGAGGACGGCCGCTACGTCAAGATGCGCGCCGAACACGGCGAGCGCATGCCGGCCCGGATGGCCTATTTCTACTTCGTCCAGGCGCTGGTCCTCGCGATCCTCTGCCTGCCGCTGCTCTCCTCGAACCCCACGGGCGCCGCCGGCCCGGCCCGGCCCATCCACTGGATCGGCCTCGGGGTCGTCCTCCTCGCCCTGCTCGTCGAGACGGTGGCCGACGCCCAGCTGGCGGCCTTCAAGCGGGACCCGGCGAACAAGGGCAAGGTCTGCGAACGCGGGCTCTGGGCCTGGACCCGCCACCCCAACTACTTCGGCGAATGGCTCGTCTGGGTCGGCTTCTTCCTGATGAGCTACAACAGCGCCTACCGGGGCGTCCCCGGCCTCCTCTGCGTCGGGGTCATCTATTATTTCCTGACCCGCGTCACCGGCATCCCGCTGACCGAGCAGCAGCTCCTGTCGTCGAAAGGCCCCGCCTACGCCGACTACCAGGCCCGCGTGCCGGCCTTCTGGCCCCGCCCTCCCCGGCGCTGATTTCCCGCGCGACGGGTTGCCAGCGACGCGGACGGCATGCAAGGTGACCCCATGCCGCTGATCGATACGTTGATCGAAAAAGACGTCCTGCCGGACCCGGTGATCCGCTGGGGCATCCGTCGCCTGCTCCGGCAGCGTCTCGCCGACGAGCGTCCGGACACCGCCGCCGCCCGCTTCGCCAAGGTCGACGCCTTCGCGGCCGAGCTGCGCACGCTCCCCGTGGCCATCGAGACCAAGGCCGCCAACGAACAGCACTACGAGGTGCCGGCGGCGTTCTACAAGCTGTGCCTCGGGCCGCGCCTGAAATACTCCTCCTGCTATTACGAGACGGGGCAGGAGACCATCGGGCAGGCCGAGGAGACCATGCTGGCCCGCACCTGCGCGCGGGCCGAGCTGAAGGACGGCCTCGAGATCCTCGAGCTCGGCTGCGGCTGGGGTTCGCTCACCCTCTGGATGGCCGAGCAATACCCCAACGCCCGCATCACCGGCGTCTCGAACTCCGCCTCGCAGCGCGCGCACATCGAGGGCGAGTGCGCCCGGCGCGGCTTCCGGAACGTGCGGATCATCACCTGCGACATGAACGTCTTCGCCGCCGAGGCCGCCCGCTTCGACCGCGTGGTGTCCGTCGAGATGTTCGAGCACATGAAGAACTGGGGCGAGCTCATGCGCCGCATCGCCGGCTGGCTCAAGCCCGGCGGCAAGCTGTTCTTCCACGTCTTCACGCACAAGGACATCGCCTACCACTTCGCGGCCAAGGACTCGACCGACTGGATGTCGCGCCACTTCTTCACCGGGGGGATCATGCCCTCCAACTGCCTCGCCAGCCGCTTCCAGGAGGACCTGAAGCTCGAGGCGCAGTGGGAGGTCGAGGGCCGCCACTACGGCCAGACGGCGGAGCACTGGCTCCAGAACACCGACCGCCATCGCGCGGAGGTGCTCCGGATCTTCGCGCAGACCTACGGCGAGCACCGCGCGCGGGCCTGGCTGGCCAACTGGCGCGTGTTCTTCATGGCCTGCGCCGAGCTCTGGAACTTCCGGGGCGGCGCGGAGTGGATGGTCTGCCACTACCGTTTCGCGAAGCGCGCGGGCTAAGTCCGCGTTTGCCACCGGACGGCCGCGGCGTTTGCTCTCCGTCATGCAGAGCTACGAAGAGAACGGCGTGCCCATGGAACGATGGAAGGTCGGCGCCTCGACCTACGAGACCTGCCTGACGCGCGGCGCCCGGCTCCTCCGCTGGAAGCTCGACGTCCCCTCCGGCCATCGCGAGATCCTCTTCTGGCCCGAGGGAGCGCCGATGGACCTCGACAAGATCGGCCCCGTCCGCGGCGGCAACCCGATCCTCTTCCCGTTCATGGGCCGCAACTACGCCGACGGCGAGAAATTCGCCTGGAAGGCCGCCGACGGGGTCAGACGCCCGATGCCGCAGCACGGCTTCGCGCGCGATTCCGCCTTCGCGATCGTCGAGAGCGGCCCCCGGCACGCGGTGGTCCGGATGCTCCAGGACGCGCGCGGCCGGAACTGCTACCCGTTCGCCTACGACTTCCGCGTCCGCTTCGACTTCCTCGAGCTCTTCCTGCGCATCACGTTCGAGTTCGAGAACCGCGACGCGCAGCCGCTGCCCTGGTGCGCCGGCCATCATTTCTACTTCACGCTCCCGTGGCACGCCGGCCTGAGCCGCCGCGACTACGTCGTGAAGATCCCCTCGAAGAAGCAGTGGCGCCATGCGGCCGACGGGAAGCTCGTGCCCTTCGCCGAACTCAAGGGGCAGGAGGCCATCGGCTTCGACAGCCCGCACCTTTCCGACTGCATCTTCACGAACCTCAAGTCCGCGACGCTGAGCTTCGGCCCGAAGTCGGGCGAGGAGGACATCACCCTCAAGCTGGGCGAGGAAGCGATCCCCGGCAGCTGGGCCAGCGTCGTCACCTGGACGCCGGATCCCGAGGCGCCGTATTATTGCGTCGAGCCGTGGATGGGGCCGCCCAACAGCCCCGAACACAAGAACGGGCTCCGTTTCGCGGAGCCCGGTCAGGTCGACACCTTCGTCACCGAGGTGTCGTTGATGTAAGCCGTCCGGCTTACTTGCTGCTGTTGCTGTTGAGCGGCAGCTTCTTGCCCTTCGTCGGCGCGGCCTTCTTGGCGGCCGGGGCCGGAGCGGGCTCGGGCGTCAGGACCGGAGTCACGGCGACCGGGGTCAGCGTGGTCGGGACGAGGTCGCCGGAGCCGGCGCCATCGGTGACGGGGGAGGGACCCTTCTTGGGGCCCATGCAACCGACGACAGCGAAGGAAAGGAGGGAGAGAACGAACAGATTGCGTACCATGGCAGTGAGGTTAGGTTGCGGGGACTCTACCCGGCATGTCCCACCGCACAAGCGCAGATTCTGGCCCCCTCACCCTCTTCGTCTGCACGGGGAATTTCTACCGTAGCCGCCATGCCGAGGCCCTGTTCAACTGGCATGCCGCCCGGATGGGGCACCCCGCCAGGGCCTTTTCCCGCGGCCTCCTGACCTCCCTGGTGGCCGACGAACCCACCCTCCTTTCCCGGGACACCGAAAGGCGCCTCCGCGAGCTCGGCATCCCCCTGGACCTGACCGGCCCGGCGCCCACCCAGCTCCGCCGGGAGGACCTGGAACGGGCCCACCGGACCATCGCCCTCAAGCGCGACGAGCACCATGCCATGATGCTCCAGGCGCACCCCGAGTGGGCCGACCGCATCGAGTACTGGACGGTCCACGACATCGACTGCGCCCATCCGGACGAAGCCCTGCCCCAGATCGAGGCGAAGATCCTCGAACTGGTGCAGGGGCTGCGCTCCTGAGCCGGGGCTTAGGCGGCCGCGCCGGCGTCGGCGCGGCGCAGGGCCTCGAGGTGCGAGGCCGCCTGGTTGAGCAGGCCACGCAGTTCGACCATCGTCTCGTGGGCCACTTCGGCCTTCGTCGCGGCGGCTTCCTTGAGGGCTTCGGCACGCAGGGCGAGCTCGCGGGCGAGCTCGTGGGCGGCGGCGATCGTCTTGGCCTTGAGCTCGCGGGTGCGGGCGTCGAGGCGGGCGGCGAGGGAATCGATGTCGCGGCCGAGGGTGCGGCTCTTCTCCTTCAGCTCGGCGGCCATGATCCGGGAATCCGGCACGCGGCGCAGGTCCTGGGTGAGGCCGACCTTGGAGAGCGTCCAGATGATCCACTTGGTGGGATCGAACTGCCAGGGCTTCACGCCGTTGCGGTAGTCGTGCTGGAACTCGTGGTGATAGTTGTGATAGCCCTCGCCGAAGGTGAGGAGCGCGACGGCGCCGCTGTCACGGGCGCTGTGGTCCGTGGAATAGGGCTGGCGGCCGATCATGTGGCAGAGCGAATTGATGCAGAAGGTGCCCTGCTGGACCACCACGGTGCGCAGGAGGCCGGCGATGAGGAAGGCCGCGAGGGCGGTCATCCACGGGTTGGCGTTGAGCTCCGCGGGCACGAAGAGGACGCAGTAGGCGTAGCCGAGGGCGGCCGGGACGACGAAGCCCACGAAGGCGCCGATCCACTGGACGTAGCGGTGCTGCCACATGACGAGGGGGTCGGCTTCGAGGTCCTTGACGTTGGTGACGGGCGGCTTCGGCTTGAGGCGGAAGAGGAGCCAGCCGATGTGGGCGTAGAAGAAGCCCTTGGAGATGTCGTACGGGTCCTCGTCCTCATCCACGTGCTTGTGGTGGATGCGGTGGTCGGCGGACCAATCCAGGGCCGAATTCTCGAAGGAGGCGGCGCCGAACAGGAGGACGAAGAGCTTCACGGGCCACTTGGCCTTGAAGGAGATATGGGAGAACAGGCGGTGGTACCCCAGGGTGATGCCGAAGCCGGTCGCGTAGTAATAGAACACGAACAGGGCCCAGATGAAGCCCCAGCCGTGCACCTTGTTGGCGGCCGCGTCCGGCAGGTTATACTGGGTCCAGAGGAACCAAGGTACCACGGTCAGCGAAAGGAGGGCCGTCCCGATCAGGAAGGAGGAAGTCACCCATTCGATGCGGTAGATGGGGAAGTTTTTGAACTTCATAGTAGGGGGTCAAATTACCCCAACCCCCCCCTTAGGCGAGAGCAATCAACCGCCCCGAAACGCGGAAAAACCCGTCAAAAATTCGCTTTTTCAGGAACCTTGTTTCCGGCGGACGCGACGGGACGTTCCGCTCAGTCGCGCCGGCGGCGGCCGATCGAATTCTTCACCGGGATGATGCGCACGGGCTCGCGCGTCTTGATCCAGAGATCGCTCTCCTTGAAAAGTTTTCCGGAGATGCTCTGCACCGCGTCGCCGAACGACTCGACCGGCACCCGCTGTCCCTTGGGCGATTCGTTGAAGGCCTTGGCGACATCGACGATCTTGGCGGCGACTTCCGTCGGGTCGTCATCCTCCAGGAGCTGGACCACCCAGCCCGTCAGGTCCTTGGGCAGGCCCTCCTCGGGCTCGCTGACGAGCACCAGCATCTGTTTCTTGGCCGGCTTCTCGCGCTCGACGGCTTCCTCCGCCACGACGTCGCGCAACTGGTTGAGGATCTCGGCCGCGAGGCGGACATCGACACCGTTCTCCTTGAGGATCTTCTGGACGACTTCGAGGTCTACTTTGGCCATAGGCCCCCAAGAGACTCCAACCGCCCCGACGAGGGAAGCCGGAGTTATTC
>CAZXSI010000075.1:0-6152 GCA_964643215.1 uncultured Klebsiella sp. | reverse complement strand
GCTCAGCTCAATTTCTTCAGTTCGCCGGTGCTGTCGCCGAGCTGGACGTCGCGGATGTCCATGCGGTTGAGCATGCTGACCCAGAGGTTGTTGAGCGGGGTCTCCTTCTGATAGACGATGTGGCGGCCTTGGCGGATCGTGCCGCAGCCCTTGCCGGCGAGCAGGATCGGGAGGTCGTCATGGTTGTGACGGTCGCCGTCGCCGTTGCCGGAGCCGTAGACGATCATCGAATGGTCGAGCAGGTTGCCGTCGCCTTCCTTCACGGACTTCAGGCGCTCGAGGAGGTAGGCCAGGTGCGTCGAGTGGAAGACGTTGATGTCTTGGATCTTCGCGAGCTTCACCGGGTCGTGGCCGTGGTGGGAGATGCTGTGGTGGCCGTCGCGCACGCCGATGAACGGGTAGGAACGGTTGCTGCCCTCGTTGGCGAGGACGAACGTCGCCACGCGCGTGGTGTCGGTCTGGAACGCGAGCACCATCAGGTCGGCGAGGAGGCGGAGGTGTTCGGCGTAGCTTTCCGGGATGCCCTTGGGGGTCAGCGCGCCGACCGGCAGCTTCTTCTGGCCGTCGGCGCCGGACTTCGCGATGCGGAGCTCCATCTCGCGGACCGCGGTGAAATACTCGTCGAGCTTGCGCTGGTCGTCGGCGCCGAGGCGGCCGTTGAGCTCGCGGAAATCCTCGCGGACCGCGTCGAGGACGGACTTGCGGGCGGCGTCGCGGCGCTGGCGTTCGAGGTCGGAGCCCGAACCGAAGAGACGTTCGAAGATCAGCTTCGGGTTCACTTCCTTCGGCATCGGCTGGGTGGCCGAGCGCCAGGAGATGTTGGACTGGTAGATGCAGGAGTAGCCCGAGTCGCACCCGCCGGCGAGCTTGCTGGCCTCGGTGCCGATCTCGAGGGAAGCGAGGCGCGTGCGGTCGCCGATCCGGGAGGCGGCGAGCTGGTCGGCCGAGACGCCGGCGCGGATGTTGGCGCCGTCGGTCTTGCGGGGCTGGGCGCCCGTGAGGAAGGCGGCCATCGCGCGGGCGTGGTCGCCGCCGCCGTCGCCGTGGGCGCGGGCCTTGTCGGCCGCGAGGCCGGTGAGGACGGAGAAGTCGGACTTATGGGCGGCGAGCGGCGCGAGGATCGGCGGCAGCTTGGAAGGCAGCGCGCCTTCGGCGCCGACGCGCCAGCCGTCCATGTTCACGCCGTTGGGGACGTAGAGGAACGCCATGCGGTTCGGCGCGGCGTTCTTCGCGGGCGTGTTGCCCGCGGCCCAGGAAGTCTGGAGGCCCATCGCCTCGAGCCACGGCAAGGCCATGACGGCGCCGAGGCCCTTGAGGACCGTGCGGCGGGGAAGGAGGTCGGTCTTCATGGCGGGTGGGTTATTTCTTAGAAGGATTAGACCCGGATTCAATCTGGGATGTTCCCCGGCGGAGGCGGAAAGGGTCGCTCATCACGACTCCCAGGACGACCGAGGAGAAGCGATTGCCCGATTTCAGGGCGGATTCCGTGATTTTGTCGACCGCGGGGCCGTCGTAGTAGTCGAGGCCGCGGCCCAGGCCGTAGGTCAGGAGCTTCGTGGAGAGGTTGCGGACGAACTTCTCGCGGTCCTTGCGGAGGAGCTGCTTGAGTTCGCCGGCGCCCGAGAACGTGCGGCCGTCGGAGAGGCGGCCGGACGGGTCGATGGGCGTGCCCTCGTCCGTCGTGCGCAGGAGGCCCACGCCGTCGAACTTCTCGAAGGCGAAGCCGATGGCGTCCATGCGGGAGTGGCAGGAGGAGCAGGCCGGATCGCGGCGGTGCTGTTCCATGCGTTCGCGGAGGTTGCCCTTGAGCTGCTGGCCTTCGAGGGTGGGGACGGACGGCGGAGCGGGGGGCGGCGGCGTGCCGAGGATCTGTTCGAGGATCCACTTGCCGCGCTTGACCGGCGAGGTGCGGGTCGGATTGGACGTCGCCGTCAGGATGGAGGCGTGCGTCAGGATGCCGCCGCGTTCGCCCTTGGGGAGCGTCACGCGGACGAACTGGCCGCCGTCGCGGGAGCGCGGGAAATCGGCGTCGATGCCGTAGAACGCGGCGAGGGCGCGGTCGACGTAGGTGAAGTCGCCGTCGAGGAAATCGAGCACGTCGCGGTCTTCGCGCACGACCTCGGCGAAGAAGAGCTCGGTCTCCTTCATCATCGAGGCGCGGACCGCCTCGCTGAACTTCGGGTAGAGCGTCGGGTCGGGCGAGACCGTCGACAGCTGGCGCAGCTGCAGCCACTGGAGGCCGAAGCCCTGGGTGAGGTACTGCGCGCGGGGGTCCTTGAGGAGGCGGCGGGCCTGGGCCTCGAGGTTGGCGGAGAGCTTGCCGGCGTAGGCGAGCTGGAAGAGCTCCTCGTCGGGCATCGAGCCCCAGAGGAAATAGCTGAGGCGGGAGGCCAGCGCGAACTCGCCGATCGGGTGGGCCTCCTTCTCGGTCGGCTTCTCGTCCTGTTCGGCGCGGAAGATGAACTTCGGCGAGGCCAGCACCACGGCGATCATCGCCTGGGCGCCGGCTTCCCAGTTGCCGCCGGCCCGCTCGGCGTCGAGGAAGACCTTCGCGTAGCGGGCGAGCTCGGCGTTGGTGGCCGGGCGGCGGAAGGCGCGGCTCACGAACCAGTTGGCCACGATCTTCGCGCGGGCGTCGCCGGTCTTGTCGCCGATCGCCGTCGCCAGGCGGCGCTGGAGTTCGGTGCGGGTGTCGGCGGGGCCGAGGAGGCGGAGGCGCAGGCCGGAGAGCGTGCGGGCGTTGCCGGTGATCTTCGCGGGCGGGTTGAGCCACTTCAGCGTGAACTCATGCTTGCCGGCCTTGAGGGCGACCTTGGCCTCGGCGACCTCGGTGCGCTTGACCGCCTTGAACTGGTAGGTGCCGACCTCACGGCCGTCGACGAGGAAGGCCACCTTCGGGGGCGGGTCGCCGGGCGAGCCCGTGGAACGGAGGCTGACGGAGATCACGTAGTCGCCGTCGCGGACGGCTTCCATCGGCCCGACCAGGTAGGGCGCCGGGTCGAAGTAGCGCTGCTGGCTGTCGCGGCGGCCGCGGGGCAGCATCTCGATCATCGCGAGGCCGGTGCCGTCGGGCTCGTTGGGCCGGGTGGGCATCGCCTTGGCGGCGATGAGCTCGCCGACGGAGAGGAAGCGCTCGAGGTGGACGGGCGAGAACGTCAGCACGTCGCCGATGTTGTCGAAGCCGTAGCCCGTGTCGTCGGCCGGGAAGTCGGCGGAGAAATTCTCGTCGAGGAAGCAGAGGTCGCGGATCGTGTTGTTGAACTCCAGGCGGTTGAGGCGGCGGATCGTCACGTCGCCCGGATCCGGCTTCGCCTTGGCGATGGCGTTGGCGAGGAGCTTTTGGATGGACGCCTGCAGGTGTTCGATCTCGGCGGGGGACGGGCGGACCTTGACCTTGGTCGGGGGCATCTCGCCGGAAGTCACCTGGTTGATGACCTCGCGCCAGACGCGTTGGTCGCGGAAGAAGCGGGCGTCGTCCTGGAAGGCCTCGAGGTTGAGGTGGCCCTTGGCCAGTTCGGCGTCGTGGCAATCGTAGCAATGCTTGCTGAGGAACGGCTGGACATCCTTCTTGAAATCCTGGGCGGACGCCGGCGCGGCCAGAACGCCGACGAGGGCCCCGAGCATCGCGATGATCGGGGTGGGCCAAGCTGCGCGAGGGGCCGGGAGCTGCATCCGTCATTTAAACAGAGCGGGCGGGGCCAGGTTGCAAACCAAAGGCCTAAAACGTCAAAAAGTTGTCAAATATTCGTAAAAATGCCTAAGCCCCTGCTGATTAATCGATTGGATATGCCATTTCGGACAATCCTTGGGGGTTATATGCCAGAAATAGGGTGAAAATGGCCTATTCGGGCATTATTCCTCGATACCCGGCGGAGGGGCCTGCAAGATGGGGATGAAGTTGGCAACCTAACCCCTTGCTTGGTGTTATTAGAGATACCCTACCCCCTTGAAGAAGATGCGCACCCTACCCCGACTCACCGGCAGCCTGCTGACCGCGGCCCTGCTCGGACTTGGCACCGCCTCGGCGGTCGACCTCGAAGGCCTCGTCAAGAATTCGCCCTTCGGGGGCACCGGGGCGCCGGCCGGTCCCGGCGTGGCCCCGAGCACGCTCGAGTTCCGCGGCATGTACGCCGAAGGTGGCGTCAATTATTACAGCATCTACAACACCCAGACCAAGCAGTCGAGCTGGGTGGCCGAAGGCGAAGCCCCGTCGACGAACGTCCCGGTCGTGGTCAAGGGCTTCGACGCGGCGAACGAGACCCTCGTGATCGACAACGGCGGACAGCCCCAGCAGATGGCGCTGCATCAGGCCGTCGTGATCGCCTACAAGGGACCGAGCGCCGCGCAGCTCGCGGCCGTCTCCGCGGCCGTCGCGCCGCAGCCCGCGGTCGCGGGCGTGCCGGGCGCCGGCGGTCCGGGCAACCTCACCCCTGAGCAGATCGAAGCCTTCCGCCAGTCGATGCGCGACAAGTTCGGCAAGCGCGGTCCGGACGGCGGCGGCTCCGACGGACGCTCGCGGGGCGACCGTGGGGGCGAAGTCCCCGCGAGCGGCAAGACCGCCGTGCCGACCGCGCCGACCACCAAGACGCCGAAGACCCAGAAAGTCCGCTGAGCCCGCCCTCCTTTCCTCCATGACCACCGTCCAGAAAACGCCCGCCCGCCGACTCCGCAAGGGCTTCACCCTCCTCGAGATCCTGATCACGATCGCCATCATGGCGCTCCTCGTCGGCGTCGTCGTCGGCAACCTCGACAAGTTCTTCGGCCAGGGCCAGGAAGGCTCCGCCAAGATCTTCGTGCGTTCGTCGCTCGAGGCCCCGCTGCTCAGCTACCGCCGCGACATGGGCGACTACCCGACGACCGAGCAGGGCATCAAGGCGCTCATCAAGGCGCCGGAAGACAAGGCCGACCAGTGGAAGGGCCCGTACATCAAGGTCCCGGGCGGCAAGGCTCCTTCGGATCCGTGGGGCGAACCTTACGAGTACCGCTATCCGGGAACGCACAACACGGACAGCTACGACCTCTTCTCCAAGGGACGCGACAAGCAGGCGGACACCGCGGACGACATCGGCAACTGGTGAACCCGGCTCCGCAGCAACGATCCGGCCCGCCGGCGCGCCGCGGCTTCACGTTGCTGGAGACGCTGCTCGCCATCGGCCTGATGAGCATGATCGCCGCCGTGCTGATCGGCGGGTCGAGCACGCTCCTGAAGAGCACCGTCCGTTCGGACCCCGAGGACGCGCTGAAGGCGCTGCTCCAGACGGTGCGCCGCCACGCCGTGCAGAAGGCGACGACCCTCGAGCTGACGCCGACGGACAACGCGGAGGACGGCGGCCCGGATTTCCTGTGGGGCGAGGAGAACGCGCCCGAGGACCGGCCCCGCAACGAGGAACGCCTGCCGCGCGCGGAAGGCGTGAAGGTCCAGATCCTCGCGCCCGAGACCGCGGGCGCCATCCTGCTCGGCGGCGTGGCCTCGGAGCAGCCCCTGCTCCGCATGCGCTTCTACCCGGACGGCACGTGCGACCGCGTGCGCCTCGAGATCACCCGCGACGACGGCCGCCGCCTGGTGCCGATCGATCCGCTGACCTGCGCGCCGCTGCCGGCCGTCGACGCCCGATGAACCGCCGCGGCTTCACGCTCATCGAGGTGCTGGTCAGCCTCGCCATCTTCGCGGTCGCGGCCGTGAGCCTCGGCGCCGCGTATTCGAACGTCCTGCTCAGCCGCATCGCCATGAAGCAGGACGAGCAGCGCCTGGACGACCTCGCGCGCTGCCGCGCCGCGCTGCTCGAGACGCCGGGCTTCGACGACGTCGAGGCCGGCGGCGAGATCCACCTGCCGGGCGGACGCACCGCGCGCTGGCAGGGCAAGATCGAGGCCACGGCCGTGAGCGACCTCTTCGCCGTGCAGCTCACCGCCGAGATCGAGCGGGCCGACGGGGCCGAACCCGAGGAATTCACCGAGACGCGCATGCTCCTGCGGCCCACGTGGTCGATCCCCTCGGACCGCCAGAAGATCCGCGACGACGCGCGGCAGCGGCTCGAGAAGGAACGCGGCTACAAGGAAGCCGACGGCAACTCCGCCTTCATCAGCGCGCCCACGCGCGGCAAGAAGCTCGTCCCGGGCCAGCCCGCGGGCGGCGCGCCCGGCCAAGGCGG
>CAZXSI010000074.1:0-6156 GCA_964643215.1 uncultured Klebsiella sp. | reverse complement strand
CCGCCGTTATCCCGATCAAGATGCGAAGCTCTCCTGGCGAACGGACGGCTCGGAGGGCCGTCCCTACCTCAAGACAAGCGGATGCGATGTCATCGCATCCCTGCCGGCCGCCGTAGGGCGGCCGAGGGTAGGGGCGTGGCTACGCCGCGCCCTCCGACGGAAGAGGTCACGATGAATCGCGACCCTCCCTGGGTTCGCTCTGCGGCGAACGAGACATGTTAGTAATGACCATCACTTCTGACCAACACTGCAGGCCACAAGCGCTCTTCTGTTTTGTAAGCATATTGTAGAGCATTCGGATGCTATGCTGAGCCCGGTTTCCATCGCGGTCCGCCGTCCTTTCCTGGTCGCGGCCTCCACCCTGATTTTCGTCACGAGTCTGTCGCTTTCCGCGCAGGTCGTGCCGACGCTCGATCCGGCGCGCATCGACCAGAATCTGAAGCCCGCCCCGCAGCCGAAGTCGGTGCCGCGTAAGGAACTCTCGCTGAATAACAAACAGCTGCCACCAAAGGATGCCGCTGCGCTCGCCTTCACGTTCAAGGAGTTGAATTTCGAAGGCAACGTCGCGCTGACTTCCGAGCAGCTTGCCACGCTCTGGGCGCACAAGGTCGGCGACACAGTGACGATCGAAGAAGTCTTCGCCTTGGCGAACGCGATCACGAAGGCCTATGCCGACGCCGGTTATGCGCTCTGCTTCGGCGTCGTGCCCGAGCAGGACATCAAGGACGGCAAGGTGAAGATCGTCGTCATCGAAGGCTTCATCAGCGACCACTCCTTCGGCGTGGCCCAGCCGCGTGCTCGCGCGCTCAATGCGGTCGATACCCAGCTGCGTCGCCTCAAACTTTCCCTGCCGCTGCGTGCCGACGTGCTCGAGCGCAATATCCTGCTCATGGATGACCTGCCGGGCTGGTCCGTCGGCTCGGTTCTCTCCGCTTCGTCGGCCGTCGTCGGCGGCTCCGATCTCTCGCTCGAGTTCACGCGCGATCCCGACACCTTCGATTTGAGCTGGAATAACTTCCTTCCGAAAGGCCTCGATCGCCAGGTCGTCGGCGCTTCCTGGTCCGGATTTGGTCATCTCGATGGCGCGGACGAACTCTCGCTGGGTTACTACCACAGCCCCAACGGCAACGCATATCAGAGCTTCAACGCCGCCGCGTCGACGATCATCGGTACCGATGGCGAACGCCTCGGCGTCACGTTTTCGCAGTCGGACAGCCGTCCGACCGACCCTTTGCTCGTGCCCCTCGAATACAAGGGCCTTTCGCGCAGCACCCGCCTGACCTTCTCCAAGCCGCTTATCCGTTCGCGCTCCTCCACGCTCCTCGCCGAGGCGTACCTCGGTGCCCAGGATTCGAACAGCTCGATGACGGTGGGCACGCCTACGCGTGACGCGCTCCGTACCGTCGGCGCCACCCTGACGTACGATTTCGCCCGTCCCGACCAGTCCTCCAATCTCGTCCGCCTCAACTTTGAGCAGGGCCTCGACTGGCTCGGCGCCCAAGGCAACTCGCGTGCCAATGGCTCCACGACGTTCACTGTCGCCACACTCGACTACACCCGCACCGCGCCGATCACGACGCTTGGCTCGGGCGCCCTTTCGTATTCGTTCGCGGCGCAAGGGCAGTATTCGCTCGGCAACCCGTTGCTCAGCGCCGCGGAGTCTTCTTTCGGTGGCCGTCAGTTCGGCCGCTTCTTCGACTCCGGTTCGATGAGCGGTGAGCAGGCGATCTTCGGCTCGTTCGAGCTGCGCTACGCGCTGCCGCTCTCGCTTGGTTTCGCCGAACCCGTGCGCACCCAGTTCTACGTCTTCACCGACGCCGGCCTGAACCGACAGCAGGGCGACCTGCAGCCGCAGGAAGCCCGCGCGCGTCATGCCGCCTCCGCGGGACTCGGCGTTCGCTTGGCGATGCCGCACGGCATGAATGCCCTCGTCGAGGTCGCCCGCCCCGTCTCCCTTCCCGCCGGTTCCACCGTCGACCCCTCCAACCGCATCAACGCCTCCTTCGGCGTCCGCTTCTAAACTTTAAAACAAAACTATCATGGCTCCTGCCTCTTCCGTCAAACGCCGCCTCCTTCCGCTCGCCACGCTCCTCGTGGCCGCGGTGCTGAATCCCGTCGGCTCCTTCGCCAATCCCACCGGCGCCAACGTCACCGGCGGCGCCGCCACGGTGTCCGGCCAAGGCACGTCCCGGGTCACGATCGACCAGTCTTCGGACCGCGCGTTCATCGAGTGGAACAGCTTCTCCGTCGCGAAGGGCGAGTCCGTCCGCTTCAACCAGCCGTCCGCGTCGTCGGTCACCGCCAACAAGGTCGTCGGCGTTGCGCCGTCCGACATCCTCGGCGCGGTCTCGGCCAATGGTCGGATCATCCTGATCAATCCGAACGGCATCTTCTTCGGCAAAGGCTCGACCGTCGACGCCGCCGGCCTGATCGCCACCACGCTCGACCTCGACAAGGATTCCTTCCTCGCCGGCGGTAAGTTCAAGTTCTCGTCCGCATCGGATATTTCCGCCTCCGTGGTCAACGAAGGCACGCTTACGATTTCCGACGCCGGTCTGGGCGCCCTCGTGGCCCCGCATGTCCGTAACTCCGGCGCCCTCGTGGCCAATCTTGGTACCGTCGTGCTCGCTTCCGGCAAGGCGTTCACCGTCGACTTCACCGGTGACGGCCTGATCACGTTCGCGCTCGGCGAAGGGATCGCATCGACGCTCGTCGGTGCCGATGGCCAGCCCCTTAAGGCTCAGGTCGAACAGGCCGGTGAGATCACCGCCGGGCGCATCGTCCTTTCCGCCGCCGCGGCGCGTGAAGTCGTCAACCAGTCCGTCAATGTCTCCGGCCTCGTGCGCGCCGGTTCCGCCGGCCGCAATGCCGACGGTTCCATCTCCCTGCGTGGCTCGAAATCCGTCGCCGTGGAAAGCACCGCCGTGCTCGAGGCTCCCACCGGTTCAATCGTGCTCGACGCCGATAGCGTGAAGGTCGCCGGTAATATTATCGCCCGCTCCATCCAGCTCACCGGTGACCATATTGCCGTGCTCGCGGGCGCGTCCCTTTCGTCGAACGGCGGGTCCATCCTCGTCGGCGGCGATTGGCAGGGCTCGAACGGCGTCCGTCAGGCGCTGACCACCACGCTTGAACCCGGTGCGACGATCGATGCAGGGCAGGGCGGCAAGGTCGTGCTCTGGTCTGATGTCACGAACGCGGACAGCGTCACCACCGTGGCCGGCCTCGTGCGTGCCCTCGGAGGCCGCATCGAGACTTCTGGTCATCTGCTCGAACTCCCCGGCGTCGTCCAGGCGGGCATCGGCGGCTCATGGTTGCTCGATCCCACGAACGTCACCATCACCACGACCAGCACCACCGGAACGCTCGCGGGAGATCTCGCGAACGCCGGCGTCACGAACATCAAGGCGACGGACATCCAGACCGCGGTCAACGCCGGGTCGACCGTGACTATCCTCGCCACGGGGACGTTCACGCTGAGTACCCCGCTGGCCTTTGCGCCGGCCACCGGCGTCACCGGTACGCTTACCTTGAATAACTTGGCCGGCACGATGGGCACCACCAGCAACGTGACACTGTCGGGCTCAGGGGGCGTCAGTAACAGCGGCGCGGGCGTGGTGAACTTAAATATTTTTTCCAACGGCATCATCTACGTTCAAGCGCCCATCGTCTCCACCAATGGGCCGATCAACGTGGCGCTGCAAAGTGCCAATCAGACGACCAACAATACCGCGGTAGCGGCTAACATTACCGTCAGCTCGAACATCACCACGCGTGGCGGCTATCTGGTCATCGATGCCACCGGCGGGACGATCAACGGCCTTGGTGGCAGCGCTCCGTCGATCACGCGGGGCGCGGACCTAGCCACCTCCGGTAAAGGCGGCGGCATCACCATCAATGCCGCGATCACCACCACCACGACCGGTGCGGTCGCCAGTGCGACCACGACTGGCGGAAACTTCGTCATCGCTGACTCAGGCCAATTTAGCCTTCAGACCCAATCACTCGGCCTAGCCGACATTGGTGGCAGTGCCACCTTGAGTCTGAAAGGGGGAAACCAATCGAACACCAACGGCGGCTATGGTTGGGCATTGGGCACAGGCACCGGTTACTTTAAAAGCACGGGTAGCATCCTGATCGACGGGCGAACGCCGTTTGCCGTCAATACGACCCTCTGGGTGCAGGGTCCGCCAATCACCTCTTTTGCCGGCAGCATCACGATTTATTCGTCGGCGGCGGGCTCGGTCGGGGGATATGGCCAGATGGCGATCCAGGGGCCGATCTCTGCTTATGGTCCGATCACCATCCAGGCCCTCGGGGTGGGCAATGTCCTCAATACGACCAACCCGACGCTGACCAGCACCGCGGCGGGCACCATCACTTCCACGACGGGCTTGGTATCGATCACGGTGACGGGGCAGAATTCCGGCGTTTATGCGACCTCCTTGGCGGGCCTTATTACCGCACCTCAGGTTGCGATCAATGCGACCAACGCCACGGCCGGCGGCCTTGGGGTTTCCATGGTGGGCTCTTCCAGCGGCGTGACCATCACCGCCGACGCCGGGACGGTCTACCCCACGGCCGGCAATGCGTTGAGCATCACTTCTACGGTCGGCACGGCCGGCGTCACGGGCGGGATCACGGTGACCGGTGGCAACATCATCAACCAGTCGAATGGCGGCAGTGTCTCCTTCGTCACCAACGGCGATCTCATGGCGACGTCGGCGGTAAATTTCTCCAGGGCCAATACGTCCTCTGGGGCGCAGACGATCACCTACGACACCCGGTCGGGTAATCTGACCAGCCAGATCACCACGGGTCCGTTCACCTATAACGCCGCCGGGGCGACCCAGAAGGTCAACTATGTCGAACAATCCAACGGCTCGAATCTATCGATCGGGAATTCCGCCGCCTCGACGATCGCGCTGTCCGGTTACATCCTGGTGGACAACACCAACAGCGGATTACTGACGGCCGCTTCGGCGATCGCGGGTATGACCACCTCGGCCGGTGTCACGGCGCTGGGCGCGCTTTCCGCCGGCGATTATATCTTCCTCAACGGGCTCAATAACAGCGCCACCCTGAACGCGGTCAACTTAGGCGCCGCCACCTTGACGGTGACCAGCGCGTCCACAGCCTCGGCGGCGATCACCGTCATCGGCAATCACAACACCGCCAACATCGGTAACCCTGGCATCGCTTCCACCGGTGCCGTGGCGATCCAGTCCAGCGGCGGCAGCATGCTGTTCCAGTCCAACGGCGCCATCAGCCAGACCGGGGCCGTCACCCTTGCGGCGAACAGCAGCGGCGTGGCTTCTAGCGTCACCTACGACACCACCACCGGGAATAAGAATGCGAGCATCACCTCAGGGGCGTTGACTTTGACCGGCGGCGCCGCGGCCTCGAACACCGCCATCAATTATACGCAGAAATCAGCGGGCGCGGCCCTGGCGGTCGGCACCCTTTCCATGCCCGGCTATATCCTGCTGGATAATACCTACGGCGGCACGGCCGGGGCCGGTGGCACGCCGACCAGCGGCTACATCAAGCTCTCCAATGCCTCGACGAATGCTCAGGCCACTTTGGACGGGGTGCTCGTCAGCGGAGCGCTCAGTGCCGGGGCCTACGCCGGCGCGAATGCGATCACGATCAATGCCGTCTCGGGCAGCCTTCCGGTCGGCAAAAATAACATCACGCTGTCCGGTGCGCTCACGGCGACGACGGGTGACATCAATCTCACAGGGGAAACCCTGGGTAATAATGGGGTAAAGTTTGCCGCTAACGTCACCGCGACCAATGGCTCCATTGATGTGATCGGTGTATCCGGCAGCAATACGGGGGCTGGGTGCGGGCTTTATCTCAACGGCAACATTCAGGTCGTCGCTTCGGCCAACGTCACGTTGGCCGGCTCCGTCACGGCCCAGGCATCGACATGTTCGCGAGCGGCAACGTGATCAGAGCCGGGAACAACCTGAAGATAGACGCTTTCAGCGCCAACGCTTCGGCCAATACGATGTATGCCCTGCGGATGGGTATCAGCCCGGTATACCTCAAGTCCGGCGGAGACCTCACTATCTCGGCCTCGAACAGCGCCGCGACCACCGCGCTTTCTGCGGGGATCATCGCCTATGGACTAGTGACGAACGCCGGCGGCGC
>CAZXSI010000073.1:0-6223 GCA_964643215.1 uncultured Klebsiella sp. | reverse complement strand
TCTTCGTCGTCTTCCCGGCCTCGGCCCTCATCGCCCTCGCCGGACTCTTCTGGGCTTACCAACGCCTCAGCTGATCATCGTCGCCGAACGGCATGACGCCCTCCGCCGACATCCTTGCCCTGCTCTTCCTTGCCGGTGGCGTCGGTGGCTTCATCGATTCGATCGCCGGCGGCGGCGGACTGATCACCGTCCCGGCCCTACTCGCCGCCGGACTTCCGCCGCAACTCGCCCTGGGTACCAACAAGGCCCAGAGCTCGGTCGGTACCATCGTCTCGGTCACGCGCTACGCGCGCGCCGGCCTGATCGACTGGCCGCAAGTCCGGGGCGCCACCCTTATCAGCTTACTTTCCTCCGCCTTCGGGGCCTGGGCCGTGACGCTCATCAGCAACGAGCTGCTCCGGACCGTCGTGCCCTGGTTGCTGCTGGCGATCGTCGCGTATGTGGCCGTCAGCCCGAAACTCGGCGAACACGGCGGTCCGAGCCGTCTTTCGGCGGGCCTGTTCGGACTGATCTTCGGCACGACGCTGGGCTTCTACGACGGCTTCTTCGGCCCCGGCACGGGCGCGTTCTGGACCATCGCCACGGTAACCCTGCTCGGACTCGAGCTGCGCCGGGCGACGGCCTACACAAAATCGGTCAACCTCGCGAGCAACTTGGGATCGCTCGTCGTCTTCGCCTGCAAAGGCGCCGTGCTGCTCCCCGTCGCCGGCGTCATGGTCGCCGGCCAGCTGATCGGCACCTACCTCGGTTCCGGCCTGGTCCTGACCCGCGGCGCGCCTTTGATCCGTCGCGTCTTCCTGATCGTCGTACTGGCCATCATCCTACGGCTGGTCCTGACGAAGTGATCGCGCTCCTCGGTCGGTCGTCCGCATCCTTAAGCCCGGATTAAACATTTTTAATGGCTTTTTCGCAACTATGTCCCGCGCGCAGGTGTTCCATCGGCATACCACCATGAACTATAACTCCCTCCTCCCCACGATCGTCTTCGTCCTCATGACCGTCACCGCCCTCGTCGAGGCCGCCCCGAAAGTCGCCGACAAGCCCGTCCGCAGCGAAATCCCCCGCAAGGTCGACACCCACGAGGAATTCCTGAAGAAGCACCCCGAACTCCGCGAACAGTTCGAGAAGCTCAAGGCGATGTCCCCCGAGGAACGCCGAGACTTCTTCAAGGAACATCCGGAACTCCGCGAGAAACTGATGGGGCCCGGTGCCGACGGTAACGCCGACAAGCGCCAGGACTTCCTCAAGGACCACCCCGAACTCAAGGAACACCTCGAGAAGCTCAAGGCGATGTCCCCCGAGGAACGCCAGGCCTGGCTGAAGGAACACCCCGAGGTCGCCGAGAAGATCGAAAAGGCCAAGTCCGCGATGAAGGAGAAGGCCGATAACCTGACCCCGGAACAGAAGGAAAAGCTCAAGGCCAGGCTCAAGGAGCGCGGCGAAAACCTCTCCCCCGAGCAGAAAGAAAAACTCCGCGAGAAGATGAAGGAACGCTTCGAGAAGATGACGCCCGAACAGAAAGCCGAAGTCCTCAAGAACCACCCCGAGCTGAAGGAAAAGCTCGAAGAGGCGAAGAAGTAAGCCCCCTCCTAACCTCCCCCTTCAGGGCGCGACACCGGTCGCGCCCTTTTCGTCGAGGCAGGAATGGCCGGCCTGGTCATCCGCGAAACTTATGCGATGAGTTCTTTGATCGCTTCGCCGCCAAACTGGCTGAGCTGCTTGAAACGACCGGCGTGATAATACGTCAGCTTGTTGTCGTCCAGACCTAGCAAACGCAGGAGGGTGACATGGAAATCGCGGACATGCCGACGCAGCTCGACAGCCTGCATGCCGAGATCGTCCGTCGCGCCGAAGGTGTGCCCCGCCTTGCAGCCGCCGCCGGCCATCCAGATGCTCATGGCATTAGGGTTATGGTCTCGTCCGTACGCCGTGCCTTGACGGACGCCGTTGTCCGGAGTGCGGCCGAACTCGCCGCACCACACGACCAAGGTGCTGTCGAGCAAGCCGCGCCGCTTAAGGTCACGGATCAACGCCGCGATCGGTCGATCGACGGCGCCCACGAGGTTGCCATGCGCCCGCTCGATGAAGTCATGGCTGTCCCAGGAACCGTGGTAGAGTTGCACGAAACGCACGCCCTTCTCGACGAGCTTGCGCGCCAGCAGGCATTTCCGTCCGAAGGCCGCGGTCACCGGTGAGCCGAGCCCATATTCTTCCTTGGTTCGCTCTGTCTCGCCGGCCAGGTCCAAGGCCTCCGGAACCTGCATCTGCATGCGATAGGCCAGTTCGTAGCTCTCCATGCGCGCGGTCAGGGCGTCCCGACCGGGATTCGCCTCGGCGTGGGCCGCGTTCAGCTTGGCGAGCAGATCCAAGTTGGCGCGCTGCCGGTCACGCGTGAAGCCTTCCGGCGGCAGGAGATCGAGGATGGGAGCCCCTTTGGGCCGCAACGGGGTGCCCTGCAAACGTGCGGGAAGATAGCCGCTGCCCCAGTTGGCCGCCCCGCCTTGGGGGTAACTGGACTCCGGCAAGACCACGAAACCAGGCAGGTCCTTGTTCGCCGTGCCCAACCCGTAGTTGACCCAGGCGCCGAGGCCAGGATCCCCGCCGAAACGGTTGCCGGTGTTCATCTGATACATCGCCGTGGGGTGGTTGACGCTGTCCACGGTGCAACCACGCCAAAAACACAGTTCGTCCGCGACCCCGGCGAGATGCGTCCAGTTTTCCGCCATGTCCGCGCCGCACTGACCGGCCTTGATGAACTTGAAGGGCGAACGGACGTAGTAACGCTTGCCGCTCTCCATGGCCGATTTCCGGGCCCCCTCGCGCACGAACTCCTTGAGGTGCATGCGCTCGAGCGCCGGCTTGGGATCGAAGGTGTCGATATGCGAGGGCCCGCCTTCCATCATGAGGAAGATGACGTTCTTGGCCTTGGCCGGCAGATGGGGGACGCCGCCACCAGCCTTCGCCTGCTCCGCCGCGAGCAAGGAAGTAAAGGCCACCGAGCCCAGGGAAGCCCCGAGACCGTAGAGGAAATCCCGGCGCGCGAGCCGCGGGACACCGAAGGAAGCGGCATCAGGGAGCATGGGCGAATTCGTTGGAATTGAACAACACGAGACAGAGGTCCGCCAATGAACGCGTGCGGTCATCGACGTCGGTCGGCGCGAGATCCGGCACGAACACGGCGTTGGCCGGCAAAGATTCGTCGAAGGAGAATGGCGTGCCGGTGTTCTCTTCGACGGCATCCCGCCGGACCGAGATTGGCGGGCGCGGGGGCGCCTTGGCCGGACCGATCAGGCCTTTGATCCTGGCCCAATGGGCAAGCGAATCGGTCAGCTCGCGGGGCAGCGGCTCACGCCCCAGCGCGGCGCGGAAACATCGCCGCACGGCCTCCTCGTCCGCGACGCCTTGCGCCGCCTTGGCCGCCAAGGCCAAGGCCCGCGCATGGACATCCGCGCCGTTGAACAGCGCGAAGGCCTGCGGGGCGACGACCGATTCCTCCCTTCGTTCGCACGAGAAATCGGCCCCAGGCTGGTTGAAGATCTCCATGCGCGGGTCCGGCAAACCGCGCAGCCTCAGCACATAGAGCGACCGCCGATGGCGCTCCGCCGGCGAAGGATTCGGCGTCCAGGCGGCGGCGAACGTGCCCATGACCTGCCTCGGCTGCAGGCCGGCCTCAGGATTGATCTCGGGTCGGCAAGGAATCCCGCCGAGCATCGGATTGAGCTCGCCGGTCGCCGCCAGCATGGCGTCGCGCAGCTCTTCCGCGGTCAGCCGCCGCGCCGAATACACGGCGTAGGATCTTCCCTTGGGATCGTGGCGCGCCACGGCCTCGGGTTCCGGATGCCGCGAAGCCCGCCTGTAGGCGGCGCTCGACATGATGAGCCGATGCAACTCCTTGAAGGAACGCCCGCGCGCCGGAAACTCGGCGGCAAGCCAGTCCAGAAGCTCCGGATGCGTCGGCTTCTCCCCCGTCGAGCCGAAGTTATTGGGATTACCGGCCAAGGCGTGGCCGAAATGCCATTGCCAGACGCGATTGACGATGGCCCGGGCGGCCAAGGCGTTATCGGGATGCGTCAGCCATGCGGCGAAAGCCGTCCGCCTTCCCTCGATCGCATCAGGCACCTTGGCCGGCACGGCGCGCAGCACCCCCAAGACCCCCGGCGACACCTTGGGGCCCGGCGAGAACGGATCGCCCCCCATCTGAATGACGCCTTCCTCCAGCTCGCCTAAGGTCAGACGGTCGGCGGGCACCCGCAACGGCGCCTTGACGGCGGTCAGCGCCCGCGTCCGGCCGGAGTAGACCGAGAGCGCGAAGGGCTCGTACCGTTCGACGGCCCAGCGGAGTCGTTCGATGCCTTTGAGGGCGATGCGCTCCATGCCGATCTCCTCGGGAGTCCAACCCAGCATCCGCGGAGGAAAAGTTTCCTCGGGTTTGTTCTGGCTCAGGAGCCATTGCCGGGCGCCGTTGAAACGGGTCCCGCGCACCGCCTTGGCCTTCGCCAGGGCTTCCTTCCAAGGGCTGATGTCCAGGCCTTTGTCGCGATACCATGCCTCGGCGGCGGCGAGGGCCTTGGCATCGAGCCCGGCAAGGGTCTCCTCGTGCGCCCGCCGCGCGTCATCGAGGTGCTTGCGCTCCTCGAAGCCTTTCAGGTTTTCCGTCGGTAGGAACGCGGCCGGCCTTTCGGCCAGCTGCGTGGTCCGGAACACGGCCTGGACGGCGTAGTAGTCACGCGTGGCGATCGGGTCGAACTTATGGTCATGGCAACGCGCGCATTGCAGCGACTGGGCGAGGAAGCTCTCCCCGACGGCGTTGGTGACGTCGTCCAAGAATCGTTGGCGGGCGACCTTGGGCACTTCCATCGAGGTGAGTTCCCAAGGCCCCATCCGCAGGAAGCCGACGGCGACGAGCTTCTCCGGGTCGGTCGGAGCAATCTCGTCCCCGGCGACCTGCTCGCGGACGAAACGGTCGTAGGGCATGTCCGCATTAAAGGCCCGAACGACGTAATCCCGATAACGCCAGGCGTTGCCACGCTCATAGTCGTTGGCGAACCCCGACGAATCCGCATATCGCACCACGTCCAGCCAGTGCTGAGCCATCCGCTCGCCGTAGTGCGGCGAGGCGAGCAGACGGTCCACGACCCGGCCGAAGGCCACCTCATCCGTGGCGTCATCGGCGAGGAAAGCGGCGATCTCGGCTTCGGCGGGGGGCAGCCCGGTCAGGTCGAAAGTGGCTCGCCTGATGAGCGTCCGGCGATCCGCGGCCGGGGCGTCGACCAGACCGGAAGGACGCCGCGCGGCCAGGAAAGCATCCACGGGATGGCCGGTGCCCGGCGGAGTCGGCCGGACGACGGGCAAATAAGCCCAGATCGCTTCAGGCTTATAGCGGCGATCATCCCAAGCGGGACCGAGGCCGCCCCCGGACGGCATGGTCATGCCGTCCTCGGCGTCCCGGACGGCTTTGCGCGTCCGCAGGATGGTCGCGACGCGTTGCTCGTCCGGCAGCGGTGCTCCGCCTTGGATCCATTCCCTCAGCCATCCGACCTGCTCTTCCGAAAGTCTCTCGGCCTGCTTCGGCGGCATCGCTTCCCATTCTTCGTGCGTCCGTTGGACCGACAAGAACAACGGGCTCGAAGCGGGCTTGCCGGCGACCACTGATGGCTGGCCGCTTTCCCCGCCCTTCAGCAGGCCTTGAGGGGTGCGCAGGTCCAAGCCGCCTTTGATCTTGGATGGGTCCTTGCCGTGGCAACCGAGACACTTCTCCTGCAACAACGGGGCCACCCTGCGGACATAGGTTTCCTCGGCCTCGACCGCCAAGAGGGCAGCCGTCAAGCAACAGGCTGACAGAAAGCAGAGGAGTGACCGCACCTAGCGAGGGTTAACGTGACACCGACCCGAATCAACCATGCATCGACCCGCATGGCTTACTTTTTCGCCTCAAGGCAGGGGCGGCGCAACGGAAGGTTTAATCGATGCATGAATCGAGGCCAAACGGCGATGCGCCCACTCGCTAGCAGGTCTTCCCATGGTGGCCCGTTTGAGTTCTGTCGCCCCCTATAATGCTGTCGCATCCGGCATTTGCACTTTTGCACAGGGCCGTAGGACGATTTGCGCCTTTGCACTGCATCTGTGCATCCCTTGTCCCCGTGTCACCGTGCCCACGTGCCCCTCGCGGAACACGGCCTTTGGCCGCGTTCAGCGCAGCTCCCCCATCATCTCGACGAGATTC
>CAZXSI010000072.1:0-6305 GCA_964643215.1 uncultured Klebsiella sp. | reverse complement strand
CCCGAGCTCGAGGCCGGCCTGAAGTATATCGAGGAGCACACCGAGATCCGCGACGTGCTGCTGTCGGGCGGCGACCCGCTGCTGCTCTCGGATGCCAAGCTGGATGCGCTCCTCGGCCGTCTCCGCGCCATCAAGCACGTCGAATTCATCCGGCTCGGTTCCCGCATCCCGGTCTTCCTCCCGCAGCGCATCACGCCCGAGCTCGCCGAGATCTTCCGCAAGCACGGGCCGGTCTGGATGAGCATCCATACCAACCATCCCAAGGAGATCACCCGCGAACTCGCCACGGCTTGCGAACGCCTGTCCTTCGCCGGCGTCCCGCTGGGCAACCAGTCCGTGCTCCTCGCCGGCGTCAACGACGACGCCGAGGTGATGAAGTCGCTTGTCCACCGTCTGCTCATGATGCGGGTCCGTCCTTATTACCTCTACGCCTGCGACCTCATCGAAGGCTCGACCCATTTCCGGGCGCCCATCCGGAAGGGCATCGACATCATCCGGGCCCTGCGTGGCCACACGACCGGCTACGCCGTCCCCCAGCTCATCATCGATACGCCGGGCGGCGGCGGGAAGGTCCCGATCAATCCGGAATACGTCCAGGCCGTGCACGACGGCATCGTCGAACTGCGCAATTTCGAGGACCGGGCCTACGTGTATCCGTCGGGGACGAAGATGCCGGACCCTAAGCCCGAGTTCCTTGGGTAGGGGCGCGACTGCGTCGCGTCCGTTCGAGTCCGCATGGCTTACTTGAGGGGCAGGCTGACCGTGTCTTCCTGTGCGCGTCTACCCGCGGACGCCACGCAGTGGCGCCCCTGCCTTTTGCCGCCCAAATACGACTAACCGGGGTTTTAATCCGGTTAGCGCTCAAAGTGGTGGGCTCGTAGGGATTCGAACCCCAAACGTCTGATCCGTAGTCAGAAATGATATCCATTTCACCACGAGCCCGTAGTGAGGGGTTTGAGCAAACGACCCCCGGCCCCTAAGGCAAGGAATTTTTCAGGCCCGCGCCTGATGGAGGGCCACGGTGCCGAAAAGCATCCTTTTATGGCTCACCTGGGCGAAACCGGCGGCCGTGAGCTCCGCGTCCAAGCCGGCGGCGTCGGGGAAGCCCGCGATGCTGGTGCCGAGATATTTGTAGGCGCCGAAGTCTCCGGTGAGAAGGCCCGCCAGCACCGGGAGCACGCAACGCACGTGGATGAAGTGGAACGGCGCGAACCAGGCGCTCGGCTGCGAGAACTCGAGGACCAGCAACGTGCCGTCCGGACGCAGGATGCGACGCAGCTCGCGCAGGCCTTTAGCCCGGTCTTCGAAATTGCGCACGCCATAGGCGATCGTGACGACGTCCTGCGAGGCGTCGGCGATCGGGAGGCGCATGCAGTCGCCGGCCTTGAACTCCAGCGCGACGCCTTCCTGCTTCGCGCGGACGCGGCCGATGTCGAGCATCGGCTCGCAGAAGTCGTAGCCGACGACGGAGCAGTGGGCGGGGAGCTCGCGACGCAGGGCGAAGGCGACGTCGCCGCTGCCGGTGGCGAGGTCGGCCACGGCCTGGGGCCGCGCGGCCTTGGCGGCGGCGACGAGCTGTTCGCGCCAGCCCACGCAGAGGCCGAGGCTGAGGACGCGGTTCGCGAAGTCGTAGCGGGAGGCGATCCCGGAGAACATGCGTTGGACGGCGGAACCTTCGGGCATGGGCTTACCCTCCGCACATTGAGGAGAAGGTCAAGAGGAGGGCGGCAAACGAAGAGGGTTAGGGGCAGGGGTCGGGGTAGGGGTAGGAACTCTACCCTCAGGAGTTTTCGGAACGCCTCGCCGTCATGTCTTCAGCCTGATGCATCTCCTACCCCGACCCCTGCCCCTACCCCTTACACAAAAACTCCCCCGCCCATGAGGACGCGGTCGTGGTAGACGGCGAGGACCTGTCCGGGGGCGAGGCCCCGCTGGGTCTCGGCGAAGCGCAGGCGCACGGTGCCGTCGGCCTGAGGGAGGAAGCGGGCCGCCGTGGCCTTGTCGCGGTAGCGGACGCGGGCGAGGATGTCCTGTTCGCCGACGACGGGCCGGTTGATCCAGGTGAAGTCGCGGGCGATGGCCTCGCCGGTGTAGAGCCAGGGGGCGTCCGGCTGGTCGAAGGCGACGTGCAGGGTGTTCGCGGTGAAATCCTTCTTCACGACGACGAAGTATTCGTGGTCGGTGTTGGACGGGAGGCCGATGCCTTTGCGCTGGCCGATGGTGTAACGATGCAGGCCGCGATGCCGGCCGATCTCCTTGCCGGCGGCGTTCACGATCGGGCCGGGCGAGTCGGGGATGTGTCGCTCCAGGAAAGCCTGCACCGGGACCTGGCCGAGGAAGCAGATGCCTTGGCTGTCCTTGCGTTCGGCGTTCGGCAACCGCGCGTCCGCGGCGAGCTGGCGGACCTCGGGCTTCAGCAGCGCGCCGATCGGGAAGATCGCCTTCGCGAGCTGGTCCTGGCGGAGCAGCGCGAGGAAGTAGGACTGGTCCTTGTTCGGGTCGAGGCCTTCGAGCAGGTCGAACGTCCCGTCGGCGTTCTCGCGACGGCGCGCGTAGTGGCCGGTCGCGATGACGTCGAAGCCGTCCTTCAGCGCCTTGCGCAGGAAGACGCCGAACTTCATCTCGCGGTTGCAGATGATGTCGGGGTTCGGGGTCAGGCCGTTACGGTAGCCGTCGACCAGGTATTGGACGACCGTCCGTTTGTAGTCTTCGACGAGGTCGATGATCCGGAAGGGCAGGCCGAGGTGGGCGGCGACGGCCTGGGCGTTGCGGACGTCGTCCTCCCAGGGGCATTCGCCGGGGAAGGGCAGGCCTTCCTCGTTCATCCAGGTCCGGAAATAGGCCGTATGCACCTCATGCCCTTGCTGCTTGAGCAGAAGGGCCGCCACGGCGCTATCAACGCCGCCGGACAGGGCTACCAGGACCTTGGACATCGGAGGGCAAGGTAGGGCGGGGAAGCCCGGGGATACAGATTAATTCGAAAGGGGGAGGGATAGGGGCAGGGGTAGGGGTAGGTGATATCGAGCTGGCTCCGTCCCCGGCCCTGGCCCTGTCCCTACCTTGCTTGCTCTCCCGCCATGGGCATGCTTTCCTTGGTCCATGCGTATCGGCCTCCTTTTTCTTCTCCTTGGTCTTCTTCCCCTCTCGGCGCAGAACGCCCAGCTCGCCGGCATGCAGCAGGATCTCGCGGAGCTCCGCACCGAGGTCGAGAAGCTGAAGCTCGAGAACGCCGACCTGCGCGCCGCGCTCAGCCGCCAGAAGGCCAGCCAGTCGCCGGCCGCTTCCCAGGGCGAGACGCTGTCGAAGGCCCGGGCCGAGACCTTGGCCGAGGTGGATCGCCGCCTGAAGCAGCAGACCGACGAGGTGAACGCCGCGCTCGCCGAGCTCACCCGCCAGGTGAACGCCGCCCTCGGCAAGTCCGGCCCGGCTCCCGCTCCGAAGTCCGGCAAGGCCGCCAAGGCCGCCGCGCCGGCCGAAGCCCCCGCCAACGAGGCGGCCGTCGCCTCCGGGGTGCCGACCACGGGCGTCCTTTATCACGTCAAATCCGGCGACACGGTCATCAAGATCGCCCTCCGGCATGGCTCCAAGGCCGAGTGGATCCTGAAAGCGAATAACCTTTCCTCGCCTGCCGCCCTGAAAGCGGATGTCGATATCTTCGTCCCGCAGCCCGAAGGCGCCGGACGCTGACCCCTCGCATAAGCCCCATGGCCACTCCTCCTAAGAAATCCCTCGGTCGCGGTCTCAGTTCCCTCATCGGCGGCGGCGCCAAGCCCGCCGCATCGGCCGCGCCGGCACCCGCCGCGACGCCGGTCGGCGCGCCCGTCCCGGCCGCCCTCCAGCTCCACGAGCTCCCCCTGACCTCGATCCTCCCCAACCCCCATCAGCCGCGCGGCGACTTCGACGACGCCCAGGTGAAGGAGCTCGCCGATTCCATCCGTTCCGAAGGGCTCATGCAGCCGATCGTCGTGCGCAAGGTGAAGGACGGCTACGAGATCATCGCCGGCGAACGCCGGTTCCGCGCCTTCAAGCTGATCGGCCAGAAGACCATCACCGCCCGGATCCTCGAGGCCAAGGACGACGTCAGCGCCGTCCTCGCGCTCGTCGAGAACCTCCAGCGCGCCGACCTCAACGCCATCGAGGAGGCCGTCGGCATCGCCAAGCTCATGCGCGACTTCAACCTCACGCAGGAGGCGGTCGCCGACCGTCTCGGCAAGCCGCGCGCCAGCATCGCGAACAGCGTCCGCCTCCTCGCCCTCGACAACGAAGTCCAGGGTTACGTGCGCAAGGGCCAGCTTTCCGCGGGCCACGCCAAGGCCTTGCTCGGCATCGAGAACGCGGCCCACCGCGTGCAGGTCGCCCGTCTCGTCATCGAGAAGGGGCTCTCCGTCCGCGCCACCGAAGCCGAGGCCCGGAAGCTCGCCTCGACCAAGAAGACGGAGCGCAAGCAGGCCGAGAAGACGGTCGTCGCCGACGTCCAGAAGCGCCTCGCCTCCCATTTCGCCACGCCCGTCTCCGTGGTCCGCAAGGGCAGCAAGGGCGCCATCTCGATCCCCTTCGGCAGCGACGACGAGCTCGCGCGGCTGCTGGAGAAGATCGGGGTGAAACTCTAACCAGAGTATCGAGTATGGAGTAACGAGTATGGGGGATGAAGGCATCTCCCGATACTCGATACTCAAGCCAACGCTACCCTGAGCGCTGACTTCCGCTGCGCGGAACTCAGTGCTTAAAGTGGCGCATGCCGGTGAAGACCATCGCCATGCCGCGCGCGTCGGCGGCGGCGATGACGTCGGCGTCCTTCACGGAGCCTCCGGGCTGGATCGCGCAGGTCGCGCCGGCGTCGGCCGCGGCGAGCAGGCCGTCCGGGAAGGGGAAGAAGGCGTCGGACGCGATGGCCGAGCCCTGCAGCGAGAGCTTGGCTTCGCCGGCCTTCCAGACCGCGATGCGCGAGGAGTCGATGCGGGACATCTGGCCGGCGCCGACGCTGAGCGTGCGTTCCTTGCCGGCGTAGACGATGGCGTTGGACTTCACGTGGCGGACGACGCGCCAGCCGAAGAGCATCGCGGTCATCTCGTCGGCCGTGGGGGCCCGCTTCGTGACGACCTTGAAGTCGCGCGGGTTGACGGGCTTCTGGTCGCGGTCCTGGACGAGCACGCCGCCGATGACGGCGCGGACCTCGCGGAGGGTGTCGGCGCGGAGGCCGACCTTGGCGCGCATGAGGCGGAGGTTCTTCTTCTTGCCGAAGATCGCGAGCGCGTCGGCGTCGAACTCCGGCGCGATGATGACCTCGGAGAAGATCTCGGCGATGGCCTCGGCGAGGCCCTTGTCGACGGTGCGGTTGGCGACGATGATGCCGCCGAACGGGGCCTGCTTGTCGGTCTCGAAAGCCTTGTGCCAGGCCTCGAGGAGCGTGTCGGCCGAAGCCACGCCGCACGGGTTGGTGTGCTTCAGGATGCAGATCGTCGGGCGCTCGAACTCGCCGATGAGGTAGGTCGCGGCGGTGATGTCGAGGATGTTGTTATAGCTGAGCTCCTTGCCCTGCAGCTGCTCGAAGGCCTCGTGGAAGGAGCCGTAGAGCGCGGCCTGCTGGTGCGGGTTCTCGCCGTAGCGGAGGCGCTGGGCGATGGGCAGGGTCGACGTGAAGCGGGAGGGGAGTCCGAGGACGTTGCCGAGGCCGGGCTGGGCCTGGGACTCGAGGTAGTTGGCGATCGCGGCGTCGTAGGCGGAGGTGCGCTGGAAGACCTTGAGGGCGAGTTCGCGGCGGAGTTCGGCGAGGGTCTCCGGCGCCTTCATCGCGGCGAGCACGCGCTCGTAGTCGGCCGGGTCGGTGACGACGGAGACGGAGGCGTGGTTCTTGGCCGCGCTGCGGAGCATGGACGGGCCGCCGATGTCGATGTTCTCGATGGCGTCCTCGAAGGAGCAGTTCGGCTTCGCGACGGTGGCCTCGAACGGGTAGAGGTTCACGACGACGAGGTCGATCAGGTCGATGCCGTGCTTCTTGGCTTCGTCGAGGTGCTCGTGCGAATCGCGCCGGCAGAGCAGGCCGCCGTGGACCTTCGGGTGCAGGGTCTTCACGCGGCCTTCCATGATCTCGGGGAAGCCCGTGTGCTCGCTGACGTCGGTCACCGGCAGGCCGGCGTCGCGGAGCATCTTCGAGGTGCCGCCGGTCGAGAGGAGCTTGTAACCGTGTTCCTTGACGAGGGCCTGGGCGAAGGGCAGGAGGCCGGTCTTGTCGCTGACGGAAAGGAGGGCGAGAGGCATGGTGAAAGAAAGGGCTAGGGGTAGGGGGTGGGGTGGGGGTGGTCAAG
>CAZXSI010000071.1:0-6346 GCA_964643215.1 uncultured Klebsiella sp. | reverse complement strand
GCGTGAAGTCGGCGCGGTCGAAGGTCGTGCGGACGTCGAAGTCGGGGTTGATGAAACGGACGTCGTGCAGCTGGTGGATGCGGTCCGAGATCTCCTTGGTCCAGTAGCGGCGCGTGGACTTGATCATCCCGTGCGGGAAGCCGTGCAGGGAGATGTCGAAGACGTGGCCGCCGGCGCGCTTGAAGAAGGTGGCGAGGCCGCCGAGCTGGTAATGGTGCTCGAGGAGGAGCACCTTGCGGCCGAACTTCGCGAGGTTGTTCGCCGCGGTCATCCCGCCGAGGCCGGCGCCGATGACGACGGCGTCATAGCGAGGGAGGAGATTGTCGAACGGCGAGGGCATTGCGAAAGCAGATGAAGTAGGATGAAGCAGGGGTTAAGGGGAAGTCGAAAGCGGTCAAACCGCCCCGCGGACTACTTCCCGGCGACGCCCAGCGACCAGCCTTCCCGCCCGCGGGCCAGGCGGACCTTGCGACCGAAGAGCTTCGAGAGCGCGGCGGGCTTCAGGACGTCGGCCATCTTGCCGGCGGCGAGGGCGGAGCCATCGCGCAGCAGGAGCGCGTGCGTGAAGACCGGCAGGATCTCCTCGACGTGGTGCGTGACGAACACGATGGCCAGGCCGGGCTTGAGCTTCGGCAGCCGCTTCACCAACGCGAGGAACTCGGCGCGCGCGACCGGGTCGAGGCCCGCGCAGGATTCGTCGAGGATCAGCAGCGCGGGATCGGAGGCCAGGGCGCGCGCGATGAGCACGCGCTGGCGTTCGCCCTGCGAAAGGTGGCCCCACGGACGGGTGGCGAGGCCGCCGACCTTGAGCAGCCGCAGCAGCCGTCGCGCGCGCGCGAGGATCGCGGGCTTCGGACGACGCCAGAGGTTGATGAGGCCGTCGACGCCGCCGGCCACGACGGAGAGCGCCGGCTCGGCGGGCTGGATCATGGCCGCGACGGAAGGGCCGACGAGGCCGATACGACGGCGCAGCTCGCGCCAGTCGCTGCGGCCGAAGGTCTCGCCGAGGACGGCGAGCGAACCGGCGGTCGGCGCGAAGTAGCCCGTGAGCGCGGCGAGCAGCGAGGACTTCCCGGAGCCGTTCGGACCGAGGATCACCCAGTGCTGGCCTGGCTCGACGCGCCAGCAGAGCCCGCGCAGGATGACCTTGTCCTCGCGGGCGATCCGCAGGCGGGAGACTTCGAGCACGGGGACTGGTTCGACGGGACGAGGCACGGCGTATGGCTATGGAGCAACCCGGGGGCGCTTCCAAGTCGCAACCACGCTTGCCCTCGACGCGGTTCGCCCCTACCCCTTCGTCATGCGCCGGTACCCCGCCCTGCTCCTTCTTCTGGCGTCCGCCCTCCTCGGCGCCGCCGACCCGGCCGCCCCCGCGCCGCGCACCACGCCGGACGACCTCGTCGTCAAGGAGGGCGTCGAGACCCGCATCGCCTGCGACCACAACGGCGGCTACTCGAAGTATTCCGGGGTCTACCATTACCGCGTCGTCCTGCCCAAGGGCTACCATGCCGACCCGGCCAAGAGCTGGCCGGCGATCTTCGTCGCCTCGCCCGGCGGCAACGCGTCGATGGGCAACATGGCCGATTGGATCAAGAAGCACGGCTATGTCGCCATCCTCCTCGACGAATCCCGGAACGGCCCGTGGGACCCGAGCGTCGGCAACTTCCTCGCCGCGAACCAGGACGCCGAGAAACGCTTCCGCCTCGCGGCGGGCCGCAAGATCTGCACCGGCTTCTCCGGCGGCGCGCGCGCGAGCTCGGTCTTCGTGAGCATCGGGGATAATTTCGGCGGCGTGGTGCTGCAAGGGGCCGGCGTCGGCCAGCTCGACAACGGCATCCAGGGATTGCGCGGCGTCCAGATCCCCGCGGTCGCCCTGACCATGGGCACCAAGGACGGCAACCGCGGCGAGATCAAGCAGCTGCGCGAGACGCAGGGCGACCGCCTGCAGGTCTTCGAATTCGAAGGCGGCCACCAGTGGGCCCCGAAGTCCGTCGTCGAGAAAGCCCTCGATTACGTCGACGGCAAGCTGCCGAAGTAGGCGGCCGGCGGATAGCGGTCGGCGGTTGGGCACGCCGAACCTCGGACCATGCATCCGCCGTATCGCCAACCGGCAAATCGCATTGCTCCTCCGCAAGGGGCGGGCATCAAGGGAAGCAATCCCCATGCGCTCCCTCGCCCTCCTGTCCGTCGCCCTGCTCGCGGCCCACGCCACCGCGGCCGCCCCGAAGTTCAACGACCCGAAGCCGCAGGCCTACCACCTCACGGTGCGCGCCAGCGAGGTCGATCCTTCCGCGAAGTCCTACCCTGACATCGACTTCACCCTGGGCAGCAAGGCCAAGCCGGCCGACACCGAGACGGCCGACGTCGACACGCGCGTCGCGCCCCGCGGCGAACTGGTGGTCTGGCTGATGGGCCATAACCCGGTGCTCGCCGAGAAGGTCAACGGCTACGGCTACCATCACATCAGCGTGCACTACGCCCGCGGCTGGTTCGGCAAGCTCAACACCGTCCCCGCGGACACGCAGCACCTCGGCAACATCCGCCTCGAGGCCACCGCCGGCGTCGACGCCTCGAAGTCCGTCGAGATCGCCGAGGCCGATTCCGCCAAGGGGCGCGCGACGCGCCTGGTGCAGTGGCTCGTGAAGAAGCATCCGCAGGGCCGCTGGGAACAGTTCCTCACCGCCGGCGGCAAGGAGCTCGACTGGACCAAGGTCGTCGTCGGCGGCTCCTCGCACGGCGCCACGTCCTCGGCGCGTTTCGCGATGCACCAGAAGGTCGCGCGCGTGGTCATGTTCTGCGGCCCGCGCGACAACACCGAAGACTGGCAGGCCGGCCCTTCGGCCACGCCGCTCAACCGCTTCTTCGGCTACACCCACGTGCTCGACGGCGGGTGGACCGGCGACCACTACCAGCGCTCCTGGCTCATGCTGCGCCTCAACCAGTTCGGACCGGTCGTGAACACCGAGAAGGAGAAGGCTCCCTACGGCCATTCGCGCCGCCTCATCACCGACGCCCCGCTCAAGGGCACCGAGAAGGAACAAGCCGCGAAGGGCCACGGCTACGTGACCCCGAGCAAGGGTTCGCCCAAGGACGCCCAAGGACGCCCGTTGCAGGAAGACGTCTGGCAATACCTCTTCACCTCCGACGTCGAGAAAGTCGGCGCGCCCGTCCCGGCGGAAGCCGGGGTGCGGATGGACCAGCGCTCGGACGCCAAGCCCAAGACGAAGAAATAAGGCGACGCAGGGACGGCTTGCCCTCGGAGCCCTTTCGGCTGTTGGATGGTCGCGTTCACCGTGGCCATCCGCATCGACCTCGTCACCCTCTTCCCCGCCATGGCCGACGGCTTCCTCCAGGAGTCGGTCATCGGGAAGGCCATCGACAAAGGCCTGATCGCCTTCAAGGCCCACGACCTGCGCGCCTATTCCAAGGACAAGCACCGCAAGGTGGACGACATGCCTTATGGGGGCGGTCCCGGGATGCTGATGACCTGCCAACCGCTGTTCGACGCCGTCGATGCCCTGGCCACCCCGGACTGCGAAGTGGTCTACCTTTGCCCGGATGGTGAACAATTGACCAATAAGCTGGCCAAGGAACTAGCCCAAAAGAGCCATCTGATCCTCATTTCGGGCCATTATGAGGGAATCGACCAGCGCTTCCGGGACAAGAAGGTCACCCGGGAGGTCTCCATCGGCGATTATGTGCTCACTAATGGCACTTTGCCCGCCTGCGTCCTGGTCGATTGCCTCGGCCGGCAGATTCCCGGCGTCCTCGGGGAGGAAAACTCCTTGACGGGGGATAGTTACAACGGCAAGTTGCTCGCCTTTCCGCAGTTCACCCGACCCGCTGTTTATGATGGTCTCGAGGTGCCCCCCGTCCTCCTAGGAGGAAATCACGCCGAAATCGAAAAATGGCGTCGGGAAAGGCAAATAGAGAAGACAAAGCAACGCCGACCGGACCTGATGAAAGACCAAGAACACCAGCCATGAGCAACCATCCCCTCATCCAATTTGCCACCCAGCCCCAGCTGAAGACCGCCCGCGGCGACCATGAATTCAAGGTCGGCGACGGCGTCAAGGTCGCCACCAAGGTCCGCGAAGGCGACAAGGAGCGCACCCAGACCTTCTCCGGCATCGTCATCCAGCGCAAGGGCGGCGGCATCCACGAGACCTTCACCGTTCGCCGCGTCTCCTTCGGCGAAGGCGTCGAACGCACCTTCCCCGTCCACTCCCCGAACATCGAGAAGATCGAAGTCGAACGCGTCTCGCAGGTCATGCGCGCCCGCCTCTTCTACCTCCGCGACCGCCAGGGCAAGTCGGCCACCAAGGTCAAAGAAAAGCGCTTCGACCCGACCGAGCACGCCGCTGCCGCCGCCGCGGCCGCCGCGGCCAAGTAAGCCTTCCCCGGCTGACCCGAAACCCCGCCGCATGGCGGGGTTTTTTGTGCCCCGATCCGAGGCCCGACGAGGGAAGGACCCCGAAGGCCCTCGGACCCCCTATACGCAGGATACAACCTAACCCACTTATTAACAGTGGCTTGTTTTGTGTGTTTTGAGACAGGCCCCAGGTACCGGGGGTCGATTTTTCCCAAAAACCTTCTGGGGAAGGCTTGACTCTCCCCCTCCCTCCTGCGTCTTTCCACGTCCGTCTTTTGGAAACCCTCCGGAGACGACAACCCGCCACCTTCTCCCAATCCAATGCTACGCATCCGCCTCCAACGCTTCGGTACGAAAAACGAGCCGACCTACCGCCTCGTCGTCGCCGAACAAGCCATCCGCCGCGACGGCCGTTTCGTCGAAGTCCTCGGCAACTACAATCCCCGCGCCCGTGGCAAGACCCCGGGCCTGGTGATCAACGTCGAGCGCGTCGACCATTGGGTCAAGCTCGGCGCCCAGCCGTCCGACACCGCGAAGTCGCTCGTGAAGCGCGCGCGCGAAGAGTCGGCCGCCTCGGCCAAGGCCTGAGTAATTTACACGGCGGAAACGCCCACCCTGACGATGCTTCACCCCGCCCCCCGGCGGGGTGATTCATTTGGCGAGGTCGCCGAGCGTCCGGAACTCAGTTCAGCTTGTTCCAACCACCCTTGCCGTCCTTCTCCAGTTTCTGGAAGCCGGCTTGGGCGAGGCGCTTGTCGCTCAGGCCCTGCTTCATGGCGCCCTCGCCGTATTGGGTGGTGAGCGTAGGCGACTCCAGCACCCGGCGGCACGGTTCCTGGGTCACGGGATGCGCGGTGAAGTCCGGGGCGTCCGCCGGCAGGTCGACCTCGAACTCCTCGCCCTCGGCCCCGTCGGGCTTGATCACGATGTAGCGGCGCAGGGGCATGGCTTACTTGCGGGAAGAGCGCGGGTCGAAGGCGTCGCGCAGGCCGTCGCCCAGGAAGTTCAGGGACAGCAACGTGAGCGCGAAGACGACCGACGGGGAGATGAGCAGCCACGGGCACTCCTCCATGATGTCCGCGCCTTCCTTGATCATCAGGCCCCAGGAGGTCATCGGGGCCTTCACGCCGAGGCCCAGGAAGCTCACGAAGGCCTCCAGGAGCATGACGCCGGGGACGGTCAGCGTCGCGCAGACGGCGATGGTGCCGGCGAGGTTGGGCAGGTAGTGCCGGCGGAAGATGCCCCAGCGGGACTGCCCCAGCGATTCGGCGGCCTGCACGAACTGCGAGCCTTTCAGCTCGCGGGTCTGGTTGCGGATGATGCGCGCCATGGTCAGCCACGAGACGCCGCCCACGGCCAGGAAGATCATGGGCATGTTCTGCCCGAAGACGACCGTGCACAGGATCACGATGAGCGTCAGCGGCAGCGTGCTCACGATGTCGACGAAACGCATCAGGGCGTCCTCGGCCCGGCCGCCGACCTCCGCCGCGAGCACGCCGTAGCAGATGCCCACGGCCAGCGCGACGGCGGTCGCGATGAGGCCGACGAAGAGCGAGATCATGCCGCCTTGCAGCAGGCGCGAGAGGACGTCGCGGCCGAGGAGGTCCGTGCCGAGCCAGTGCGCGGACGACGGGGCCATGGCGCTGTGCGCGAGGTCCTGCGCCATGTACGGATAGGGCGCGATCCACGGCGAGAGGAAGCAGGCGGCGGCCACGGCCGCGAGGAACCAGCCGGACCAGACCGCGGCGCGGTCCTTGCGGAAGCGCTGCCAGCCGCTTTCGGAGGCGAAGGACTCGACGGGGGCTGCCTTCATCGGTCGCGGGCCACCTTGGGATTCAGCGCGGCGTTGGCCAGGTCGGCCGCGAGGTTGAGGAGGAGCAGCGCCGCCGCGTAGACGATCGTCGTGCCGAGGATGAGCGTGACGTCGCGGTTGATGATGGCGGTGACGAAGAGCCGGCCCATGCCCGGGACGTC
>CAZXSI010000070.1:0-6388 GCA_964643215.1 uncultured Klebsiella sp. | reverse complement strand
TGACCGGCATCGCCATGTAGTTCTCGGCGAAGTCGGCGTAGACCTCGAGCATCTTATGGGTCTCCTCGACGGCCTCGGCCTCGGTCGCGTGGACCGTGTGGCCTTCCTGCCAGAGGAACTCGGCGGTGCGGAGGAAGAGGCGCGTGCGCATCTCCCAGCGGACGACGTTGGCCCACTGGTTGATGAGGATCGGGAGGTCGCGGTAGGACTGGACCCACTTCGCATAGGTCTCGCCGATGATGGTCTCGGAGGTCGGGCGGACGATGAGCGGCTCTTCGAGCTCGCCGGCGGGGACGAGCTTGCCGTCCGGGCCGGCCTCGAGGCGCGAGTGGGTGACGACGGCGCACTCCTTGGCGAAACCATCCACGTGGGCGGCTTCCTTCTGGATGTAGCTGACCGGGATGAAGAGCGGGAAGTAGGCGTTCACGTGGCCCGTCTCCTTGAACATCGCGTCGAGGTCGCGGTGGATGTTCTCCCAGAGCGCGTAGCCCCACGGCTTGATCACCATGCAACCGCGGACCGGGCTGTTCTCGGCCAGGTCGGCGTGCTTGATCACCTGGAGGTACCACTCGGGATAGTCATCCTGGCGGGTCGGGGTGATGGCGGTCTTCGGTTTGGCGGCGGGCTGCTGGGACATAAGGTCAGTAAAGAGCGAAGGCAGGCCGAAGGGCAAGACGGTAGGACTACGCCCAGGACTTGGGCTAGGGCCGGGGCTAGGGCCGACGGTCAGGCTTTCTTCGCTTTCCAGAAACGCGGGCGTCCGCTCATGTCGGGCAGGCCGGCGGACTCGGCATAGCCGAGCTTCGCGGACAGTTCCGCCAAGGCGGCATGCTGGTCGATGCCCGTCTCGCAGAGCACCCAGCCGCCGGCGCGCAGGAACTTCGGGGCGTCGGTCAGGATGCGGCGCAGGTCGGCGAGGCCTTCCTCGGGCGCGATGAACGCCGATTTCGGATCGAACTCGCGGACCTCCGGATCGGCCCCGGCCACCTCGGCTTCGGTGAGATAGGGCGGGTTCGAGACGACCAGGTCGTAGGCGTCGGTGACGGCGGCGAACCAATCGGACTCGGCGAAGTTGACCCGCTCGGTCAGATTGCATTGCGCGGCGTTCTCGCGGGCGAGCGCGAGGGCGTCGGCCGAACGGTCGACCGCGTCGACCTTCCAGGGCGGACGTTCGGCGGCGAGGGCGAGCGCGATGGCGCCGGAGCCCGTGCCGAGATCGAGCACGCGGACGGCCTGATCCTCCGGGAAGAGCGCGAGCGCGAGGTCGATCAGTTCTTCGGTCTCCGGACGCGGGATCAGCGCGCGCTTGTCGGACTTCAGGACCAGGTCGCGGAATTCCACCTTGCCGACGATGTGCTGGAGCGGCTCGCGGTTACCTCGACGGACCGTGAGGTCGCGCAGGCGCTTCACTTCCTCGTCGTTCAGCAGGCGCTCGAACTGGAGGTAGAGGTCGAGCCGCTTCAGGCCCAGGCCGGCCGCGAACAGATGCTCCGCCTCCATGCGCGGCTTCTCCAGGCCTTTGCGGGCGAGGAATTCCGCGGCCTTCTTCAGGGTGTCGAGCAGGTTCTGCATCAGCGGGCGGCGGCGCGGGTCAGGCGGTCGTTATAGGCCGCGCCGATGCCGGCGGGCGGCGCGAGCTCGGCATGGATCGTCTCGTAGCCGCGTCCGTCGAGCTGACGGAGCAGGTCGAAGAGGTTGCGGGCGGCCTCTTCGGTCGAGCCGCCTTCGGAAAGCAGGAAGACGTCGGCGTTCGCCGGCGGCGCGGCGCGGCGGCCGAGGAAGAGCACCGCCGAGCGGAGGTTCGCGATGACCGGCAGCGTGCCGTGCGGGAAGAGCGCGACCCGCGTGGCGGGGCTATAATGACGCTCCAGCATGCCGGGAGCGTCCTGGGCGACCTGCTGGCTCGCGGCGCGCGTGACGACTTCGACCTCGCCGAGGAGTTCGCGCAGCTTCTCCTGCGGGATCGGACCCGGACGGAGCAGGCGGGCGCGGCCGGGGACGGAAAGGTCGAGGATCGTGGACTCCACGCCGTGGGCGCAGGCGCCGCCGTCGACGATCCACGGGCAGCGTTCGCCGAGCGAGTCGCGGACGTGCGCGGCCTTCGTCGGGCTGACGTAGCCGAACGGATTGGCGCTCGGCGCGGCGAGCGGACGGCCGGCGAGACGGAGCACCTCGCGGAAGAGCGGGTGGGCCGGGATACGGACGGCGACGGTGTCCTTGCCGGCCGTGACGAGGTCGGGCACGACGGACTTGCGCCGCAGCACGACCGTGAGCGGGCCAGGCCAGAGAGCGGACAATTTGGCAAGGCGCGGGTCGGGTTCGGCGACCTCGGCGAGCGCGGCCTGGTCGAGCACGTGGACGATGAGCGGATCGAGGAGCGGACGTCCCTTGATCGCGAAGACCTGGGCCAGCGCGGCGGGATTGGTCGCGTCGGCCGCGAGGCCGTAGACCGTCTCGGTCGGCAAGGCCACGCAGGCGCCCTGACGCAGGAGCTCGGCCGCGCGGGCGAGGTCGGCGGGGGCGGCGGTCAGGAAACTGGAGGCGGACGGAGACAAGGGAGACGGGACTGTAGGAGCCGGACGGCGGGAGTCCCGTCCGATTTACCTCGGGGCGACGGCGGGGGCAACCTCCCAGACCGGCAACAAAAAGGCCGCCTGAGAAGGCGGCCCGGGGAAGTCGTCGCGAGGACGATTACTTCATCGTGATCATATTGCGGGCGCGCTTCACGGCCTTGGCAATATGACGCTGCTGGCGGGCGGTGAGGCCGGTCAGCTTACGGGGCAGGATCTTGCCCGTCTCGGTGACGTAGCGCGTCAGGGCCTCGGGTTCGGTGAAATCGAAGTCGAGGGGGTTGCGGGAGCGCTTGAGCTTACCTTCGGTGGTCATGGGAGGTTTGGAAGTAAGGGCGGAAGGACTGAGGGCAAGGAGAAATGGGGTGCGCCAGAGGCGCAGGGACAGGGGTAGGGATAGGGGCAGGGGTAGAAAGTGCAAAAATCGGCCTATTCAGCTATTTTATGCTTAAACCAAGCCGTAGCCCTGGCCCTCATCAGCTTCTTTTGACGGCGATCAGGAACTCCTTGTTACCATCCCCGCCCTCGATGGGCGACAGGATGACCCCGAGGACCTGGGCGCCCGGGAGGCCCTGGGCGGCGGCGGTCAGGCCGTCGACCACCCGGGCATGGATGACCGGGTCCTTGATGATGCCGCGGCCCTTGTCGGCCTCGGCCTTGGTCGCCTCGAACTGCGGCTTGATGAGCGCCACGAGGTGGCCGCCCTGCCCTACCCGCTGCCAGGCGATCGGCAGGATGAGCCCGAGCGAGATGAACGAGAGATCCATGACCACGATGCCGTAGGTCTGGTGCGGGAGCTCGACGTGGTTGATCTCGCGCGCATTGAATTTCTCGAGGTTCTTGATGCGCGGGTCGTTCCGGAGCTTCGAGTGAAGCTGGGCCGTGCCGACGTCCACACAGGTCATGCTGACGACGCCGCGCTGCAGCAGGCAGTCGGTGAAGCCGCCGGTCGACGCGCCGACGTCGAGTCCGTGCAGGCCTTCGACGGGAATCTTGAAATGGTCGAGCGCGCCTTCGAGTTTCTCGCCGCCGCGCGAGACGAAGCGCGGAGGCTGGTCGACGGTGAGGATCGCGTCCTCGGGAAAAGACTGCGACGGCTTGTGGACGACGGCGTCAGGGCCGGAGCGGACCTTCCCGGCGAGGATGAGGGCCTGCGCCACCGAGCGGGACGGGGCGAGCGAAAGCTTCAGCAGCAATTCGTCCGCGCGCATCCTGCCGGGCTTCGCGGCCATCGGTCAGTCGAGGAAGCCCGTGAGGGGCGAGGTCGGTTCGGCCTTGTCGGAACCGACGCCCAGGCCCGCTTCGCGGGCGGCGCGACCGGCTTCGACCGCGAGGCGGAAGGCGCGGGCCATCGCGACCGGATCGCCCGAGGAGGCGATCGCGGTGTTCACCAGGACCGCGTCGGCGCCCATCTCGAGGGCTTCGGCGGCATGGGAAGGCGCGCCCAGGCCGGCGTCGACGATGACCGGCACGCGGGCCTGTTCGATGATGATGCGGAGGAAATCGCGGGAGAGCAGGCCGCGGTTCGAGCCGATCGGCGCGCCGAGGGGCATGACCGCGGCCGCGCCGACTTCTTCGAGGCGCTTCGCCAGGACCGGGTCGGCGTGGATGTAAGGCAGCACCGTGAAGCCCTTCTTCACCAGTTCGCGGCAGGCCTCGAGGGTCTCGACCGGATCGGGCATGAGATACTTGGGGTCCGGGTGGATCTCGAGCTTCAGCCAGGAAGTGCCGAGGGCCTCGCGGGCGAGTTCGGCGGCGAAGACCGCCTCCTTGGCCGTGCGTACGCCGGACGTGTTCGGCAGGATGAGGTGCTTCTGCGGATCGAGGGCGGAGAGGATGCCGTCGTCCTGGGCGCCGAAGCGCACGCGCTTGATCGCCATCGTCACCACCTCGGCGCCGCAGGCGTCGAGCACCGCGCGGAGCTGCGCGGCGGAAGCGTACTTGCCCGTGCCCGTGAGGAGGCGCGAGGCGAAGGTACGGTCGGCGATACGGAGCGAGGACATCGTTGCTTGCACAATCCGAACCGAGGCGGGCTTGTCCAGCCCTCGCCTCCGAAACCTAGGCGGAGACCGCTGCGACCAACGATTTCGCGGCCGAAACCGGGTCGCCCGCCAGGGCGATGGCGCCGCTGACCGCGAGGCCGTGGGCGCCGAGGGAGCGGAGCCCCGGCCAGTCGGCCGCGGTGACGCCGCCGATCGCGTAGCACGGGAGGGGCGCGGCGGCGGCGATGAGCGCGGCGAGGGACTCCGCGGTATGGATCGCCGCCAGCTTCTGCTTGCTCGCCGTGTGCCGGAAGGGGCCGACGCCGGCGTAGTCGACGCGCACGCCCGCGAAGCGCGCGACGTGCGCGGGCTCGTTGAGCGTCACGCCCACGATGGCGAAGTCGCCGAGCAAGGCGCGGGCGGCGGCGGGCGTGGCGTCGTCGCCGCCGAGGTGGACGCCGTCGGCCTCGGCGCGCAGGGCGACCCGCGGGGAATCGTTGACGACGAACGTCGCGCCGTAGTCGCGGCAGAGCTCGGCGATCGCGGCGGCCTCGGCGACCCAGGCGTCTTCGGCGAGCTGCTTCGCGCGCAGCTGGATCCAGCGCACGCCGCCTTCGAGGGCCGCGAGGGCCTGCGCCCGATGCGTGAGCGGCGAGGCGTCGAGCGTCAGGAACTGCAGGCGCGGGAACACGGCCTAGTACTGGCGCTTCAGCTTGCGCGCTTCCTTGCCGTACCAGGCGCGCTCGAGGTCGAGGAACGCGCGGACGGGGTCGGGCTGCTTCCAGACCGAACCGATGAAGGCGATGCCGTCGAAGCCCATCTCGCGGGCCTTCGCGGCGTTCTTGGGGGTGATGCCGCCGAGCGCGTGGACCGGGGCGCCGCCTTCGGCCTTCCAGCGCTGGAGGATGACCTCGTATTCGCGGAGGGTGCGGCGGGGGCGATGGTCCTTCTTCGAGACGGACTCGAAGATCGGCGTCAGGAAGACGTAGCCGCAGGCCTTGTCGGTCGAGCGGAGCTCGTCGTAGTCGTGGCACTTCGCGCTGACCGCGGCATGCTTGGGCCAGCGGCGCGGGATGCGTTCGCCCGGGTGCATCTGGAAGCCGCCGAGCTTGTGGGCTTCGACCAGTTCCGGCTCTTCGCCGAGGACGATGCGGGGCCAGAAGGCCTCGGGCACCGCGCGGAGGAACTGCTCATAGTGACGGCGCTCCCAGTCCTTGCGCACCTGGACATGGAGGCGGCCCAGGCCGGCGTCGAAGAGGCGGCGGACCTGCTTGGTGTCCCAGCTGCCGTCGTTGGGCGTGAACAGCACGAGGTTCTCCGGGGCCGGGGCTTCCGGCTCGCTGACGAAGAGACCTTTGATGAATTTGAACATGAGAGGAGATCAGCCGCCTTGGGCGGCGCGGATGACAAGGACGCGGGCGCCTTCGGCGAGGGCGTGGGCGGACCAGCGGGAGCGCGGGACCACCTGCTCGTCGACCGCGGCGGCGACGGCCGGCTCCTGGGCGACACCGAGCTCGGCGAGGAGATCCGCCAGCGTCCGGGCGGCGGTCTCCTTGGGCTCATCATTGACGGTCACGCGCATGTGGGAGCGACCCTGTCCCGCGGCAGGGGCGCTGGCAAGCGGAGGTTTGGGGTTGCGAGGGCGGGAAGGCGGACTTGGCTGGGGGCCATGAAAACCCTCCGCCTGAGCCTGCTTTCCGCCCTGGCCCTCGTGGCCGCCCTCGCCTTCTCTTCCTGCAACAACCAAGAAAAAATGAAAGACTCCGCCTCCGCCGGCACCCCTCGTGCCATCATCCACACCAACTACGGCGACATGACCGTCGAGTTCTGGCCCGA
>CAZXSI010000069.1:0-6405 GCA_964643215.1 uncultured Klebsiella sp. | reverse complement strand
GACACCCAGATCGGCCGGCTGCTCGACTCCCTCGACGAACTCGGCCTGACCAACGACACGCTCATCTTCCTCTCGAGCGACAACGGTCCCGAGGACTATCGCGTCGGCAACGCCGCCAACGCCGGCGTCGGCAGCGCCGGACCCCTGCGCGCCCGCAAACGAAGCATGTACGAAGGCGGCATCCGCACCTTCGGACTGGTCCGCTGGCCCGGCAAGGTACCCGCCGGCCGCGTCGAAGAGAACGCGGTCGTCGGCGGCGTCGACTTCCTCCCCACCATCGCCGCCTTGGCCGGCGTGAAGGTGCCCGCGAACCTCGCGGCCGACGGCGAAGACAAGTCCGCGCTCTGGCTCGGCGCCGCCGCCGCCCCCCGACGGGCGCCCCTTTATTGGGAATGGATCTCCGGCGTGCAAGGTCCGCAGGACGGCTACCAGCCGCCGCCCCTCTGCGTGCGCGACGGCGACTGGAAGCTCTTCGTCGACCATGCCGGCAAGAACGCCCAGCTCTTCGACATCCCCAAGGACCCGGGCGAACAGCGTGACGTCGCCGCGCAGCACCCGGAAGTCGTCCAGGCGCTGACCACGAAGGCCCTCGCCTGGGCCAAGACCTTGCCCGCGAGCCCGGCCCGCGAGAAATTCATGCAAGCGGGAGCCCAAGCCAAGTCGCCGAAGAAGGCGGAAGCGAAGCCCAAGAAGACGCTCGACCGTCCGAAGATCTTCGACGCCTGGGACAAGGACAAGGACGGCTTCCTCGCCAAGGACGAGTTCATCCCGCATATGGCCGACCAGGCCGATGCGCCGGCCCGTTTCATCCGTTTCGACCAGGACAAGGACGGACGCCTCTCGAAGGACGAGTTCGTCCGCGCCGGCAACTGAGCCCTTTCACCATGCGACTCCTCACCCTCCTCATGCTCCTCGCCGGCGCCGCGCTCGGCGCCCAGGAAGCCCCCAAGACCAAAGCCCCGGCCAAGAAGGCCAAGGCCGCCGCCCCCAAGGGCGACGCCTATTCGGCCGCGTTGCCCAAGCCCACGCACGCAGGCGTCCGTTACGGCGAACACGAACGCCACGTGCTCGATTTCTGGCAGGCGGAGTCGGCGACGCCGACGCCCCTGGTCTTCATCATCCACGGCGGCGGCTGGGTCGGCGGCAGCAAGGAGCGCGCGGAGAAGTTCGCCGATGTCGCCGCCCTGCTCAAGGCCGGCGTCTCGGTCGTCTCCATCAACTACCGCCTGATCAAGCGCGACCCCGCGGTCGACACTTCGCCCGCCGTGAAGGCGCCGCTGCACGACGCCGCCCGCGCCCTGCAGTTCGTGCGCAGCAAGGCCGCCGAGTGGAACCTCGACAAGGCCCGCGTCGGCGCCGCCGGCGGATCGGCCGGCGCGTGCTCCAGCCTCTGGCTGGCCTTCCATGACGATCTCGCCGACCCGAAGTCGGCCGACCCGGTCGCCCGCGAGTCCACGCGCCTCACCTGCGCGGCGGTGACCGGACCGCAGACGACCCTCGATCCGGCCCAGATGAAGGAGTGGACCCCCAACAGCACCTACGGCGGCCACGCCTTCGGCTTCAAGACGTTCGCGGAGTTCCTCGCCGGCCGGGAAACCATCCTGCCGCTCATCGCGGAGTATTCGCCCTATGCGCTGGTCTCCGCCGACGACCCCGCGGTGTTCATGACCTTCGGCGCCCCGCCGGCCCTCGGTCAGAACCAGAAGGACCCGACCCACACCGCGAACTTCGGCGTCAAGCTGGCCGAGCACTGCGCGAGCAAGGGCGTCGCCGCCGAGGTCTTCTATCCCGGCGTCAAGGAACCCAAGCACGCCACGCCGACCGAATTCCTGCTGGCGAAGCTCAAGCCCGCAAAATGAGGTTCATCCCGTCCCTCTTCGTCCTGTTGCTGGCCGGCTGCGCGACGTCGGAGACGTTCTCGGTGCGCGAGGACTTCGGACCGGGCTTCGACGCGAAGAAGTTCCTGACGCCGCTCCCGAACAAGAACACTTCCGTCCGCGACGGGGTGATGTGGACGCGCGGCGCCAGCGGCGGCAAATACCCGCCGATGGTCTACCTGGCGCTGGCCGGCAAGGACCTGACGATGTCCTTTCGCTACCGCCACCTCGAAAAGGGCGGCATGCTCTGGCTCTTCGTCGACGGCGACGACGGCTACGGCTCGGTCGACCACATGCTGCGCGTCCGTCTCAACCGCGACAGCATCGTGCTCGAAGTCGACGCCCACACCCTCGACCCTGAGCACCCGCTCCGCCAGAACACCCGGGAGCCGGACCCGGTCAGCAAGGCCTACCGCACCAACGAACATTTCCCGGCCGAGAAGGTCGACCTCTCCGACAACGAGTGGCGCACCGTGAAGCTCATCTTCAAGGGCGATACCGTAGACATGTCCGTCGACGGCAAGTGGACCCGCACGCTCAAGCGCCCGAACTTCGACGCGCCCAAGCGCAAGCTGCTCTGGATGCAGAACGGCGGCGCCGCCGGCATCGAGATCGACGATGTCGTCGTCACTCCTACTCCCTGACCCTCACTTCCCCCTATACTCGAAACTTCATACCCTATACTCCATACACATGCGCCTCCTCCTGCCCCTGCTCCTGACTTCCCTCGCCTTCGGCGCCGAGCTCAAGCCGCTCCTCAACGAGCAGCCTCTGCCTTCGCAGGCCAAGCCGTCGTTCAAGGAACCATTGGGCGACGACTGGCAGGCCGCCAAAGGGAAGTGGGTGCCCGAGGACGGCATCCTGCGCATGATCGATATCCCTGAGCAGAAGCACGTCCCGGTGCTCTGGCATAAGGTCGGGCTCTCCGCCGCCGTCATCGAACTCGATTTCCGCCAGAACGCCCCTGGCGGCTTTCTCGTCGGTTGCGACGGCGCCAAACACGTCGCCAGGGTCGTCGTGACGCCGACCGCCCTCTCCATAGCCGAAGACTCGGTCGCCCCTTCGCACACCATCGCCACGACCAAGGTCGCCGCCAAGCAGGGCGAGTGGCACCATCTGCGCGTCGAGTGGAAGGGCGACGAGATGGCCGCCAACCTCGACGGCGTCGAGCTCAAGGCCAAGCACCCGTACGTCGCCACCGTGAAGGCGCGCAGCTGGCTCGCCGGCACCAAGAGCGCCGACGTGAAGAACCTCACGGTCAACGGCACCAAGTCGGAAGCCAAGAAGTGATGCGCCTCCTCGCCCTATTTCTGACTTCGCTCGCGATTCACGCGGCGGACAAGCCGAACATCATCCTGATCTACTCGGATGACCACGGATGGGCGGACTTAGGCGTCCAAGGTTCGGATAAGGACATCCGCACGCCGAACCTCGATGCGATGGCCCGCGACGGCGTGCGCTTCACCCGCGGCTATGTCTCCGCCCCGCAGTGCGTCCCTTCCCGCGCCGGCGTGCTCACGGGACGCTATCAGCAACGCTTCGGTGTCGAGGATAACAACAAGGGGCCGCTCCCGCTCGAGCAATTGACCATCGCCGAACGGCTCAAGGCCGCCGGTTACGTCACCGGTCAGGTCGGTAAGTGGCACCTCGACCTCGTCGGCGGGAAGAAGGGCGAGAAAGGCCTCCGCGTCGCCAAGGAGCACATGCCGCATGCCCAGGGCTTCGACGAATACTTCCGCGGCGAACTACGTCAGTTCTACGCCTCGCATGACCTGCAGGGGAAGCCTTTCGCCGATGCCCCGCACCTCGTCGCCGACAACCGCTTCCGCGTGGTCGTACAGACCGAGGCCGCCCTGTCCTTCCTCGATCGCCACACCGCCAAGCCCGAGCAGCCCTTCTTCCTCTACCTCGCTTGGTACGCCCCACACGTCCCGCTCGAATCCCCCGAGCCATGGTTCTCCAAGACCCCGAAGGAACTGCCCAAGGAACGCCGACAGGCGCTCGCGATGATCGCGGCCATGGACGAAGGCCTCGGCCAGCTCCGCGCCAAGCTCAAGGCCATGGGTCAGGAAAAGAACACACTCATCTTCTTCATCGGCGATAACGGCGCCCCGCTCGGCAACGCCTGGGACGGCTCGCTCAACACCCCGCTCATCGGCCAGAAGGGCATGCTGAGCGAAGGCGGCATCCGCACTCCGTTCCTTGCCACGTGGCCCGCCCGCCTGCCGGCCGGGAAAACCTTCGACCAACCGGTCAGCAGCCTCGACGTCGCCGCCACCGCGGTCGCGGCCGCGGGCCTGCCGAAAGCCCCTGAACTCGACGGCACGGACCTCGCGCCCTTCGTCAGCGGACAGAATGCCGGCGCGCCGCACGAGCGCCTCTTCTGGCGCTGGGGCTCGCAGGCCGCGGTGCTGGAGCACCCCTGGAAACTCGTCCGGCTCGGCGACCGCGAGGAGCTGCTGTTCGACGTGACGACGGCCGACGGCGAAAGCCTCGCCAAGGATCAGGCCAAGGCCCGGCCGGAGGTCGTGGCGCGCCTCCGTTCGGCGCTCAAGGCCTGGAGCGACACGCTCACGCCTCCCGGCCTGCCCACGAGCCTCGATCCGCATCATGAAGGCATGTTCGCCGAGCATGGCGTCATCGCCGCTTCCGCCGGCACGCCGCGCAAGAACGAGCCCGCCGGAGCCGTCCACGGGTGGTTCTCCCGCAACGGCACGATCGCGACGAAGGACGGCGCGTTGCTCATCACCCCCGACCCCCAAGCGGCCAAGAACGCCAAGCCCTTCCTCGCCAAGACCGGCCTCTCCCTAGTCGGGCCCGTGACGGCGGTCATCAAGGCCGAAGCCAAGGCCGCGACCAACGGCTCGCTCAGCTGGCGCACCAAGGACCAGCCCGACTTCCTGCCCGCGAACCTCGTGCGGTTCGAGATCCCCGCCGGCACCTCCGAGCAGAGCATCCCCTTGCCCGTCGTCGGCCAGGCTATTCATGTTCGCTTCAATCTCGGCGACCGGGTCGACGGCCTGCGCCTTCGCTCGATCGAACTGCGCCCCGCCAAGGGACCGGCCGACCTCGCGGATTTCAGCCGCTGAGTCAGCTTCGGTCATATAAATAACCTGTCCAGCGGCGTTCCAAGGAGTAGGGTTTCACCACCCCCATGACCGCTCGCGCCCTCCTCGCCTGCCTGTTCGCGCTCTCGCCTCTCTTTGCCGCGGAGCGGCCGAACATCCTGCTCATCGTCGCCGACGACCTCGGCTGGGCCGACGTCGGCTGGCATGGCGGCTTCGGGAAGACGCCGCACATGGACAAGCTCGTGCGGGAAGGCCGCGAGCTCGACCAGCATTACGTGCAGCCCGTCTGCACCCCGACCCGCACGGCCCTGATGAGCGGACGTTGCCCCGGACGGTTCGGCCCGCAGGCGCTGAGCCCGAGCAACCTCCGCGCGATGCCGCTCGGCACGCCGACGATCGCCTCCGCCTTGAAATCGATGGGCTACCGCACCCACCTGGCCGGCAAATGGCATCTCGGCGCGCGACCTGAATGGATTCCGAATGCCTACGGCTTCGACACCAGCTACGGCACGCTCACCGGCGCGGCCGATCCCTGGACGCACAAGTACCGCAAAGGCAATCCCTACGAGGACACCTGGCATCGCGACGGCAAGCTCTTCCACGAAGAGGGCAACGCCACCGAACTCGTCGCCGCCGAAGCCTTGAAGCGGATCACGCAAGGCGGGGACCAGCCGTGGTTCATGTACGTGCCCTTTCATGCGGTCCACACGCCCGTCGACGCGCCCGTCGAATACAAGAAGCTCTACGACGGCGTGAAGTTCCACGACGACCCGGTGAAGCACGAATCGCGTCTGCGCCTGGCGGCGATGGTGTCCCAGCTCGACGCCAAGGTCGGCGCCTTCGTCGACGCGCTCGCGCGCACCGGCCAGCGCGAGAAGACCCTGATCATCTTCACCTCCGACAACGGCGGCATCGAAGGCCTCAAGAACGCCTACGCCGGCACGGTCCCCGATTCGCCCCTCAACAGCGAGAACGACCCGTTGCGCGGCCAGAAGAACACGCTTTTCGAAGGCGGCACCCGTGTCTGCGCGTTCGCGAACTGGCCGGATCGGCTCCAGCCCGGCAAGGTGACGGCCCCGCTCTACGTCGGCGACTGGTTTCCGACGCTGGCGGCGCTGACCGGCGCCAAGCTTGAGCAAGACCCGCGCTGGGACGGACTTGACCGCTGGAAGGTCCTGACCGGAGAGGAAGCCACCCCCGCGCCGCGCACCGTCTACATCGCGCATCCGCAGGGCCGGGCGCTCCGCCATGGCGATTGGAAGATCGTCGCGCCGAACAAAGCCAAGCCGATGCTGTTCAACCTCGCCGCGGATCCTTACGAGAAGGAAGACCTCGCCGGTAAGGAACCACAGCGCCTCGCCGAGCTGCGTACGCTGCTCGCCGCCGAATACGCCAAGGACGAGAAGACCATGCCCAAGGACCTCGAAGGCCTCCCCCACTGATCGCCCACCCCTGCCCCT
>CAZXSI010000068.1:0-6705 GCA_964643215.1 uncultured Klebsiella sp. | reverse complement strand
GCTTCGTGGGAGTTGAGGAGGACGCGGCAGGCCTGCGTCCAGGCGGCGAGTTCGGCCGGATCGACGCCGACGGGCGCCGGACTGAAGCCGACTTTGAGCAGCTTGGCTGCTTCCGCCGGGTTGGCTTTGTAATAGGCGGTCTGTTCGCCGATCAGCTTTTCCAGCGACGGCCGTTCGGTCGCCTTGATGCCGCGGCCCATCGCCAGTCGGAAGCCTTCGGCGAGGCGATCGGTGCCGCTCGGATAAGCCAGCAGGCGGGCGGCCATGGCGCGGGCGGCTTCCACGAAGGTCGGATCGTTCAGCAGGGTCAGGGCCTGCTGAGGGGTGTTGCTGTAGGTGCGCAGCGCGGTGCACTCGTCGCGCGACGGGGCGTCGAAATTGATCAGCATCGGGTGGAGGTACATCCTCTGCCAATGCATATAAAGGCCGCGGCGCCACTGGTCCGCGTCCTGGCTCGCGACGTAGGTGCGGTTGGGGAACTGCATCGGTTCGTAATAACCCGCCGGCTGGTAGGGCTTCACGCTGGGTCCGCCGATGTCCGCGACGTTCAGCAGGCCGGCGACGAAGAGCGCGTTGTCGCGGACGAACTCGGCGTCGAGTCGTCTCGGGTTCTGCGAGGCGAGCAGACGATTGTTGGGGTCGAGCTCCTTGAGGTCCGGACGCAGGCTGCTGCTCTGGCGATAGGTGCGGCTCGTGACCATCAGGCGCACCATCTTCTTCAGATCCCAGCCGCGGTCGCGGAACTCGAGGGCGAGCCATTCGAGCAGCTCGGGATGAGAGGGCAGTTCGCCTTGGGAGCCCAGGTCGTCGAGGCCGGCGCTGAGGCCCGTGCCGTGGAAGATCTGCCAGAGACGGTTCATCACCGTGCGGGCGGTGATCGGATTATCCTGCGAGGTGATCCAGTCGGCGAGGTCGAGGCGCGTCAGGCGCCTGGTCTCGGTGCTGGTGCGCAGGCCGGGCAGGAAGGACGGCGTCGCCGGCAGGACCACCGGGCCGGTCTCGTCGAGGAAGTTGCCGCGCGGAAGGACGCGTACCGTCAGGGGCTTGGTGGCCTGCGTCACCATCGACCAGGCGTAGCCGTCGTATTGGCGGCGGATGGCGGCGGTCAGTTCGCGGACCTGGGCGAGCGTCGCGCGCTCGGTGCCGCGCGAGGCCAGGTAGACGCCGAAGCTCGCCGCCGTGGGGCGGGGTTCTTTCACCGCGGCGAGCGTCGCCGCCGCCGTCACCTTCAACGGGTCGTCGTGCGAAAGCGGGGAGACGGAGACCTGCAGCGTCAGCGCCGCGTTGCTCTCGAGGTGGACGACGAACTTTTCGTCCGGCCGAAGCGCGACGGGCGCGTCAAGAAGCCAGACCGCGTGCACGTCCGCATCGGGCATCTTCAGGGACCACGCCGCGTTGATGTCGGTCAGCTCGACGGAACTGACATAGCGCGGCTCGCGGTGCGTGGCGTCGGCCAGATGGAACGCGACGGGACGCTCCTTGCCCTTGGCGTCGAGGAGTCCGAAGCGGACGTTGATGTTCGCGGCGGAACCCGCCGGCAGGGAGCCTTTGGGCAGGTCGATGCGGACGCTGGCGATCGGGGGGCCGACCGGGTGCAGCGTGATCGCGAAGTCTTCGCCTTTGGCGACGCCCCTGGGCATCTTGATGGCGGCGCCGGCCGCGAAGGCGCTCGGCGCCGGCGGGGCGGGCATCTTGGCGGCCGCCTTGGCCTCGGTGTTCTTGGCCGGAGCCTTGGCGGCCTTCTTGGCGGCGGCGGCGGGCGCGGTTTTCAGGAGGTAAGTGCCGGCCGGGGAGAGCAGTCCGGTCGGATGTCCGGACAGGAACGTCGCGATCTCTTTCTGCCAGACGGAATAATCGCCGGAGTCCTTGCTCCCGGCCAGGGTACGGGCGTACAGCGCGGCGAGCTCGGCGCGCAATCGGGCGTCCTTCCGGCTGAGGTAGGCGTTCTTGACGCGGACTTCGGGGTAGAAGGGATGGTCGTTGCCGACGCCCTTGAGTTCGGGTTCCGGCGTGTAGTTGTAATCGGCGTAGACCCCCCACTGTTTCACGTCGGCGAAGAAGGCCTGCAGGGAATAGAAGTCCGCGGACTTGATCGGGTCGAACTTATGGTCGTGGCATTCCGCGCAGCCGAAGGTGCTGCCCAGCCAGGCGCTGGAGACCGAACGCACGCGCTCGGCGCCATACTTGGAAAGGTACTCCTTCACCTGGGCGCCGCCTTCGCGGGTCATCATGTTCAGCCGGTTATAGCCGCTGGCCACGAGCTGTTCCTCGGTCGGGTTCGGCAGCAGGTCGCCGGCGAGCTGCTCGCGCGTGAAGACGTCGAACGGCTTGTTGTCATTGAACGCCTTGATCACCCAGTCGCGGTAGGGGAAGATGCGCTGGTTCTGGTCGCCGTGGTAGCCGACCGTGTCGGCGAAGCGGGCGACGTCGAGCCACCAGACCGCCATGCGTTCGCCGAAGTGAGGCGAGGCGAGCAGGCGGTCGACCTGTCTCTCATAGGCGTCAGGGGAAGCGTCAGCCAGGAAGGCCGCGGTCTCGGCGGGCGTGGGCGGCAGTCCGGTCAGGTCGAGCGAGACGCGGCGAAGCAGGCGCTCCTTGGTGGCTTCGGGGGAGGGCGAGATCTTCTTCTCGGCGAGTTTCGCGGCGATGAAGGCGTCGATGGGGTTCTTGCCGCCGGCGGGCAGGGCGGGGACCACGGGGGCTTCCAGCGGCTTGTAGGCCCAGTGGGGTTCGTACACGGCGCCTTGGGCGACCCAGCGGCGGAAGAGTTCCTTCTGGGCCAGCGACAGGGTCTTGTGCGCCTCCTTCTCCGGCATGATTTCCTCAGGGTCGGAGGAGAAGATGCGCTTGATGATCTCGCTGTCCTCCGGCTTGCCGGGGACGATGGCGAGCGCGCCGCTCTTGCCGGCCTTCAGCGCGTCTTCGCGGACATCCAGGCGCAGGCCGCCCTTGCGGGACTTCGGGTCGAAGCCGTGGCAATGAAAGCAGGTGTCCGACATGATCGGCCGGATGTCGCGGTTGAAGCGGACGACGTCGCCGGACGAATCGGCGCCCAGCAGGCTAGCGACGGCGAAACAGGCGGCGGACGGCAAAAGGCGCATAGGGGATGTCGTTATGACAGTCCCCCGGCCGCGGGGTTTCAATTGATTAATAGGGGAGACCGCCCATCAGCGGGCCTGCCAATTGACGGCATCGACGAGCACATACCCTTTGGCGCCCGTATTGCCGATGGTCACCTTGGCGGGGCCGGCGGGGAAGCGGTAGGTTCCCAGCGGCAACAACCCGTCCGGCGCGCCCTTGCCGGACAGGTCGGCGCGGAGCTCGGCCACGCCGTCGGCGTGCTCGATGCGGACCAGGGCGTCGCGGCTGCGATTGGCGTTCGGGACGACCGTCAGGGCGACGGCATAGGTGCCGGCGGCCGGGAGGCGGCCGACGAAGGTCGCGGAGGCCGGGCCAGCGGCCCCCTTGTCATCATGGCGGTAGCCGGAGCCGATGAAGCCGCCGTTGGCGGAGCTCTGTTTCCAGTCGCCGGTGAGCACGGCCTCTTCGTCGTCGACCGTGACGCCCGGGAGGGCGGCGGCGGGTTTGGCCGGCCCATGACCCTTCGGGGCGGCCTTGGACGATTCGTGTTCGAGCACCTGTCCGTCCGCGAGCAGGCGGGCGCGGAGGGCGGCGTAGGGGACGTCCTGCACGGCGAGATTGCCGTCGATGGCCAGGGCGGCGGCGGTGGCGGCGGATTGCCCGAGGATCATGAAGACGGGCTCCATGCGAATCGACCCGTAGGCGATATGGGTGGCGCTGCAGGCCACGGGCGCGAAGAGGTTGGCGACCTCGCCGCGCTTCGGCACCAGCGAACCGTAGGCGATCGAGTAAGGGGTGATCGGCACGCCGATGTCGCCCTCGTTCTGGACGTGGCCTGCGGGGGTGACGTAGCGACGGACGTTATGCGAATCGATCGTGTAGGATCCCATGCCCACCGGGTCGGGCGTCGGCTTCTTCTTCGTCAGCTCGTTCTCGGTCATCACGAAGGCCCCGACCATGCGGCGGGCTTCCCGGACGTAGATCTGGTGGGGCCAGTGGCCGTTGTCCTTGAACTCGTCCTTCGGGAGGCCCCAGCGGTTGGCTTCCTCGCGGACATCCGCGGGCACGCGCGGGTCGTTGGCGAGGAACCAGAGCAGGCCCTGCTGGTAGGTGCGGTGTTCGGCGAGGATCTCCCGGCGGCGTTCGTAAGAAGCCTCCGGGTAGTCGTAGTTCATCCCGATGTTGTCGAAGCTGAACGGCCCGTGGTTGTTGGTGTCGGTCTTGCGGTTGGGCAGCAGGTCGAACTTGTGGAACGTCTGGCGCCAGCCGGCGTCGAGGACCCGGACGAGCAGCTCGTACTGGGACGCGTCGTAGCCCGGGGGTTTCGGGAAGGGGACGCGGTTGTCGGGATGGTCCGTGGCGCACCAGCGATAGCAGTACGCCTGGACGCGCCGGTCGCCTTCGCCGCGCACGCCGGGCGGGTCGGCCGAGATGCGGGGCAGCAGGCCGGACGAAGGGTCGCCGGGGACCTTGTAAGCGCTGATCGGCTGCTTCACCGCGCCGAAATGGTGGCCATGGTGAAGGACGCCGACCTGGTTGCCGTTCCATTCCTCGCCGTAGACGGAGTTGGCCTCGCGGCCGACATGGTAGCTGACGCCCGCGGCGGCGAGCAGGTCGCCTTCATACGTCGCGTCGATGAACATCTTCCCCGCGAACCGCTTGCCGGAAAGCATCGCGATCTCGGCGATGCGGCCGTCGACGACGCGCACGCCCTTGGCGCGGTCGAGCCATTCGTCGCGGTGGACGGTCAGCCCGAATTCCCGGACGTAATCCTCGAAGACCTTCTCGGCCACGCTCGGTTCGAAGATCCACATCGTCCGTTCGTCCTTGTCCATGGCCACGGTGCCCTGGCCTTTGTTGCCGAAGGCTTCCGGCCGCTGCCATTGCCAGGTCTCGTTCTTCTGGTATTCGACCCAGACGCGGTGGTAGAAGTTGCGGGCCAGCCCGCCGATGACGGCCTTGTTGCCGGTGTCGGTGTAGCCCAGGCCGCCGCTGCTGAGTCCGCCGAGGTGGACGTCCGGTCCGACGACGACGACGGATTTGCCCATCTTCCTGGCCTGGACGGCGGCGATCACGCCGGCGGAGGTGCCGCCGTAGACGACGACATCATAGGTCTCGGCCGCCGTCAGGCGCAGGGCGAGCAGGCACAGGAGGGAGAGGCGGATAAGCATGGCCGAAAAGGGGTGGAGGTAGGGGTGGGGGTAGGTGACCTACGGCGGTCAGCGGTTGGCGGAATGCTTCGCGATGAAGTTCAGGATCGCGAGGCGGGCCGGGTCGTCGGCGTGGCGGAGATTGTGCCCGATGGTGGCGTGGTCGCGATCGTCGACCCGCAACGAATAATTCTCCGTGTGCCCGGCGGCCTTGAGCGTGGTCACGAAGAACATGTTCTCCTCGGCGCGGCTGAGCATGTCGTTCTGCGCGTAGAGCGTGAGGATGGGCGGGAGCGACTTGCGGATGTGGAAGGCGGGGGCGGCGGCGTCGGCCGTGATGCCGTAGCGGGCCTGGCCCCGCTCTTCGCGCACCGTGTAATGGTTGAAGACCTGGCCGCTGACCTGGGCGATGCCGGCGACGTGGGCGAGCGACAGGCCGTGCGGCTTGAGGCGTTCCGGGTCCATGCCGACGAGCAGGGCGAGGTAGCCGCCGGCCGAATGGCCGCCGATGAAGACCTTGCGCGGGTCGCCGCCGTGTTCGGCGATGTGCTTCACCGTCCACGCGAACGCGGCCGCGGCGTCGTCGACATAGGCCGGGTATTTCGCCCGCGGGCTGAGCCGGTAGTCCGGGGTCACGACCGCGACGCCGGCCTGCGCCAGGCTTTCGCGGATCTCGGCGCAATACTCGGTGCGCAGGTCCTTGGAGCCGTTCTTCAGTCCCCCGCCGTAGAACCAGACATAGGTCGGGAATCCCTTGGCGCCGACGGGGACGGTCAGGTCCAGCTTGCAGCGCTCCTGCTCGTAAGGCGTCAGCGAGACGACGTCGTCCTTATAGGGGACGTCCTTGATGACCTTCGTCTCGGTCGCCGCCGCCGACGAGACGGCGAGGCTCAGCAGCAGGACGACGAGGCGCATCAGGCGATGAGCGGTTGGACGATCTTGCCGTGCACGTCGGTGAGGCGGAAGTCGCGGCCCGAGCTGCGGAAGGTGAACTGCTCGTGGTCGAAGCCGAGGAGGCGGAGGATCGTCGCGTGCAGGTCATGGACGTGGACGACGTCCTTGACGGACTTGAAGCCGAACTCGTCGGTCTCGCCGTAGACCGTGCCGGCTTTCACGCCGCCGCCGGCCATCCACATCGTGAAGCCGTGGTTGTTGTGGTCGCGGCCGTTGATCTTGCCGGCGTTGGAGCCGGGGGTGGGAAGCTCGACGGTCGGGGTGCGGCCGAACTCGCCGCCCCAGATGACGAGGGTCTCATCGAGCATGCCGAGGCGCTTGAGGTCGGTGAGCAGGGCGGCGATCGGCTGGTCGGCCTCCATCGCGAGACGCTTATGGTTCTTCTCGAGGTCGTCGTGGCTGTCCCAAGGCTGGCCCGCGCCATGCCAGAGCTGGATGAAGCGCACGCCGCGTTCGGCGAGGCGGCGGGCGATGAGGAACTGCCGGCCGAGGGTCGTGTCGCCGTACATCTCGCGGGTCT
>CAZXSI010000067.1:0-6728 GCA_964643215.1 uncultured Klebsiella sp. | reverse complement strand
TACGTGAAGTACCTCGCCGACCGCGCGGCGAAGTGGACGCCGAATCACGTCTGAGGGAAGCAGAGCTTCAGGGGTAGGGATAGGGGTTGGCTTAAAGACAAAGGGGCGACATCCACTCGATGTTGTCCTTTTTATTTTCCTACCCCTACCCCTGCCCCCACCCCTATCCCTCTTCAGTCATCAGCCCTTCACCACCGTCTCCACCACCGCCTGGAAGGTCTCGATGCGGGCCTGGGGCGTGATGCCGTGGCCGAGGTTGAAGATGTGGCCGGGGTCGCCGGCGTTGTCGGCCAGGACGGCCTTGGTCGCGGCGACCGCCGCGGCGGGCTCGCCGGTCATGAACTCGGGGTCGAGGTTGCCCTGCAGGCAGAGCGGACGGCCGGCGAGCCGGCGGACCTGCGAAAGCGGCATGGTCCAGTCGACGCCGAGGCACGGCACGCCGGTCTGCGCGAGCGCGGCGGCCTGCGGGGACTTGCCCTTGGCGTAAAGGATGACCGGGGCGCCGGCGGGCAGGCGTTCGAGCACCGCGCGGATATAGCGGAGCGAGAACTCCTCGTAGTCGGCGCCGGAGAGCGCGCCGGCCCAGCTGTCGAAGATCTGGATCGCGTCGGCGCCGGCGGCGAACTGGCGGGTGAGATACTGGGCGACGGCGTCGGTCAGGATCCCGAGGATACGGTGCATCATCTTCGGGTCGGCCTTGAGCAGCGCCTTGGTCTTCGGGAACTCTTCGGAGCCGCCGCCTTCGACGAGGTAGCAGGCGAGCGTCCAGGGCGAGCCGGCGAAACCGAGCAGGGTCTTGTCCAGGCCGAGCTCCTTGCGGAGGAGCGTCAGCGCATCGTAGACGTATTGCAGGCGATCGGCGGAACCTTCGAGCTTCAGCGTGGCGACGTCGGCCGGAGAAACCAGCGCGCGTTCCATGGCGATGCCGCCTTCGTCGCGGAAGCGGTAGCCGACGCCCAGGGCCTCGGGGATCACGAGGATGTCCGAGAACAGGATCGCCGCGTCGAGCTGCGGGAAGCGGCGGAGCGGCTGGAGCGTCACCTCGACCGCGAGGTCGGGCGTGCGGACCATCGTGACGAAGTCCGACTTCGCCTTGAGGGCGCGGTATTCGGGCAGGTAGCGACCGGCCTGGCGCATGATCCAGACGGGCGCCCGGTCATGGGGCTGGCGGCGGAGGGCGGCGAGGAAGCGGTCGCGGGAGTTCATCAGGACCCCTTCAGCCAAGCCTGCGGTTTCAGATAATGCGAGAGCAGACGTTCTTCCGGGGTGCCGGCGGCAGGCTGATGGCCGTAGCGCCACTGCACGCGGGGCGGAAGGGACATGAGGATCGATTCCGTCCGGCCGCCGGACTGCAGGCCGAAGATGGTCCCCCGGTCGAAGACGAGGTTGAATTCGACGTAGCGTCCGCGGCGGACCTCCTGCCAGTCCCGTTCACGCTCGCCATAGGGGGTCTCCTTGCGCCGGCGCAGGATCTCGACGTAGGCCGGGCCGAAGGCGTCGCCGACGTTCCGCATCATCGCGAAGGCGGCGTCGAAACCGCCTTCGGTGAAGTCGTCGAAGAACACGCCGCCGACGCCGCGTTGCTCCTGGCGGTGCTTCAGCAGGAAGTAGTCGTCGCACCAGGACTTGAATTTCGGGTAGTGGGCGCCCGTGGCCTGCGCGGCCGCGCGATGCCAGGAGACCGCGTCCTCGTCGAAACCGTAATAAGGCGTCAGGTCGAAGCCGCCGCCGAACCACCAGACCGGGTTCGGGCCGTCGGTGCAGAAGAAACGCACGTTCATGTGCGACGTGGGGCAATACGGATTGACCGGATGCTGGACGACCGAGACGCCCATGGCGCGGAAGCCCTTGCCGGCGAGATCCGGGCGGGCGAGCGTGGCGGACGGAGGCAGCGCGTGGCCGCGGACATCCGAGAAGGCCACCCCGCCTTTCTCGAGCACCAGGCCGCCGGCGATGACGCGGGTGCGGCCGCCGCCGCCCTCGGTCCGCTGCCACTCATCGGTGAGGAAACGGGCCTTGCCATCCACTTCCTCCAGGCTCGCGCAGAGACGATCCTGGAGGCCGGTCAGGTAGTTTCTGACGAGATCGGGATTCATGATGCCCGTACTCAATCCGACCCCGCTGGGCGGGTCAACGAAGCCTCGCCCGACCCGGCAAGAATCCAACCGTGCTTATCACCCCCCCATGGCGGCTTCTAGGTAGTCCTTGCTGGGAAACGGCAAATCGGCAGGGTCGAGGCAGGCCATGAACCCGGAATTCAAGCTCCTCCTGCTCTTCTGCCTGGCCGGCCTTTTCGCCCTCGGGCTGCCTTGGTGGGCCTGGCGGCGCGTGCGGAGCCTCGAGCGCAAGTATGGTCGCATCCTGCTCGTGCGCGGCGTCACCGGCGCGCAGGCGGCCCGGGTCGTGCTCCTGCGCGGCGAGATCCCGCAGGTCGACGTCGACGAAAGCACGCTCGCGGTCACGGATTTCTATTCGGCGTTCGAGCCGGCCATCAAGCTCTCGAGCGGGGTCTACGCCGGCAAGCGGCTCTTCGACGTGGCCCGCGCGGCGCGTCTCGCCGGTCACGCGTTGCAGCACCGCGACCGCAAGCTCGGCGGACTCGCCTCATGGGATTCGTTCATGATCTTCTGGGGCAACGCGTGGCCGATCCTCCTGCCGATCAGCCTCTTCGCCAGCAAAGGCCGGCCGTGGGCGCTGATCGCCTTCTCCCTCGTGGCGGTCGCCATCGCCGTCGGTCATCTGCTCAAGCACACCCACGTGCAAGACGCCGCCCGCCGGGGGCGCCGCGAACTGGAAGGGGCGAAGCTGCTGGACGGGCACCCGGAAGAAGAGATCGAAGCGGCGTTCCTGGCCGCGCGGCTGGACCACATGGCCCTGCCCTACTCGAAAACGTGGCTTCGGCTGCTGTTTTCCTGAGCAGTCCGGCTTCGCGGACGCCACGGGCGCGCTAATGTCGGCCAAGCCGGCAAGTTCATCCTTCCGCGCGGACCGCCGCTGGACAACATCCTCATCCTGCCCACGGACACCGAAAGGCGCCTTTCCCTGAAACCATGCCCTTGAAACCCAGCCGCCTGCAGACCGTCCTCCTGATGCTTCCCGCCTGGGCCTTCGTCCACGCGGTGCTGCTGTTCCGCGTGCTCCCGGAGAAAGACCTCTTCTGGGGCGCCGGCATCCATTCGACGCATCGGCTCGTGCTGTTCGCCCTGGCAGCCGGCTGCGCCCTGCTCGCCTCTTACGTCGCCGCGCGCCGCGCGGCCATCCTCGGCTGGAGCCTGCCGCCGCTGCTCGGCCTGCTCCTGCACGTCCCGTTCGCCGGCGCCGGGCTGGCGCTCTGGCTTGCCGCGACCGGCGACGACCAAGAAGAGGGGTCGGTCGCGCCGACCGCCGTCGCCGGACGGCTGGCGGTCCCGTTCATCCTCGCGATCCTGGCCTGCGTGGGGCTCACGGTCGGGTACACCGTGCTCGAAAACACCGGCCGGCTCACGTTCGGACTCAAGCAGGCCGGCGGCTACTTCGGCATGGCGATCTTCGCGGGCCTCCCCTTTGCCACCGGCGTGAGCAGCGGCGTGATCCTCCGGCGCGCCGGCGGCACCTTCGGCCAGGCCATCGCCGCGGCGCTGACCCTCATCGGCGCGATCATCCTCATCCTTTGCGCCTCGCTGATGGAGGGCATCGTGTGCGTCGTCATGGCCGCCCCGTTCGGCGCCGGATTGGCCTTCCTCGGCGTGCTGGCCGGCTATTTCCTGGCCCAGCGCCGGGTCGGCGACGGCACCTTGCAGTCGGCCGCCTGGCTCGCGCTCGTGGCGATCGTCGGCCTCGAAGGATGGCATCCGCCCGCGCCGCTGGAGGACCGGGCTTCGAGCGAGATCGTGATCGCCGCGCCCGCCGCCCGGGTCTGGGCCGAGCTGCACGACATCCGCGACCTGCCGGCGACGGAGAACCTGCTCTTCCAATTCGGCGTGGCCCACCCGATGGGCACCGTCACGGACGGACAAGGCGTGGGCGCGGCCCGCCTTTGCAAGCTCAGCACCGGCGACATGCCGGAGGTCGTGACCGTCTGGAAGCCCGGGCAGGAGCTCCGCTTCAAGGTGTTGTCCACCCCGCCGTCCATGCGCGAGCTGGGCTTCTTCGGACAGACCGTCGACGCGGCCCACCTGCACAGCGCCTACGCCAGCCTGGAAGGCGGCTTCAAGCTCGAGCCCCTGCCCGGCGGCCGCACCCGGCTCGTCGGCGAAAGCCGCTACCTGCTGAACATCGCCCCGGCCTCCTACTGGAACCTCTGGACCCGGGCCATCGTCCGCATGGTGCAGCGCCGGGTGCTCGAACACGTGAAAACGCAGGCGGAACGGGCGCCCCGGGCCTGATTCCGCCCGCGGAGGCGGCCGGCCGGAAACTTCGCCTTGGTCGCGGAGTTATAATCCTTACAAAGAAACCATGAACTCGAACCGCCTCTTCGCGATCTTCAGCCTCATCCTCCTGGGCGGCGCCGCCTATGCGGTCTACCAGTGGGTGAAGCCCCAGGAAGTCACGGTCGTCCGCAGCACCGCGAAGAAGACCGCCTCCCCGGTCAGCAAGCTGACCATGGAGAAAGGCACCGTCCGCAGCGCCAAGGAACTGCACCTCAGCCGCAAGGACGACGTCGGCACCGGCGTCGAGGAGAAGGACCTCGCGAAGCAGTCCAAGCCCGTCGCGGAGCTGGACGCGAAGTTCGCCACCTGGCGCGACGACGGCCGTAAGGCCGTCGAGGACATGTTCGGCGGCGACCGCCAGAAGATCGGCGAAGCCTTCCGCGTGGCGATGGCCAACGAGGAATTCCGGGCCAACTACGGTCGCATGCGCGAACTCGAGGCGCAGTATCGCACCGCCACCGACGACCAGAAGCAGGCGATCATGGACGAGCTGGGCGCCGTCCGCACCCGCGGCCTCGGCATGCTCAAGCAGGCCGGCGCGGGGGCGCCCGCCGCCGCGACTCCGACCGTGACGATCACCGGCGCGGGCGTCGTAAACCCGAGCAACGGCGGCGCTCCCGCGGCCGCCCCCGCCGCCCCGGCGCCGGCCCCGGCTCCGCCCATCGTCTTCCAGTGATCCCGGCGACGGCCCGCCTGCCGTCCGTCCCGCATGACCGCTTTCCGCTCCCCTCGTCCGCTGCTCATCGGGCTCGCCGTCTTGGGCGTGCTCCTGGCTCTCTTCCTCGCCCGGCGACGGGACGAGGACCGGCCGCCCCTCGCCCGTCCCGGCACCCCTGATCACGCCGCGCCGACCGCGCCGAAACGGTCCGCCGTCGCCCCGCGCGGCCTCCAAGGCCTCACGGTGGACGACAAGCATGACATCTCCGCGGACGGACGTCCGCCGAACGCCCGGCGGGAGGGCATCATCCGCAGCGGGCTGGGCGAGATCCAGGAGATGCAGCAGATGCACAAGCCGGTCTTCGACGACGCCGCCAAGCGCTGGAACGCCCAGCCGCGCGTGAAGGAGCTGGTCGCCCAGTGGAAGGAACTCGAGGAAGCCTGGAAGACGCAGGACGACGACGCCAAGGCCGCCGTCGTGCCCCGCATGGAAGCGATGTGGAAGGAAGCGCTCGGACTGCTCCGCGAGGAAGTGGAGCGGTCCGCCCGCGAAGCCGAAACGGGCGTCAAGTAGCCGCGAAGCGGGCGAGCTCCTCGCGGAAGGCCGTCAGCACGGCCTGCGTCGGCGCGAAGCCGGCGTGGCGTCGGCCCGTGGCCTCGTCCATGTAGAGGTCGCGACGCACCTCGATCATCAACGACTGCACGCGCGGCTCGACGCCGAAGCATCGGTTGGGCACGATCGCGCCGCTGAACGGCACGTCGACGCCGACCACGAAGCCGCGGGCGCGGAAGAACGTCTCGGCCAGCAGGCGGAGTTCCGGCGAGGTGTGCCCGGGCTGCGTGCCGACGCCGATCTCAGGCGGCGCGGGGCAGTCGGCCTGCGTCGGCAGCGGACCTGTCGGGAAGGAATGCGCGTCGAGGATGACGCAACGCCCGAAACGCTCCAAGCGTACCGCCGCGGCGGCGTCGAGCGCCCGATGGTGCGGCCAGTAATGGCGTTCCAGCAGCTCGGCCCGGCGCGTCGGCGAGAGCGCGCGCAACGGCCGGCCGTCGCACGTCCGCACATAGGTCGCGCCCATGCCGACCGCGGCGCAAGGCTCCCGCCGATCGTCGGCGAAACGTTCGACGTCGACGACCAGGCGGGAGACCTCGGCGCGCAGGACGTCTTCCGACGCGAGCCCCTCGGCATACAATGCGCCGGTATGCCAGTCGGTCAGGCGGAGCTGCTCATGCTCCAGCTCGGCGGCGGAGAGGAGGAAATCCGCGGTCGCATCGGCGGGGATCACCGCGGAATCATGCGGGAGATGCACGAACAAGGGGGTCATGCCGGACAGTCTGCCAACCTTAAGGCGGCATTAAGACTTAAATCATTGGTGAATAATGTCATAACCTGATTTCAAATCTTGCAACTGTGCGAGCGATGTGGGGTTCTAGAAGTGAACCCCCAACACAACATACCTATGAAACTCAAACTCGCACTCCTCCTGGCCCTGATCTCCTCGGCCGGCCTCATCGCTCAGGACGCTCCCAAGCCCGACGCCCCGAAGGGCGACGCCCCCGCCAAGAAGGGCGAAGGCAAGGGCGACAAGGGCGGCAAGAAGCAGGGCCCCCAGAAGCCTGAGTCCGTCGACGAAGCCACCTGGAAGAAGTTCCTGGACGCCC
>CAZXSI010000066.1:0-6780 GCA_964643215.1 uncultured Klebsiella sp. | reverse complement strand
AAGTATCAGCAGCCCGTGCGCGTGCAGTCCGCCGGCAAGGATCTCGAGACCTTCGGCTGGCCCTCGCCCAACTTCGCGGATTTCGATGGCGACGGGGACCTCGATCTCATCTGCGGCGAGTTCCTGGACGGCTTCACCTACTTCGAGAACATCGGGACGCGGACCGAGCCAAAGTATGCGGCTGGCCGACGGCTGACCGTCCCGCCCGGCGTCACCAAGGATACCCGCTCCGCCGCGTGGAAGGCCACGCTCGAGGCCAAGACGCTGCCCGGCTCGCCGCGGCCTCTGACCATGGACCTCGAGATGATCACCCCGGTCGCCTTCGACTGGAACAAAGACGGAAAACTCGACCTCATCGTCGGTGACGAGGACGGGCGGGTCGCGTTCATCGAGAACACCGGCCAGTTCACCGACGACCACACGCCGCTGTTCCAGCCGCCGCGTTATTTCAAGCAGCAGGCCGACGAGATGAAGTTCGGTGCCTTGGCCACGCCCGTCGGTTTCGATTGGGACGGGGACGGCGACATCGACATCATCTCCGGCAACACCGCCGGGTATGTCGGCTTCTTCGAGAACCTGAGCGGGAAGGGCGTCGCGAAGCCGAAGTTCGCCGCGCCCAAGCTCCTGCAGGCGGACGGCAAGACCCTGCGCATCATGGCGGGGCGCAACGGCAGCATCCAGGGACCGGCGGAAGCCAAGTGGGGTTATACCACGCAGACCGTGGCGGACTGGGACGGGGACGGCCTGCCGGACCTGCTCGTCAATTCCATCCTCGGCAAGGTCGTCTGGTATCGGAACGTCGGCACCCGCAAGGAGCCCAAGCTCGCCGCCGCCGCGCCGATCGAAGTCGAATGGGAGGGCGCCCAGCCCGCGCTCGCCTGGGGTTGGCTGAAGCCGCAGGGCAAGGCCTTGCTGACCCAGTGGCGGACGACGCCCGTCGCCGTCGATTGGAACAAGGACGGCCTCATGGACCTCGTCATGCTCGACCAGGAGGGCTACCTCGCGTTCTTCGAGCGGGCGAAGATCGAAGGAAAGCTGGCCCTCAAGGCGCCGCGCCGGGCGTTCTGCGACGAGAAGGGGCAGCCCCTGCAACTGACCAAAGGTACGGCTGGTCGAAGCGGACGACGCAAGCTATGCGTCACCGATTGGGACGGCGACGGCCAGGCCGACTTCCTGCTCAATTCTTCCAGCGCCAATTTCCTGCGTCAGGTCGGGACGAAAGACGGCCTGTGGCTGTTCAAGGACGAAGGCCCCCTCGTGAAGCAGAACATCGAAGGCCATGATGTCAGCCCGACCACCGTCGACTTCGACGGCGACGGCGTGCCGGATTTCCTCGGCGGCGCCGAAGACGGCAAATTCTATTTCCTCAAGAACCCTCGTTCCGCCGCGGCGCGGTGATCACTCCTTGAGCGGACGGTTCGCCACCCCGGCTTTGCCAGGGGTGAAGCGATTGCCGGTGAACCGGAGACCGCGCGGCGTCTTCGGGCCGTCTTCGGGTCCGGCGATGACGACGGCGTATTGGTACCTCGGCGCGCCGACGCAGTGCAGAAGGTTGCCTTGGATGACCACGTCCGTGAGCGGCGGATCGTCGGGCTGCTGGCCGGTGTCGAACTTGAAGGGCGAGCGTTCGTCGCCCCAGATCCAATGCGCATCGCCGTGGCCGAAGTCCGAGACGATGTTGGCGGAGATCACCGAGCCCCCGTCGGCGTTGGCCGTCTCGGGCTTGTCCGGCTGGCCCGGATGGGAGGCGGCCCCGGGCATCAGGCCGATGGCCCAGAGGGAGTTCTTCACGAACTGATTGCCCGTGATGAGCACGTTGCGGGAGCCATGCATGGCTTTCATGCCCATGAAGCTGTTCGCGATGATGTTATGGGCCACGATCACGTGATCGGCATGGAGGTCGATGCCTTGGGCCGCGTTCTCGACATGATTGCCCAGGATGCGGGTCAGGTCGCTCGCTTCCGGCGAGGTCACCACGATGCCTGAACCCTGCTGCCAGTTGTCGGTGTAACCCGCCTCCCAGGTCGCCTGGCTGAGGAACGTGCCTTTCGTCGGATTCTTCTTCGTCCAGACCCCGAGCTGATGCTGCTCCTTCATCTCCTTGGTCGGCCGGAACACTTCCTCGACGACCGTATTGCCTTCGATGAGCGTCCCTTGGCTCGCGGTCACCTGGATGCCGGTGCCATCGGTGCAGTTGAACGCATAGCCCCATTCCGGGCTATGGGTGCGATCGTCGACGGAGACCCGCATGTAGTTGCGGATCAGGCAGCCCGTGACCCGGGCGAAGCGGCATTCGCGCAGGGCCAAGGACCCGGTCGCGGATTGGTTGTCGAGGATGCGGACCTGGTCGACGCGCAGGGAGGCGCAGCGGAGGGCGAGCAGGCCGGACTTGCGCGTGACCGTCCTGCCGGGCGCCCGGGTGAGCGTCACGTCGCGCAGCAGCACGTCCTTCAATCCGTCGATCTCGACGATCGGCTCGTCCGGGTTGCTCTGGATGATGCGCCCCGGCCCGACGAGACCGGCGCCGTCGCCACGCAGCACCAGTTTGCGGGCGATGGGGTAGTCGCCGGCGGGCAGGGTCAGCACCTTGCCCGGGTGGGCGTCGAGGGCGGCCTGCAGGTCAGGGTAGTCGGCCACGTCCGCGGCGGCGGCGACGACGGAGGCGAGGCAAAAGACGAGGGCGGAGGAGCGCATCGGGGGTGGTCGTTAGGACAACGGGAGCCTTATCGGGTTGCTAGATTAATGATCTTGGACAGCAAGGAAGCACCCCATGAAACGCCGCGATTTCCTCGCCACTTCCGCTTTGGCCTTGTCCGCCGTGCTGCTGCGCGGACAGACGACGGAGCGTCCGCTGACCGTCGGGGTCATCGGGCATACCGGCCAGGGCAACTACGGGCACGGCGAGGACGCCGTCTGGCTCAAGATCCCGCAGACCAGGATCATCGCCGTCGCGGACGCCGACCCCAAGGGTCTGGCCGAGGCGGCCAGAAGGTTGGGGGGCGTGAAGGCCTACGGCGACTACCGGACCATGCTGGCGGAGGCCAAGCCGGATATCGCGGCGATCTGCCCGCGGCATATCCATGAGCACCGCGACATGCTCGTCGCCGCCATCGAAGCCGGCGTGAAGGGCATCTATGTCGAGAAGCCGTTCGTCCGCACGTCGGCCGAGGCCGACGAGATCGTGCGGCTGTGCGCCGAAAAAGGCGTCCGTCTGGCGATCGCCCATCGGAACCGCTATCACCCCGTCCTGGAGGTCGTGAAGCAGCTCGTCGCCGCCGGGGAGATCGGCGACCTCAAGGAAGTACGCGTGCGCGGGAAGCAGGACCACCGCGGCGGCGGGCTCGACCTCTGGGTCTTGGGCGGACACGGCTTCAACCTCGCGACCCTCTTCACCGGTCCGGCGACCTCCTGCCAGGCCACGATCCTCGTCGAAGGCCGTCCGGCGACCAAGGCCGACATCCATCCGGGCGACGAAGGCGTCGGGCCGATCGTCGGCGACGAGATCCATGCTCGCTACGAGACCCGGAGCGGCATCCCGCTATATTTCGATTCCAAGAAAGGCAGTTGGTCGAAGGGTACGCCGTTCGGCGCCCGTCTGATCGGCACCAAGGGCGTCATCTCCCTCCAGGTCGACGAAGAACCGCTCGCCATCCTGGAGCGCGACGGAAAGAAGACCCCGATCACCACGGCTGGGATCGGTCACCCTGAGCCCATCAAGGACATCAAGCTCGTCAACGGAGGCCACCATGGCGCGGTGCTCGACCTGGTGGCGGCCATCGCCGAGAAGCGCGAGCCCCTGTGCGGTCCGAAGGCCGGACTCGAGACCGTCGAACTGACCTTGGCCGTCTTCGCGTCGTTCGCCGCCGGCGGCTCCAAGGTCGCCTTGCCGCTCGCCGATCGCCGACATCCCTTACGCTGAACCCATGCGAACCGTAATCTCGCTGCTCCTGCTCGCCCTCGCCCGCGGCCTCGTCGCCGCGGAAATTCCGGTCATCAAGGTCGCCGTCTACGACGACAAAGGGGCGACCGGCAAAGGCATCCCATGCGTGACGGAGATCATGGGTAAGACCGCCGATATCAAACTTACCAAGTTCAAAGGCGCCGACATCGCGGCGGGCGCCCTGAAAGGTTACGACCTCGTCATGTTCACCGGCGGCAGCGGCAGCGCCGAAGCCGGCGGCCTCGGCGAGAAAGGCCGGGAGGAGGTCCGCGAGTTCGTACGTAACGGCGGCGGCTATGTCGGCATCTGCGCCGGGGCTTATCTCGCCTGCAGCGGTTTCGAGTGGGGCGTCGGGGTGTTGAACGCCAAGACCGTCTCCTCCAAATGGCGACGAGGGCAGGGCGAGGTGAAGATCGAAGGCGAAGCCTTCGGCGAGAAGCTTTCGGACCGCGGCATCCGCTATTCCAACGGACCCATCATCAAGGCGGACGTCCGCAAAGATCTCCCCGAGTTCGAGGTCCTCCTCGCCTTCCGGACCGAGCTCGCCGAAAACGACACGCCGGTCGGCGTCATGGTGAACGCGCCCGCCATGGTGCGCAGCACCTACGGTCTCGGTCGTGTCTTCACCTCCAGTCCGCATCCGGAGCAGACCGCCGGCTTGGAGCCGATCGTCGAGAAGGCCGTCCGCTGGGTCGCCCGGAGCAAGGGGCCGACCGAGGAGCTGTGGAAGCGGCTCGAAGCCATGGAGGTCGACAAGCTCTGGCTGCCCGGAGCGATCGTCGACTGGAAGACCGGGCTCCCTACCGGACAGCCGATCAAGGATGCCAAGAGCAAGCATACCCATTGCAGCCAGTTCGTGGCGGCCGTCGCCGACCGCTTGGCGATCCCGTTGCTGCGTCCGCCGGAGCGCGGGGTCGTCGGACTGGCCAACGCGCAGTTCGACTGGCTGGCTTCGGATGCCGGCAAGAAGGCCGGCTGGGTGGCTTTGAAAGACGGGGCGGCGGCGCAAGCGGCGGCCAACGACGGGCGGCTCGTGCTGGCCTCGCTGAAGAACCCTGACGCGACCCGGCCTGGTCACATCGCGGTCATCCGTCCGGGCGCGAAGGGCGCGGAGGAGCTGGCGGCGGACGGCCCCGACGTCATGCAGGCCGGCGGGACGAACGCGCTGCGGACGACCTTACGCAAGGGCTTCGGCAACCATAAGAAGGAATACGACCAGATCGCCTTCTACGCGCACGTGGTCGAGCTGCCCCCGGCGAAGTAGGCTACTTCTTGCCGGCCTTCTTGCCCGGCTTCGGTTCCTCGCCCCAGTTGTTGCGGGCGGGGCCGGTCCACGGATCGACGAAGCTCGCGGCCGCCCAGTCGTTCCACTGCTGGATGAGCAGGCCGGCGACCGCCTTGTTGATGCCGATCAGGTTGCGCTGTTCGGTGCGGTCTTCCTCGATGTTGTAGAGTTCCCATTCGCCCTTCAGCTTCATCACCGCTTTCCAGGGCCCGCTGCGGACCGCGCGGTTGCCTTCGTGTTCCCAGAAGATGGGTTTCACGCGGTGCAGCGGCTCACCGGCGAAGGCCGGGCGCAGGCTGAGGCCTTCCATAGGCAGTATCCGGTGGCCGGCGAAAGTCGCGGGGTAGGTGGCGCCGGAGAGATCGACCGCCGTCGCCATCACGTCGATCAGGTGGGCCGGCTGTGGCTCGAGCTTGCCGTGGCGCCCGGCGGGGATGCCCTTGGGCCAGTGGGCGACGAGCGGGGAGCTGATGCCGCCCTCGTGGGTGAAGTGCTTGTAACGTCGGAACGGCGTATTGTTGAGCGTCGCCCAGCTCATCCCCAGGAAGACATGCGAGTTCGCCGAGCCGATCTCGTCGCCCTGCGTGATGCCGCGCGGTCCGCCTTCGGCGTTGCCGCCGTTATCGCTCAGGAAGAGGATGAGCGTGTCGTCGAGCATGCCCCGCTCCTTGAGGCCGGCGACCATGCGGCCCACGCTCTGGTCGACGCAGTCGAGCATCGCCGCGTAGGTGGCCATCATGTGGTCGAAGCGGTCCTGGTCTCCGGGCGAGAGCGAATCCCAGGCGGCGACCTCGTCGGGGCGGGGCGAGAGGGGCCATTTCGGGTCGACCAGGCCCATCTCAAGCTGTTTCGCATGGCGGGCGGCGCGGAGCTTGTCCCAGCCGGCCCGGTATTTGCCGCGATACTTCGCGATGACCTCCGCGGGGGCCTTGAGCGGAAAGTGCGGGGCGCCGTGGGCGAAGTAGAGGAAGAAAGGCTTCTGCTGCTGTTTCGCGTCGTCGACGAAGCGCAGGGCCCAGTCGGTGAACATGAAGGTCGAATACCATTCGCCTGCGCCGAGCTTCGGGTCTTCCGCCCGCGTCTCGACGCCGTCGAGGTAGACGAATTCCGTGCCCGGCTTATGTTTCTCGTGCGGGAAATACAGCTCGCCGAAGCGGGTGGTCGCGGTGCGTTGGAAGCCTTTGTTCCAAGGCGTCGTGCCGGCCTGCTGGCCGAGGTGCCATTTGCCGACCATCGACGTATGGTAGCCGGCGGCGCCGAGGACCTGGGCGATCGTCACCGCGCGATCGTGGAGGCGGCCGTGGGTGCCGAGCGATTCCGGCAGGCGCATCCCGTCGAGGTGCCCCATGCCGGCCTGGTGGGGATAGAGCCCGGTGAGCAGGGAGGCGCGGGTGGTGCTGCAGCGAGCCGTATTGTAGAACTGGGTGAAGCGCACGCCGTTCTTCGCCAGCGCATCGATGTTCGGCGTCGGGATCTCGCTGCCGTAGCAGCCGAGGTCGGCCCAGCCCATGTCATCGACCATGATCAGCAGGATGTTCGGCTGGGCGGCCGGCAG
>CAZXSI010000065.1:0-6890 GCA_964643215.1 uncultured Klebsiella sp. | reverse complement strand
GGTCATTCGTATCAGAAGCACCCCCTCCCGCAAGGGGTTAGTTGAGATGATAGTGCCACCAAGGGAGACGCCCAGCGTAGCGATTCCCCTGCCGGATGCTAAAATGGACCTTTCCCCTATGAGCACCCCTGTCACCTATCGATTCTCTTTCGGCCCCTGGAACATCAGCGAAGGCGGCGACCCCTTCGGCGGCGACGTCCGCAAGGCCTTCCCCCACGAGGAGAAGTTCGCCCTCTACCGCCCCCTGGGCTTCGAGGGCGTGCAGTTCCATGACGACGACGTGGTCCCGGGCATGGACGGCCTCAAGCCGGACCAGATCCAGAAGAAGGCCACCGAGGTGAAGGCGATGCTCGCCAACCAGGGCCTGACCCCGGAGTTCGTCGCCCCGCGCCTATGGTTCGCCGACCAGACCGTCGACGGCGCCTACACGTCCAACAGCCCCGGCGACCGCGCCTACGCCTGGGATCGCACGAAGAAGTGCATCGACATCGCCAACGCCGTCGGCTCCAAGGCCATCGTGCTCTGGCTCGCCCGCGAAGGCACCTACATCCGCGAAGCCAAGGACGCCAAGCTGGCCTACCAGCGCCTGCTCGAGACGGTCAACGCGATGCTCGACTACGACAAGAACATCGAGATCTGGATCGAGCCGAAGCCGAATGAGCCGACCGACCAGGCCTACGTGCCCACCATCGGCCACGCCCTCACCCTCTCCTACGCCTCCAAGGACCATAAGCGCGTCAAAGGCCTCATCGAATCCGCCCACGCCATGCTCGCCGGCCTCGACGCCAGCGATGAGATGGCCTTCGCCCTCGCCCACGACAAGCTGGCGAGCGTCCACCTCAACGACCAGAACGGCCTGAAATACGACCAAGACAAGAACTTCGGCGGGGCCAACCTGCGCGCGGCCTTCAACCAGGTCCGCGTCCTCGAGGAGTCCGGCTACGGCCGCCGCGGCGAATTCATCGGCCTGGACGTCAAGGCCATCCGCACCCAGCGCGGCTGCCCGGTCACCGACCACCTCAAGAACAGCCGCGAGCTGTTCCTTGCGCTCGTCCAGAAGGTCCGCACGGTAGACCAGAAGCTCGTCCAGCAGTACCGCGACGCCCGCGACTACGAAGCGCTCGAGCTCTACGTCCTGAAGCACCTCATGGGACTGAAGTAAGCCCCCTCCCCTCACCCTCATGAAGCAGTATCGCCTCAACCGCCTCTTCAACGCCTCGTCCAAGCGCTGCTTCGACGTCGCCGTCGACCACGGCTTCTTCAACCAGCCCGGGTTCCTGCAGGGCATCGAAGACATGCGCCAGGTCGTCGCCACGCTCGTCGACGCCGGTCCGGACGCCATCCAGCTGACGGTCGGCCAGGCCCGCCACCTGCAGTCCATCCCGGGCAAGCAGAAGCCGGCCCTCGTGCTGCGTACGGACACGGCCAACGTCTACGGCAAGGAACTCCCGGCCACGGCGTTCAGCCTGATGATCGAGGAGACGATGCTGCAGGCCGTCCGCCTCGACGCCGCCTGCGTCTGCGTGAACCTCTTCCAGATCCCCGGCGCGCCCGACGTGACCGCGCAGTGCATCGAGAACATCCTCAAGCTCAAGCCGCAGGCCGACTACTACGGCATGCCGATGATGGTCGAACCGCTCGTCTTCCAGCCCAACGCGGTCGCGGGCGGCTACATGGTCGACGGCGACCTCACGAAGATCCTCCACCTGGTCCGCCAGGCGGTCGAACTCGGCGCCGACGTGATCAAGGCCGACCCGACCGATGACGTCTCGCAATACCACAAGGTCATCGAGACGGCTTCGGGCATCCCGGTCCTCGTCCGGGGCGGCGGCCGCGTCAGCGACAAGGAGATCCTCGTCCGCACCGAAGGCCTCCTCAAGCAGGGCGCCTCGGGCATCGTCTACGGTCGCAACGTCATCCAGCACCCGAACCCGCGTGGCATCACGCAGGCGCTCATGGCCATGGTGCACCGCAACGCGTCGGTCGACGAAGCCCTGAAGCTCATCTGAGCCCCGTGCCCTCCCCCGACCCAGCCCTCCTCGCCCGCCTGCGTGCCATCGTCGGCGCCGAGCATGTGCTGACGTCGCCGGAAGACACGATCCCCTATGGCTTCGACGGGACGGCCGCCCTCAAGGGGCCGGTCGGCGTCGTCGTGTTGCCCGGCTCGACCGAAGAAGTCTCCGCGGTAGTCAAACTCGCCCACGAGCTGAACGTCACGATCGTCACCCGCGGCTCCGGCACCGGGCTGAGCGGCGGCAGCGTGCCTTCGGAAGGCTGCCTCGTCCTTTGCCTGACCCGGCTGGACAAGATCCTCTCGGTCGACGCCGCCAATCTCACCGTCCGCGCGCAGTGCGGTGCCATCACGGCCGCCATCGATGCCGCGGCGAACAAGCACGGTCTCTTCTATCCGCCCGACCCGGGTTCGATGAAGATCAGCACCATCGGTGGCAATGTCGCCGAGAACTCCGGAGGCCTGCGCGGCCTCAAATACGGCGTCACCCGTGATTACGTGATGGGGCTCGAAGTCGTGCTGCCCGACGGACGTATCGCCCATTTCGGCAACGCCTGCGTGAAGGACGTCGCCGGTTATTCGATGAAGGACCTCTTCATCGGCTCCGAAGGCACGCTCGGCATCATCACCGAAGTCCTGCTCAAGGTCGTCCCCCGCCCCGCCGCCCGCCGCACGATGCTGGCGAGCTACGACCGCATGGAGGACGCCGCCCAGACGGTGTCCGACATCATCGCGGCGAAGATCATCCCTTGCACGCTGGAGTTCCTCGACCGCATGACCATCGGCTGCGTCGAGGATTACGCCAAGATCGGCCTGCCGCGTGATTGCGAAGCGCTCCTGCTCATGGAGACCGACGGGCATCCGGCCGCGGTCGCCGAAGAAGCCGAGCAGATGCTGGCCCTGGCCCGCGCCCGGGGCGCCCGGGACGTCCGCGTGGCCCGCGATGAGGCCGAAGCCCTGCAGCTCGCCTCCGCCCGCCGCTCCGCTTTCTCCGCCCTCGCCCGCGTCCGCCCGACCACGATCCTCGAGGACGTCACCGTCCCGCGCGACAAGCTCGCCGAGATGGTCGCCTTCGTCGCCGAGGTCGCGAAAAAGCACAATCTGCTCGTCGGCACGTTCGGCCACATGGGCGACGGCAACCTGCACCCGACCTTCCTGACCGACGAGCGGAACGCCGAGGAGATGGCCCGCGTCCACGAAGCCCTCGAGGAGATCGTGACCAAGACCCTCGCCCTCGGCGGCACGATCACCGGCGAGCACGGCGTCGGGCTCGCCAAGAAAGCGTGGCTCCGGCGTCAGGTCGGCGAGAACAGCCATGACCTCATGCGCGAGATCAAGCGCGCCTGGGATCCGCGCAACCTGCTCAACCCCGGCAAGATCTTCGACTGAGGGATGAAGGCTTCGCTCAAGCTCCTCGATTACTCGATCCTCCAGCAGTGCATGCACTGCGGGATGTGCCTGCCGGCCTGCCCGACCTACGACGCCACCAAGAAGGAGCGTCATAGCCCCCGCGGACGCATTTCGCTGATGCGGGCGGTGGCCGACGACGAACTGAAGCTCTCGCCCGCCTTCGCCGACGAGATGAGCTACTGCCTCGGCTGCCTGGCCTGCCAGACCGCCTGCCCGGCCGGCGTCGATTACTCCAATCTGCTCGAGACCGCCCGCGCCGAAGTCCAGTCCGCCGGCCTCAACCAGACTTTCACCAGCCGCTTCTGGCGCATGGTCACCATCCGCGGCCTGTTCATGCGCCCGCGCGTGCTCCGCTTCGCCGGACGTCTTCTCTGGCTTTACCAGCGACTCGGCCTGCAAGCCGCCTTCCGCAAGCTCGGCCTGACCAAGCTCCTTCCGCAGGACCTCCGTCGTCTCGAACCGCAATGCCCGACCATCGCGACGAAGTTCTCGCCGCAACTCATCCGTCCGGTCGAGTCCCCCGCCAAGAAACAGCACCGCGTCGCCCTGCTCACGGGCTGCGTCCAGGATCTCGTCTTCGCGGACATCAACCGCGACACCGCCGACGTATTGCTGGCCAACGGCTGCGAGGTCCACACGCCTCCGGTCCAGCCCTGCTGCGGTTCCCTCCACGCCCACAACGGCGAAGCCGATGCGGCCAAGACTCTGGCGAAGCGGATGATCGACCTTTTCCCGCCGGCGCAATTCGACGCGATCATCACCAACGCCGGCGGCTGCGGCAATCATCTCCGCCATTACGGCACCTTGCTCGCCGACGACGCCACCTACGCGCCGCTCGCGAAGCTCTGGGACTCCAAGCTGCGCGACATCCACGAATGGATGATGCAGGATGGCTGCCGCGCCCCGCGGGCGGGCCTGGGCGACCTCACCGTCACCTACCACGACTCCTGTCACCTGACGCACGGCCAGAAGGTCACCAAGCAGCCCCGCGACCTCCTGAAGCTCATCCCCGGGCTGAAGCTCGTCGAGCTCCCCGAGGCCAACTGGTGCTGCGGCAGCGCCGGCATCTATAACATCACCCAGCCCGAGCAGTCCGAACAGCTCCTCGTCCGCAAGGTCGGGCACGTCATCGGCACGGGCGCATCGGTCCTCGCCACCGCCAACCCCGGCTGCCACCTTCAGATCGCCCGCGGCCTCCGCCAAGCCGGCTCTCCCATCACCCTCCTGCAGCCCGTGACCTTACTGGCCCGCGCTTATCGCGCGGAAAAGATGGCTGAGTCGATGACTGCATAGAGGACTGAATCGATCACAGACACCCCCTTCCGCCCTCTGTCATCCGCCATCAGCGATCTGTCATCTTTACTACCCCTACCCCCACCCCTACCCCTCTCCTCATGTCTCCCGTAAAAATCGGCATCATCGGCGGCGGCCTCATGGGTCGCGAAATGGCCAGCGCGTTCGCCCGCTGGTGCGCGCTCACCGACGTCTCGGTCCGCCCGGTCCTCACGGCCGTGGCCGACCTCAATCCCGCCACGCTCTCCTGGTTCGATTGCATCCCCTCGTGCACGCAGAAGACCACCGATTACAAGGAGTTGCTCGCCAACCCCGACGTCGACGTGGTCTACGTGGCCGTCCCGCACAACCTGCATGAGCGGCTCTATTGCGACGTCCTCGCCGCCGGCAAAGACCTCTTCGCCGAGAAGCCCTTCGGCATCGACCTCGCCAGCGCCCGCCGCATCCACGCCGCCGCCAAGGCCAGCGGTCGCTTCGTGCGCTGCAGTTCCGAGATGCCTTTCTTCCCCGGCGCCCAGCGCGCCTTCGAGCTCGCGAAGTCCGGCTCCATCGGCCGCGTCCTCGAAGTCGTCTCCGGCTTCCATCACAGCAGCGACCTCGATCCGACCAAGGCCGCCAACTGGAAGCGGATGAACGCCCTCTGCGGCGAAGGCGGCGCCCTCAACGACCTCGGCATGCACGCCTGCCACATCCCGCTCCGTCTCGGCTGGAAGCCCTCCCGCGTCTTCGCCCAGCTCCAGAAGGGCTATCCGCAGCGCCCCGACGGCAAGGGCGGCGTCGCGAACTGCGACACCTGGGACAACGCGCTGCTCAATACCTGGATCAAGGTCGGCGGCCATGACGTCCCCATGCGCCTCGAGATGAAGCGCCTCATGCCCGGCGCCACCAACACCTGGTATATCGAGATCCTCGGCACCGACGGCGGCGTCCGCTACAGCACCGCGGACACCAAGGCCCTCTGGCTCTTCGAACGCGGCAAGGAACAGTTCTGGAAACGCACCGACCTCGGTTTCGGCACCCCCTTCAAGACCGTCACCGGCGGCATCTTCGAACCCGGCTTCGCCGACGTCATCCAGCAGATGTGGGCCGCCTACCTCATGGAACGCGCCGGCCTGCTCAACGGCCGCTTCGGCTGCGCCACGCCCGACGAGGCCGTCGCCACCCACGAGATCTTCGCCGCCGCCCTGCAGTCGCAGGCCCAAGGCACGGTCGTCTCGCTCTGAACTCCCATGCCTAAGACTCCCCGCCACGGTATCCTCGCCGCCGGCAATTTCATCGTCGATTACGTCAAGGTCATCGACGGCTATCCGGCCCAGGACATGCTCGCGAGCATCCTGAGCGAGTCCCGCTCCAACGGCGGCGGCCCTTACAACGTCCTCAAGGACCTCGCGGCCATGAAGGTCGAGTTCCCCCTCGCGGCCTGCGGGCTCGTCGGTGACGACGCCAACGGCCAGTGGATCAAGCGCGACTGCCAGAACCACCGGATCGACGTCGCCATGCTCCACCTGAGCCAGGAGCACCCGACGTCCTACACCGACGCGATGACCGTGCAGTCCACCGGACGCCGTACGTTCTTCCATTGCCGCGGCGCCAACGCGCACTTCGACCTCAAGCACTGCTCCTTCGGCAAGACCAACGCCCGCATCCTGCACCTCGGCTACCTCATGCTGCTGGATCGCCTGGACACCTTCGAAGGCGGCCAGACCATCGCGGCGAAGCTGCTGTTCAACGCCCGTTCCGCCGGCCTCGAGACCTCGGTCGACATGGTGAGCGCCTCGCACCCGCAGTTCCGCGAGATCGCCCTCAGCTCCCTGCCCCTCACCGATCACCTTGTCATCAACGAGATCGAAGCGGGGCTCGTCGTCGGCGAGGTCATCGACCCCAAGAACGCCGGCTGGCTCATCCGCACCGCCGAACAGCTCCTCTCCTTGGGCGTGAAGAAGACGGTCACGATCCACACCGAGTTCGGCTCGGTCTGCGCGACCGCCGAAGGCCTCCGCCTCAAGCAGGCTTCGCTCAAGCTCCCGGCCGGCTACAGCAAGGGCGCGACCGGCGCGGGCGATGCGTTCGCCGCCGGCATGCTCTACGGCCTGCACGAAGGCCTCGAGATCCAGGAACGACTCCGGCTCGCCGTCTGTTGCGCCGCCGCCTGCCTCGCCGACCCCACGCCCTCCAA
>CAZXSI010000064.1:0-6898 GCA_964643215.1 uncultured Klebsiella sp. | reverse complement strand
GGCGGCCCGGAGGCCGCCCTGGTGGCGCGTTCGCCGAGATGACTCAGAGCGACAGCACGAAGTCGGTCAGGAGCTTCTGCTGCGTCTTGTTCAGCTTGAGGTAGCGCTCCTTCGAGACCTTGCCTTCGCCGTCGTGGGCGACGATCGCTTCGTGGATCGTGGCGGCGCGTCCGTCATGCAGGTAAGGCGCGCTGCCCGCGACGCCCCAGAGGGGCGGCGTACGGAAGTCGCGCCCCGTCGCGGTCTCCTGGACGATGCCGTCGCCGAGCGAACCCATGTCATGGAGGAGGAGGTCCGAGTAGAGACGGACTTCCTTGTTGTTCAGCGCGGCGATCTTGCTGTAGCCGGTCCGCATCGAGGGCGTATGGCAGAGCGAGCAGGCGGCGGCGTCGAACAGCATCCGGCCCGAAGCCGTGGCCGGGGTGGGCTTGGCCGCGGGAGGAGGCGCGAGGAAGAGCATGAAGTTCGCGACCTTCTCGAAGTCGGCGAGCCCCGTGGCAGGCGCGTCTTCCGGATCCAGGACGAAGTCCGTCTTGGCGAGGCGGACCAAGTCGCCGTTCGGGGCGTTCTCCGTGGGGAAGTAACGGTTCGTCACGCCCATCTCGTTGCGGTAGGCGTCGGCGGCGAAGCCGAGCACCGTGGCCTGCTGGGCCTTCCAGCCGAAACGACCCGCCTTACGCTTGCCGCTGATGACGTCGGTCACCCAACCCACGCGGCCCTTGATGCGTTCGTTGGGATAGGCCTTGGCGTTACGGACGATCTCCGAGTCCGGGATGGCGTCGATCAGCCCCAGGCCGAAGAGCGGGGTCGAGTTGCGCTGGATGACCACGTTGGCGACCGAGGGCACCAGCTCCTGCGCCTCGGGCGTAATGGCGTTCTCCTGCAGCAGCGAACCGCCGAGGGCATCGAGGCCGTCGAACCTGCCCTTCACCGTGAGGCCGAAGCGCGTGACGTTGATCGCGCTGGCGCCGCCGGTCGCCGGCGAGGAGTGGCAAGCGACGCATGAGTCGCGGTTGAAGATCGGGCCGAGACCGCCGGCCACGTCCTCGACGTGCTCGAAGTCGTCCTTGCCGTCCAGGAAGAGATTCAACTGCTCCGCGGTGAGGCCGGGCAGAGGGTCCCCGAACTGCGTGAGCACCGAGGGCACGTAGGGACGGTTATCACCGAAGTGGTCCGGCTTGTGAGCGCGGACCGCTGGAACTTTGCCGGGGTGACCGGCGAGGCCGGCCGGATCGCCCGCCAAAGCCTGTTCGGCCGAAGCGAGCACCGCCAGCAGGGCGATGATGCGAGGATTCATGTTGTTTTTATTGGGGTTTGAGCGGAGCCCTTTGCGCTTCCGTACATACCATTAAATCATCCCCCGTGACGAAGGGAAGATGTGTAGAGTTACTTTTCGATGAAGGAAAAATGAAGCGAAGATTAACGGCAGATTAAGGCGAGCGGCAGGGGCGCGACTGCGTCGCGTCCGTTGCCCAGTGCCGGCTGAGAATAGCAGTTCATCATGAAGCCTCTGCTTCAGTCGCGAACGGAAGCCACGCAGTGGCGCCCCTACCTACGAAGCAGATTAACAACCCCGCGCGCCGCACGGCGTGCCTGCATCGTGCATTTACCAATCGATTAAAGGGGTGGTCATGCATGAAGGAATCATTAAAACAATCCAATGCCCCTGAAGCGTCTCTTTGCGTTGTTGCTCACCCTGCCCTGCCTGACCCTGCCGGCCAACGAGGTCGGGCTGACATCGACCAGCCCGAGCCGCTTTGGAGCGAAGTTCTCCGAGGTAGGCGGCCAGGTCGCCGCGGAGTTCAACGGCGACAAAGGCGTCTTCGCCTTCTTCAGCTTCTCCGACAAAGGCGAATGGACCGCCGAGGCGCTGGTCACGATGCCGGCCGGGAAGTCGGCCACGCTCACGGGCAAGATCGCCGGCAAGGCGTTCACCGCGCCGGGCAAGGTCGAGGGTACCGGCAAGGCGGAATGGGTCGCCCTGGGCTCCTTCGGCGCGCTCGCGGACATCCCGGCCTTACTGCAGCTCGAAGCCAAGGAGCGCAAAGGGTCGGTGACCCTGCACGGCTACCGCTTCTCCTGCACCGCGAACGCCAAGGCGAAGGCGACCGCGACGCCGCTGCTGCACCTGAAGACCGCCTACACCGAGTCGCCCGAGATTTCCGTCGGCGACCGTGGCGGCGTCGGCGCGGCCACGATCCAGAAAGCCGGCGGCCGCCTGCTGGTGCCCATCGTGGTCGAAAAACCAGGGGCCAAGAAACTGTCCTTACGCTTCACCGCCAACGCCGGCTCGAAGGCGACCCTCGCCGCGCACGCGATCAGCAACCTCAAGACGGACGCGCTGATGAAGACGGCCAAGGTCGTCGTCGAGCTCGCCGGCACGGGCAAGCCCGCCGTCTCGAAGGAATTTTCGCTCACCTTCGCCACGGCCGGCACCTACCTGATAGCCCTCGAAGCCGGGCAGACGACCGGCAGCGTGACGCTGAACGGGCTCCTGCTCAACGACTCGGCGAACCCCGAGCTGTGGGCGCTCCCGAACGGCAACGCGCAGTCGGTGCACTTCGGCTATGCGCTCCCCAAGGGCGAGACGGCCGAATGGGCCTACGCCGAAGCCAGATCCCTGCCCGGTCCGCCCACGACCTACAACTGCGTGCTGGGCTTCGGGCACGGGTACTTCGGCTTCCAACGCAAGACCGCCGGCCCGGAAGCCAAGGACCGCGTGTTCATCTATTCGCTCTGGGACAACGGCTACGTGAAGAACGACGCCAAGAAAGTCAGCACGGAAGAGTTGCGCGACCTCGTCGTGACGACCGTCGCCAAAGGCGAGGGCGTCGTGGCCTCGGCCTTCGATCACGAAGGGTCGGGCGGACACAGCCACCTGGATTATGCCTGGAAGGACAATACGACCTACTCCTTCCTGCTCGGCGTGAAGGCCGACGGCGACGCCGCGGTCTACTCCGCCTGGGTGAAGCTGGCCGAGACCGGCCAATGGCGCTTCCTGACCTCCTTCCGCCGACCCAAGACCCCGGCCAAGATCGACGGCCTCTATTCCTTCGTCGAAGACTGGTCCGGCTCCTTCGGCCAGGTCGAACGCAAGTGCCTCTACACGAATCTCTGGATCCGCAACCCCGCCGGCAAATGGGTCGCGCTCAAGGAGGCGAAGACCAGCGCCACCTCCGAACTCGGCCGCAAGGACTTCGCCCACACCGTCGAAGGCGACGCCGTGGCCCTGACCACGGGCGGCTACGCGAGCACCGACGGGAAACGGGGGGTGGTGCTGACGATTCCCGCGGGCAAGGAGCCGGTCGTGGACCTGGCGAAGCTGCCGACGAAGTAAGCGGAGCTTACTAAACAGGTAGGGGCGCTCCTTAGAAGCGACGCGTCAGCCCCACATACGCCGAACGGGGCTGGGCGCCGAAACCGAAGGCGGCCGGCGGGGCGTCCTCGCCGAAGAGGTTCTCGATCCGCAAGGAAAGCTCGGTGCCGTCCGCGAGAATCCGGCGGACCCAGACGCGCACGAAGGTGGCGTCCGGCAAGCCGACCCGGGCGTAGCTGTTCCAGTCGAAATCCTCGCGCCCACGGAGATGGGCGGCGGAGACGCCGAAGGTCCAATCGTCGTTCGGGATGACTTCCAGGCCGAGCGTCAGGTTGAGCGTCGGCCGACGCAGCAGCTTGTCGCCGGCAAGCCCGGTGCCGAGATAGTAGTCGGTGGAGCGGATCTCGGTGTCGAGCCAGGTGGTCGCGCCGAAGAGACGGAGGCCTTTGGCGGGACGCGCCTCGACGCCGGCCTCGACGCCCTGGGTCCGGGCCTTGGCGATGTTGTAGGTCTGGAAGCTGGCGGGGTTGTAATCGATGAGGTCGGTCAGCTCGTTGCGGAAGGCGACCAGCGTCCACGACAGGGCGCCCGGCACGGCGTCCTCATGACGCAGGCCGACCTCGGTGCCGGTATTGCTCTCGGGACGGAGCGGCAGCCCGAGATGCGTGCCGTAGGCGAGGTCGTTGGCGGCGGGCGCGCGATAGGCCGTGCCGATCTTGGCATGCGCGAGCAGCTCCTTGGTCAGACGGCGCGAATAGCCGAACTCACCGGTGGTCTTGCCGGCGAAATCCGAGAAGTCGTCCTTGCGCACCGAGGCGCGGAACCGGTCGGCGGCGGAGACCTGCCAGTCGGCCCGGGTCCAGACGCCGAGGCTCTCGTGCGTGTCCGCCCAGGTCAGGCTGCTCGCGGCGACATCGAACTGTTCGAACGTCGCCCGCTCGTAGGTGAATCCGAGTCCCAGCGTCAGGTCCGCGCGGACCTTGCGGTCGACGAAGGCCGTGAGCTCGTCGCGAGCCAGCAGATAGCGGTTGGCGTAAGGAGCGGTGACGCTCGAGACCGCGCTGCCGGCGCGGGACCAGAAGACGGTGGCCTCGGTGGCCGCATCCAGGTAGCGCAGGCCGGGCGACAGCAACCAGCCGCTGTCGCGCTCCCAGTCCGTCAGGCTGCCGGCGCCGCCGATATCCTGGCCGGGCAGGCCGGCCTTGCCGTGGTCGGCCGAACCGACGAGGTCGAGGACCAGGTTGGGCGAAAGTTTCCACTCGTGCCTGAGGTAGGCGCTCAGGGCGTCGCGCCCGCCGTTCGGACGCCAGCCATCGTCCTGCGAGGCCGAGAGGCTGACCGCGGTGCCGTTCGTCGCCGCCCGCGCGCCGGCGGCGTTGTTCGACAGAAACGCCAGACCGAGGGAACCACGACCGTAGGAACCGCCTTCGGCGACGAGCGTCGTGCCGGCCTTGGCCGAGAGCGGCGATTGCTGGCGGAGGTCGACGACGCCGCCAAGGGCGTTGGCGCCGTAGAGCGAGGACGACGGCCCGCGGAGGACCTCGACGGAAGAGAGCCCGAAGATGCGGTAGCGGCCGATCTCGTAGGAATTGGAAAATCCCTGGGGGAGCCGACGGCCGTCAAGCAGCACGGCGGTCTGGGTCGAATTCGTGCCACGCAAGAAGAGAGAGCCCACCGAACCTTCGCCGGACTGCTCGGAGGCGTAGACCCCCGGAGCGCCGCCGAGCAGGCCGGTCAGGGTCGTCTGCCCGGATTCCGTCGCGGCGGCGACGTCCAGGCGGCTGACCGAAGGCGAGGCGTCGGCCAAAGGGGCGGCTTGCCGAGTTTCGACCACGACCGTTTCGGGCAGCCGGGTGGGCGCTTGGGCCAGGAAGATCGCAAGGAAAGAGAGCACAGCCGGACAATCGGCGGCGGTTCCCCCCGTTCAACCTAAAAGGGGCTGGAGAAACGCATCCGGATTGTCATAATGACCCTCGATGTCCGCCGAACTCTCCCAGCAACCTGACCTCGGACCCGTCCGCCAGTTCTCCATCTTCGTCGAGAACAAGGTCGGCCGGCTCAACGAGCTGGTCGAGTCCCTGGCCGGCGCCGACGTCCACATCATGGCGCTGTGCCTGGTCGACACGACCGACTCCACCATCATCCGCATCGTGGTCGACTACCCCGAGCGAGCGGAAACGATCCTCGACGAACACCGCTTCGCCCACGACGACGTCCCCGTCGTCGCCATCGAACTCCAGTCCGAGGCCCAGCTCAAGGACGTCACCCGCATCCTGCTCAAAGCGGAGATCAACATCCATTACGTCTACCCTTTCCTCTTCCGCCCGAACGGCCGCTACGGCCTGGTCGTCCGCACGGAAGCCCAGGAACTCGCCGCCTCCGTCCTGTCCAGCCACGGCATCACCGTGCTGGGCCGGAATGATATCGCCCGCTAAAATAGAGAGTATCGAGTATTGAGTATCGAGTATCGGGGGATGGAACGGCTGGCGCCGGACCCCGCTCCACAACCTATACTCAATACTCCATACTCTATTCACAGGCCTCCCAATCCGTTTGCATCTCCGTCCGAGATGGGCAAAGTCACCTTCCCTTCGCATGAGCCGGTACTACTTCGCCTACGCCTCCAACCTGGACTCCACCCAGATGGAACGGCGTTGCCCTGGCTCCAGCTACCGCGGCAAGGCCTTCCTGCCCAAGCACCGGATGGCGTTCACGCACCCGAGTTCGACCTGGGGCGGGGGCTCGGCCGATATCCTCGAGGACCAGGACTCTCCCGGCGTCTGGGGCGCGGTCTACGAGATGACGGCCGACGACTGGAAGCGCATGGATGACGCCGAAGGCGCGCCCTACAAGCGGATCAGGCTGACGGTACTCGAAGCCGGCCTGGAAGACTGCCCGCTCGACTGCCAGGCCTATAAGGTCGTCGACCCCACCGGACCGCACCTGCCCTCGAAGCTCTACCACGAGAAGATCGTGCGCGGCGCCTTGGCCCGGGGACTGCCCGCCGGCTGGATCGCCTGGCTGCGCGGACTCTCGACCAAGGCCTGACGTGGCCAAGGCGAAAGCACGCTGCTTCTGGTGCGGGGACGATCCGCTCTACGTCGCCTATCACGACGACGAATGGGGCGTGCCTGTCCGCGACGATCGCCTGCTCTTCGAACAGCTCATCCTCGAAGGCGCCCAAGCCGGACTCTCCTGGCTCACCGTGCTCAAGAAGCGCGCCCACTACCGCCAGGCCTTCGCGAACTTCGACGTCCGCAAGGTCGCCCGCTTCGACGCCGGGAAAGTCGACGCGCTCATGGCAAACCCCGGGCTGATCCGCCATCGCGGCAAACTCGCCTCCGTCGCGCACAATGCCCGCGCCTTCCTCGCGATCCAAAAAGAGCATGGCAGCTTTTCGGCATGGCTCTGGGCCCATGTCGACGGCAAGCCCGTCGTCCGCCGTTCACGCATCCCCCGACCGACGTCGCCGCTCGCCGAGAGGATCTCCAAGGAACTGAAGAAGCGTGGCATGAAGTTCGTCGGCCCGACCATCATCCAGGCCTACCTGCAGGCCGTCGGCGTCTACGACGAGCACCTGCC
>CAZXSI010000063.1:0-7247 GCA_964643215.1 uncultured Klebsiella sp. | reverse complement strand
ACGCCTCAAGTCCGCCTGCCGGACACCGGCATCACGCTGCGCTACACGAAGACCTTCGGCGAGGACGCGGATTACGCCGGCTCCGCTCCCTCCTTCAAGGACAACGGCGACGGCACCGTCACCGACCACCTGACCGGTCTCGTCTGGCAGAAGGCCGACGGGGGCGAGATGACCTGGGAGAAGGCGAAAGATTACGCGAAGTCGCTGAGGCTGGCCGGCCGGCAGGACTGGCGCCTGCCCACCAGCCTGGAGCTCTTCGCCCTCACCCACCAAGGCATGCACGGCCCCGCGATGGACACCTCCGTGTTCACCCGCTCCGAAGCCCGCTATTGGTGGACGAACTCTCCGCGCGCCGACGACGCCACCAAGGTTTGGCTCGTGAACAGCGGCGGCGGCATCGGCGCCCATGCCAAGACCGAGACCGTCAGCGCGGGCGGCGAGCGCCCCGTGCATGTCCGCTGCGTCGCCGGTATCTCCGTCACGGGAACGGGTCCGTCGCTCGTCGACAACGGCGACGGCACCGCGACCGATCGCCGCACCGGCCTGACCTGGCAGAAGATCGGCCCGGCCAAGGCGCTGACCTGGGAGGAGGCGCTGCGCGCCTGCGAAACCCTCAAGCCCGCCGCGCGCGGGGCCTGGCGGCTGCCGAACATCAAGGAACTGCGTTCCCTGAGCGACGACGCCAAGATCCGCCCTTCGCTGGATCGGAAGTTCTTCCCGGAAGCGAAGGTCGCCGACTACTGGTCCTCGACGACGCAGAGCAACCGACCGGGCCGCGCGTGGCTCGTCGAATTCGAGACCGGGCTGGTCACTTACGCCGAGAAGACGGAGCCACATTACGTCCTGGCGGTCTGCGGCGGCGTGGCCGTGGCCGGGTCGCGCGAGAAACCGGAACCGGACCCGAAGGTGCTGGCCGACTCGGGAAAACCGGGGAAAGACAAAGCGAAGAAGCCCAAGAAGTAAGCGCCCGCGGGGTTTCGGCTTAACCTTTGGAGACAGGCGGTGTTCCATCGGCCTACCCCATGAGCTTCCGCGCACTCCTACCCGTCCTCGCCGGCCTCTGCGCCTGCCTCGCCTCGGCGCAGACGACGAAGCAGCCCGACATCGTCTTCTTCCTCATCGACGACCTGGGCTACGCGGACTGCGGGTTCAACGGCGGCAAGGAGATCAAGACGCCGAACATCGACCGGCTCGCCCGCAGCGGCGCGGTCATCGAGAACCACTACGTGCAGCCGGTCTGCTCGCCGACCCGCTCCACGCTGATGACCGGGCGCTACCCGACGCACACCGGCGTCTACACGATCGTCTCGCCCGGGGCCGGCTGGGGTCTGCCGCTCGCCGAACGCACGCTGGCCGACGCGCTCCGCTCCGCCGGCTATCGCACCGCGCTGACCGGCAAATGGCACCTCGGCGAATTCGAGAAAGCTTACCAGCCGAACGCCCGCGGCTTCGACCACCAGTATGGCCACTTCTTCGGGATGCTCGACTACTTCACCCATGAACGGATGAACAAGCTCGACTGGTATCGCAACGGCGAGCCGCTGAAGGAAGAAGGCTACACGACGCATCTGATCGCGGCCGAAGCCTGCAAGGTCGTCGCCACGACCGAACGAGCCAAACCGCTCTTCCTCTACGTGCCCTTCAACGGCGTGCACGGCCCCTTCCAGGTCCCGGACAGCTACCTCAAGCCCTACGCTCACCTGAAAGGCAACCGCCAGAAACTCGCCGGCATGCTGGCCGCGGTCGACGAAGCCATCGGCCAGGTCGAAGAGGCGCTGAGGAAAGCCGGCCGGCTCGAGAACACGCTGATCGTCTTCTCCAGCGACAACGGCGGACCTCCCCCCGGAGACAATACCCCGCTCCGCGACTTCAAAGGCTCGATCTTCGAAGGCGGCACGCGGGCCGCGGCCTTCGCCACCTGGCCCGGGCGCATTCCGGGCGATCAACGCGTCCGCCAGCCGATGCACATGGTCGACTGGTATCCGACGCTCATCAGGCTGGCCGGCGGATCGCTGGACCAGAAACTGCCGCTCGACGGCCTCGACGTCTGGCCGATGCTGACCAAGGGCGCGCCCACGCCGCATGACGCCATCCTCTCGGTCTCCACGCAGGGTCCCGCCCGGGCGGCCCTCCGCATGGGCGACTGGAAACTCCTCGTCAGCGGCAACGCCGACGCCGACGGCGGCGAGGACGACGGCGCCGCGAAAGCGAAGAAGAAAGGCAAGGCCGCCGCCGGCAAGTACGAACCGGTCGCGCTGTACAACCTCGCCGACGACCCCTCCGAGGCCAAGAACCTCGCGACCGCCCAGCCGGAACGGGTCAAGGCGATGCGGATCCGATTGGCCGAACTGCTCAAGGACGCCGTCCCGAGCGGAGCCAGGAAGTGACCGTCATGCGCCCGCTCATCCTGCTGCTCTGCGCGACCTTGTCGGCTTTCGCCGCCGAGCAACGGCGGCCGAACTTCGTCTTCGTGCTCATCGACGACATGGGCTGGGGCGACTTCTCCTGCTTCGGCAATACGGAGGCGAAGACGCCGAACATCGACCGGCTGGCCGCGGAAGGCCTCCGCTTCTCACAGTTCTACGTCAACGCGCCGATCTGCTCCCCATCGCGGTGCGCCTTCGTGACCGGCCAATACCCGCAGCGCTGGCGGATCAACTCCTTCCTGGACAACCGCGCCGAGAACACCCGCCGCGGCAACGCGCAGTGGCTCGACCCGCAGGCTCCGACGCTCGCCCGGACGCTGCAGGCGGCCGGCTATGCGACCGGACACTTCGGCAAATGGCACCTCGGCGGACAGCGCGACGTCGACGACGCCCCCGCAATCACGGCCTACGGCTACGATGCGTCGCTGACCAACTTCGAAGGCATGGGCCCGAAGCTCCTCCCGCTCACGCTCAAGCCCGGCGACAAGGAGCCGAAGAAGATCTGGGCCGATGCCGAGCGTCTCGGCGGCCCGGTGACCTGGATGAACCGCACCGAGATCACGACCGGCTACGCCGACGCGGCGCTGAGGTTCATCGACGCCGCGGCGGCGAAACATCAGCCCTTCTACGTCGACCTCTGGCCGGACGACGTCCACAGCCCCTATTTCCCGCCGCTCGAAAAATGGTCGCCGGAGAAGCATGCGATCTACCTCGCCGTCCTCGAGGAGATGGACCGGCAGCTCGGCCGTCTCTTCGAGCGCATCCGCGGCGACGCCGCGTTGCGCGACAACACGGTCTTCGTGATCTGCTCCGACAACGGCCCCGAACCAGGCGCCGGCAGCGCCGGCCCGTTCCGCGGCAAGAAATCACAGCTCTTCGAAGGCGGCCTCCGTTCCTCGCTCGTCGTCTGGGCGCCCGGCCTGATGGAGAAAAGCAAACGCGGCGCCCTTGATGCGAACTCGGTGTTCGCCGCGATGGACCTCGCCCCCACGCTGGCCCGGCTCGCGGGAGCGAAGGCGGCCGCAGGGCTCGACGGGGCCGACCTTTCGGGGACCTTGCTCGGCCATACGCCGGCCTCCCATCCCGGTCCGATCTTCTGGCGGCGTCCGCCGGAACGGAAAGTATGGCTCCCCGCCCTGGCCGTCCCGCAACCCGACCTCGCCGTCCGTGACGGTGACTGGAAGCTGCTCTGCGAGTATGACGGCACGAAGCCGCTGTTGTACGACCTCGCCCAGGACCAGGGCGAGACGACCGACCTCGCGGCCCGCGAACCGGCGGTCGTCGCGCGCCTGACGGCCGCGGTGCTCGCCTGGCACCGCTCGTTGCCCGCCGACAACGGCCCGGCGCTCGGCGCGGAAGCCGGCAAAGCCGGGGCGAAGAAGAAAAAGAAGTGAGCGCCTACTTGGCGGGCTTCGCCTGTTCGCGGGCGAGGGCGTCGAGGTGCGCGAAGTCGGGCGCGGGCATGTCCATCCGCCGAGCCAGCCAGGCATAGGCCGCCTTCAAGGAAGGCCACGTCGGCTGATGGCCGGAACGGTGGTCGAACATCTCGATGGCGCCCGCCCGGCCCCCGAGCTCCCGTGTCTTGCGGGCCTTGTCCAACAAAGGACCGCACGTCGCCTCGCTGTCGTATTGTCCGGCGATCAGGAAGAACGGCGGAGCATAGAAGGCGAGCAGCTGTTCCTGCGAAAGCCCGTCCGCGCGCATGGCCTTCAGCTTGTCGCCGAAATACCACGCATCTCCCCAGTTGGAGGAATCCCACGCCAGGCCGAAATCGCTCGCGACGATCGCCTTGAAGCGCGGATCGAGGCAGCCGGCGTAGAAGGCCATCTTGCCCCCGAGCGAATGCCCCATCACCGCGAGACGGCCGGAGTCGACCTGCGCATCCGCCGCCAGGAGGTCGGCCGCCAAGCACGTGTCATGGGTGAGCTTGCCCATGCCCGTCCATCCGGGCTCCTGCCGGGCGAGCTTGGCCGCGGCGTCACGCCAGACGCCCATCCCGCCTTTGCTCGCCTTCTGCTCGTCCGGCGTGAGCAGGTTGAACGGATAAGCCTCGACCGCGGCGACGACGAAGCCCTGCCGCACGAGATGCAGACCGAAGAACGCCGTATTCCGCTCCGACCCGAGCCGTTGCTTCGTGCGCAGGTCGTAACCGCACATCCGGTCGGGATCATAGAACGGCACGACGACTCCGGCGGTCCGGCCCTCGAGCCGCAGAGGCTTCAGGATGAGGATCCGCTGCCAGGTCTCCGGACCGGTGCGCTGGCGGAACAACTGCGCCCGGAAATCCGGAGTCTCGAAGGACTCGACCCGTTCGGCCGGACCGGGCGGTCCGAAAGTCGACCTCGGGGAGCCCAGCGCCTGCCGCCATTTCTGCTGCGAACCGTCGCCCAACCGGGGCCCATCGGCCGCGGACACCGCTACGGCGATAAGACAGCAGACAAGGGCGAGGGGCCGCATGGCGTTGCAAGATGAGCGGCCGCACGGCACCCCGCAACCGCGAAGCCCTGCCTGCTAATTGCTCGCAACCCCGGGCGGTCTTGACTGTCTTATGGTCATCCGGACGCACCCCGCCCGGAGACCCCTCAGCGCCATGTCCCGCCTTTCCCTCGTCACGCTGCTCGCGCTCGCCGCCACGCGCCTCCTCGCCGTCGACTTCAACCGGGAAGTCCGCCCGATCCTGGCCCAGCACTGCTTCGCCTGCCACGGCATGGATGAGCATGCGCGCAAAGGTAAGCTCCGCCTCGACCTCGTCGCATCCGCCCACGGCAAGGGCAAGTCCGGCGAGATCGCGATCGTCCCAGGACAGCCCGACAAAAGCGAAGTCATCCATCGCATCTTCTCCGAAGACCCGGACGATGTCATGCCGCCTCCGGAGGCGAAGAAACCGATGTCCGCGAAAGACAAGGCGACCCTGCGCGCCTGGATCGCCGAGGGCGGCGTCTACCAGCCTCACTGGGCCTTCTCCGCGCCCAAGCAGGCGCCGCTGCCGCAGGCAGGCGTCCATCCCATCGACGCCTTCGTCCGCGCGCGCCTCGAAAAAGCCGGCCTGAAGCCGTCGCCCGAAGCCGACCGCTACGCCCTCGTGCGCCGCGTGACGCTGGACCTCACCGGCGTGCCGCCCACGCCCGAAGAGGCGGATGCCTTCGTCCAAGACAAGTCGCCCGACGCCTACGAAAGGCTCGTCGACCGCCTGCTCGCCTCGCCGCGCTACGGCGAACGCTGGGCCCGTCGCTGGCTCGACCTCGCCCGCTACGCCGACACCAACGGCTTCGAGAAGGACCGTCCGCGCACGATCTGGCCTTACCGCGATTGGGTCGTGAAGGCCCTCAACGCCGACCTGCCTTACGACCAGTTCGGCATCAAGCAGCTCGCCGGCGACCTCCTCCCCGGCGCCACGCCCGACGACCTCGTCGCCACCGGCTTCCACCGCAACACGATGCTGAACGAGGAAGGCGGCATCGACCCCAACGAATACCGTTTCTACGCGATGGTCGACCGGGTGGGCGCCACCGGCGCGGCCTGGATGGGCCTGACGATGAACTGCGCGCAGTGCCACACCCACAAGTATGATCCGATCCTGCACACGGACTACTACGGTGTCATGGCGCTGCTGAACAACGCCGACGAACCGACCTACCACATCCCGCCGCCCGACCTGGCCGCGCAGCAGGCCGAGCACGCCCGCAAGATCGCCGCCGCCGAAGAATCCCTGCCCGGCAAGTTCCCGGGCGGCGTCGCCGCCCTCGACCCGAAGGTCGACGCCTGGATCGCCGCCGAAGCCACCAAGGCCGCGAAGTGGGAGGTGCTCCGCCCGGCCAAGCTCAAGACCACGATGCCGAAACTCGAGGTCCAGCCCGACGGCTTCATCCTCGGCGGAGGCGACAGCACCAAGAGCGACGTCTATGACCTGACCTTCGATCGTCCGCTCAAGGGCGTCACGGCGCTCCGGCTCGAGGTCGCCGACCACCCCTCCCTGCCCAACGACGGCCCGGGCCTCACCGGCTACGAGGGGCCCCTCGGCGGCTTCTTCCTCAGCGAGCTCCAGGCCTGGCATGAAGGCCGACGCCTGGAATTCGGCGACGCCTTCGCGACGAACGACGAGGAAGAAGACCGGATCAGCGACGCCGCCGCCGCGCCCAAGGCCAAGGCGAAGGGCAAGGCCGCCCGGAAGAAGAACAACGCCGCCGCCGCGCTCGACGGCGAGATGTCGAGCGGCTGGCAGGTGCTGGGCGGCTACGGTCAGCGCCAGACGGCCGTCTTCCGGTTCGCCAAGCCCACCGACCTTCCGGCCGGCTGGACCCTGAAGATGCTTTTCGAAAAACACTTCTCCTGCTCGCTCGGGCACTTCCGTCTGGCCGTCAGCACCGACCAACACGCCACCGCGACCGGTCACCCCGCGGCGATCGAGGCCATGCTCGCCGGCGACGCCCCGCAGGACCGGGACGCCCTGCGCCTGCGTTTCCTGGAGACCGCGCCCGAAGTCGCCGTCCACGCCAAGGCCCTCGCCGCCCTGCGCAAGCGCATCCCGCGCGGCCAGCCGACGCTCGTCATGCGCGAGCGCCCCGCCTCCAACCCCCGGACGACCGTGCGTTACCACCGCGGCGAATACCTGAACCCGCGCGAAGAAGTGAAGCCCGGCGTGCCCGCCTTCCTCCCCGGCCTGCCCAAGGACGCCCCGGCCAACCGCCTGACCTTCGCCCGCTGGCTCTTCGCGCCCGAGAATCCGCTGACCGCCCGCGTGGCCGTGAACCGTCAGTGGCAGGCCTTCTTCGGCCGCGGCTTCGTCGCCTCGCTCGAGGACTTCGGCTACCAGAGCGAAGC
>CAZXSI010000062.1:2444-7357 GCA_964643215.1 uncultured Klebsiella sp. | reverse complement strand
GAAGGACGAGAGATGAACGATGAAGGATAAAAAGGCTGATTTCATTGGGTGGAATGAGTTTCAGGAAAACAGAGGACCGAGTCGATGGCTGAATCGATGGCAGAGGGCTGAATCGATGAACACGAGGAAGGATGGCCGATGGCGGGACTTATCAACTCAGTCCTCAGCTCAGCCCTCCATGCAGCCCTCTGTTCAGTCCTCCGTCATCTGTCATCCGCCATCGACTCAGCCATCCACCTTACGCCTATCGAACAAACTTCATCACCTGCTCCGCCAACAACGCCATGCCTAGGCCCGAGAAACCGATGAGGGTCTCGGTGATCGTCCACGTGCGCAGCGTCTGACCGACGGACAGGCCGAGGCACTCCTTGACCATCCAGAAGCCGCTGTCGTTGAGGTGCGAGAGGAAGAGCGAGCCGCAGCCGATGGAGATGACCATGAGCTCCGGACTGGTGCCCGGATGCGCGGCCAGCACGGGCGCGATGAAGCCCGAGGCGACGGTGATGGCGACGGTCGCGGAGCCGGTGGCGACGCGGATGAAGGCCGAGACGAGCCAGCCGTAGACGAGCAACGGCAGGCCCGCGGAGGCCGCGAGTTCGGCGAGCTGCTTGTCCACGCCGGCCGTGCGCATGACCAGCGCGAAGCCGCCGCCGGCGCCCACGAGGATGAGCGTCATGCCGATGCCGGACACGCTCTGCTCGGAGAATTTCAGGAGCTCGCCCGCGCTTCGTCCGCAACGTTTCCCGAAGGCCCACATCGCGAAAAGCACCGATAAAAGCAGGGCGATCACGGGGTGGCCGACGAAGAGTCCGACCTTGCCCCAGAGCTGTTCCTTGGCCTGGAGGAGTTCCACGAGCGTACCCGTCAGGAGCAGGATCACCGGCAGGAGGACGGTGAAGATCGTCAGCCCGAAGGCGGGCAGGACCTGGCCGGCGGAGACCGACGGCGTGAACTCTGGCGTGGCGACCTCGACCCGCTTGACGGCGAGCCGGGCGAAGAACGGCCCGGCGATGGCGGCGACCGGGATCCCCAGCACCAGGGCCCAGAGGATGACCTTGCCCATGTCGGCGTGCAGGGCCTCGATGGCGATGACGGGGCCGGGGTGCGGCGGCATCAGGCCGTGCATCACGGACAGGAAAGAGAGCAGCGGCAAGACCAGCCGGAGGAACGGCTGGCCGGTCTCCTTGGCGAGGGTGATGACGATCGGCAGGATGAGCAGCAGACCGACTGCGAACCAGGTCGTCATGCCCACGCAGAGGGCCAGCAGGATGATGCACAGCCCGATGCGCGACGGCCCGAGGGTGCGGATGAACTGCTTGGCGAGCACCCCGGCCCCGCCCGATTCGGCGAGCAGCTTGCCGAAGACGACCCCGAGCACGATGATCGCGCCGGTGCCGGCCAAGGTGTTCCCGAAGCCCGTCTGGAAGGCCTTCAGCACCTCCGTCATGGTGAGCACGCCCTGCGTGGCCACGACCATCGCGCCGAGCGTCAGCGAGCTGATCAGCAGGGCGATGAACGGATTAAGCTTCAGCCAGGTCACCAACAGGACCAGGACGGCGATGGCGAGCAGGGCGTAAAGCATGGCGCAGGGGGTCAGGATTTCGGCGGGGCGACCGTGGCACGAGTAGCACCTGTGCTGATGCCGCCGTCAACCAACAAGGTCTGGCCGGTCACGTAACGGCTCTCTTCGGCGGCCAGGAAGACCACCGGGCCGGCAAGATCATCGGGCGCCCCGGGGCGCTTGAGCGGGATCCGGTCGCAAAGGTATTCCACCCATTCACGGTTCTCGTAGAGGACGGCGTTCTGGGCGGTCTTGAACCAGCCAGGGGCGAGGCAGTTGACGGTGACGCCGTGGCGGCCCCAGTCGTCGGCGAGGCTCATGGTGAGCTGCTTCACGCCGCCGCGGCTGGCGCCGTAAGGGGCGAGGCCGGCGTAACCGGCGACGCAGGTCACGGAACCGATGTTCACGATGCGGCCGTAGCCGCGGGAAATCATGCCCGGGGCGACCGCCTGGGCGGTGAAGAACGTGCCGCGGAGATTGGTGTCGAGGACCATGTTCCAGTCGTCCCAGGTGACCTCGAGGGCGGGCTTGCGCGCGTTGCAGCCGGCGTTGTTCACGAGGATGTCGATGCGCCCCATCTGCTTTTCCACCGAAGCCACGGCGGCCTTGATGCTGGCGTGGTCGCGGACGTCGAGGTCGACGCCGCAGGTGCGGCGGCCGAGCGCCTCGATCTCCTTGCGGAAAGGCGCGAGCTTGGCGGCGTCGCGGCTCGACATCGCGATGTCGGCGCCGGCCTGCGCGAGGGCGCGGGCGAAGTATTGGCCGAGGCCGCGGCTGGTGCCGGTGATGAAGGCGACCTTGCCGGTGAGATCGAAGAAAGCCATTGATTCTGTTGATCAGGATTGAGGCGCGAGGATGACCTTCATGACGCCCGGGGCGCCGGCGTAGAGCTTGGCGAACCAGTCGGCGCCCTGCTCCAGCGGAGCCACGGCGGAGATGATCTTGTCGACCTTGATCTGCTTGGTGGCGAGGAGTTCGATGCAGCGCGGGATCTCGCCGGCCGAGGCGCAGGAACCCTGCAGGCGGAGCTGACGGGTGACGACGACCTGGAGCGGGAGCTCGGTCTTCGGGGAGAGGTTGCCGACGAGGGTGACCGTGCCACCTTTGCGCACGGCGTGGATCGCGGAGAGGACGGTGGCGTTGAGGCCGACGCACTCGAACGCGGCGTCGGCGCCCTGCCCCTTGGTGAGCGACTTGACGTATTCGGCGAGGTCGCCGCCGGTCTTGGGATTGAAGCTATGGGTGGCGCCGAGTTCCTGGGCGACGGCGAGGCGCGAGTCCTCGGTGTCGACGGCGATGACCTGCGCGAAACCCGCGATCTTGGCGGCCTGGAGCGTCAGGAGGCCGATCATGCCGGTGCCCACGACGACGGCGGTGTCGCCCGGGGCGACGGGCGTGAGGCGGACGGCGTGGACGCCCACGGAGACGGCCTCGATCATGGCGGCTTCGGCGAAGCCGAGCTCGGCGGGCAACTTATGCAGGATGCGGGCCGGGACGGTGACGAACTCGGCGAAGGCGCCGTGGCGGCGGTAGTCGCCGCAGGAGACGCCGAGGACCTGACGGTTGTCGCAGAGGTTCACGTCCCCGCGCTGGCAATGGACGCATCCGCCGCAGAAGACGGTCGAATCGAAGGTCACGCGGTCGCCCGGAGCGAAGCCCTTCACCTGGGCGCCGACGCCGGTGATGACCCCCGCGGCCTCATGGCCCATGACCAGAGGCGGGATGCGGCGACCGGTGGAACCGTCGTAACCATGGATGTCGGAGCCGCAGATCCCGCAGGCGCGGACCCTGATCAGCACGTCTTCGGGACCGCAGACCGGATCGGCCACGTCCACATAGGACATCTTCTTGTATTCGGTGAGGAGCAGGGCTTTCACGAGGGAAAGGAAGGAGGGTTTTGGGGAGGGGAGCAAGACAAGGAGGGCAGAGTCGATGGCAGATGACAGATGGCTGAGTCGATTAATCCCGGACCCGAACCTGAAACTGATCACCCGTACCCGGCTCCTGATGGCCGAGACCTGAGACCTGAAAATGAAGCCCCCAGCCAATCATCCGGTCTCCGGTCTCCCTTTGCTCGAGTGCATCCCCAACCGCCAACCGCTATCCCCTACCTTTGATTTGCCTCCCCTCGGAGTCCCGCCTACCCCTTCCGCATGAAGTTCCTCCCCGCCTTCTTCCTTTCCGTCCTGACCGTCTGCGCCGCCGAGGGTCCGAAGCAGTCCATCGAAAGACTCGACCCGGCGCTCGACGCCCTCCTCGCCAGCGACGCGAAGGTCGAGACGATCTCGAACGGCGGCTACACTTGGTCCGAAGGGCCTGTCTGGTACAAGGGCCGCATCGTCTTCTCCGACGTCCCCAATAACGTCGCCTACCAGTGGATCGAAGGCGACGCCATGGCGTCCGTCTTCCTCAAGCCCAGCGGCACCGACGAAGCTTCGACCAACCAGGGCTCCAACGGCCTCTCCGTCGACGGCGAAGGCCGCCTGCTCCTCTGCCAGCACGGCTCGCGCCGCGTCGCCCGCCTCGGCGGCGACGGCAAGTTCCAGGTCCTCGCCGCGAAGAACCACGAGGGCGTCCGTTTCAACAGCCCGAACGACCTCTGCGTGACCAAGGATGGCACCGTCTTCTTCACCGATCCGCCCTACGGCCTCCCGAAGGGCGAGAAGGCCGAAACCCCTTACCACGGCGTCTACAAGCTCGCGAAGGACGGCGCGGTCACGCTCGTGACGAAGGAAATCCAATGGCCCAACGGCATCGCCCTGAGCCTCGATCAGAAGTCCCTCTACCTCGCGATCTCCGACGGCAAGAATCCGCGCGTCGCCGTCTGCAACCTGGATGGCTCCGGCCTGCGCGACGTCTTCCTCGCGGCCCCGCTGAAGAGCAAGGAACGCCAGGGTGGCTGCGACGGCCTCAAGCTCGACGCCCAAGGCAACCTCTGGACCACCGGTCCGGGCGGCGTCCTGATCATCACGCCCGCAGGCAAGCACCTGGGCTCGATCCTCTGCGGCCAGCCCACGGCGAACCTCGCCTGGGGCGACGACGGCCACACGCTTTACATCACGTCCAAGGACCGGCTCCTGCGCGTGAAGACGAAGGTCAAAGGCGCCGGGTTCTGACCGCGCGCTGACGCGCAACCAAGGCAGGCTGATGCGATGTCATCGCATCCCTACCCCACGCATGGCTCAAAGCCCGCCACCTGCCACCTTAAGCGACCGACTGCCTTTCGCTCAATTCAGCCCTCCACTCGGTCCTCTACGCAGGCCTCGATTCAGTCCTCCGTGAACAATCCGGCATCTGTGCCCTCTGTCATCGATTCAGCCCTCTGTCATCGCCCTGGCCCTATTTCACTTCC